>JBHHXL010000204.1:0-8357 GCA_046757065.1 Anaerolineae bacterium
AAGGAGTATGCGATGAATCCAGCAAAATTGATCTTGGAAGGGCAAGAGTACGAATTTCCCGTCGTTGTTGGCTCGGAAGGGGAGGTAGCCATCGATCTGCGGACCCTACGGGCCAAGACAGGAGCTATCACGCTCGACCCCGGTTATGGCAACACCGGCTCTTGCCAGAGTTCAATCACCTTTATCGACGGAGAGAGGGGGATTTTGCGCTACCGGGGTTATCCCATAGAGGAAATTGCTACTAAAGCCGATTTTCTGGAGGTTTGCTACCTCTTAATTTATGGGCATTTGCCAAGTGAAGCCGAATTGAATGATTTCAAGCACGGCTTGACTTACCATAGCCTCCTTCACGAGGAGATGAAAAAGTTCTTCGAGGGCTTCCCTCCCACCGCTCATCCGATGGCCATCCTCTCGGCAATGGTCGTATCCCTTTCAACCTATTACCCTGAATCGCACGAAGACATCGATCTGAACATCATCCGCCTGCTGGCGAAGATGAAAACGATTGTGGCTTTTTCATATAAGAAGTCGATTGGGCAACCCTACATCTACCCCCGCAACGATCTGGGTTATTTAGGCGACTTCCTGCATATGATGTTTGCCGTCCCGGCCGAACCGTACGAGGTACCCGAAGTCATGGAGCGCGCGTTGAACCTGCTCCTCGTTCTGCACGCCGACCACGAGCAGAATTGCAGCACCTCGACCGTGCGTATGGCCGGTAGCAGCCGGGCTAACCTGTACGCCTCCGTGGCCACGGGCGTTTGCGCGCTGTGGGGCCCGCTGCACGGCGGGGCCAATCAGGCCGTCATTGAAATGCTGCAGATGATACAAGATGATGGGAACGACTATCGCAAATATACGGAGTTAGCCAAAGACAAGAAATCCGGATTCCGTTTGATGGGTTTCGGCCATCGGGTCTACAAAAACTTCGATCCCCGGGCGAAGATCTTAAAGGAAATGGCCGACGAAGTCCTCGATGAATTGGGCATCCACGACCCGCTGTTGGACATCGCCAGGAATCTAGAGCAAATTGCTCTGCAGGACGATTACTTTGTGCAGCGCAAGCTCTACCCCAACGTCGATTTTTACAGCGGCATCATCTACCGGGCGATGGGCATCCCCACCAATATGTTCCCGGTGATGTTTGCCCTGGGCCGGCTGCCGGGCTGGATCGCCCAATGGAAGGAGATGTGGGACGACCCCTCCAGCCGCATCAATCGCCCCCGCCAGATCTATATCGGCGAAACCGAGCGCCGCTACCTACCGGTCGAGCGCCGCTAGGGCGTGTTGACATTTCGGATTATGTCATTCTGAGCGACCGCGAAGCGGGGAGCGAAGAATCTCCACGGAACGCAACTTTGCCTTCGCTTTTTCGGCCTTCTAAGGAGATTCTTCGTCGCTGCGCTCCTCAGAATGACAATACAGACCTGTCAGGTTTTTATACAAAACCTGATAGGTCTGGTCTTTTACCGCCAGCTAATCACCCGTTCGTCCACAAACCGATACTTGATGTCCAACCGATCGTTTACCGCCTCCGAAAACATCGGGCGCTGGTTGGAGCCGTCGGCGTTCATCACCCAGATTTCCCAACGACCGGTCCGGTTGGTCAAAAAGGCGATCTCCGTCCCGTCGGGCGACCAGGCGGGTGAGACGTTCTGCCACGGGTCCTGTTTGTTCGGCCCAACCAGGGCGAAGAAGGGCGTCTGCGTCAGACGCACCCGCCCGCTGCCGTCATTGTTCAGGCGGTGGATGTCGAATTGGCCGTTTTGATTGACGGCCACAGCCAGGTAGCGGCCATCGGGCGAGAAGACGGGCGAGCCGTCGCCGATGTGGTCGGTGATGTTCTGCCAGTAATCCCGGTTGACATCGGACTCCAGCAGCCCGTTGCCGGCGTCGGTGATAATGCGCCAGGTCCGGCTGGGGTCCCAGGCGGGCCGGAAGGCGTATAAGCCGCCGTAAAGGTCCTCAAAGCTGCCGTCGGCCAGGTTGACCACCCGCAGGCTCCAGTGCGGGTCCGGCGGGAGTTTCCAACAAAGGTGCGGGACGCCGTCGCGGGTTTCCACGCCGATGTCATCCGGATCGACGTTGAAGGGGATGCCGGGGTCCTTATCCCCGAGCTCCATCAAATTCTTGCAAACTTTCCGTTTCTCCAGGCGACCCCCGTGTTGAAAATTGAGCGCGATCCGCGTTCCGTCAGGCGACCACTCCGGCCCTTTGGCTTTACGCATTTCGCCCAGAACCGCCCGCTCGCCGCCCCCGTCAACGCCGATCAGCCACAGGGCGCTGTCATCGCCGGTCCAGCGGGTGAAGGCGACCGTCTGCCCGTCGGGCGAGAGGGCCGGATCGATGCCGTGGGTTAAGCGCCGCAGGCCGCTGCCATCGGCGTTGATGACGTAGATGTCCTCGCCGCTGGCCGATTGGATGACCAGCCTGCCCAGGCGGCTTGCACTGCCAACACCGGGCGGATTGGCAGCGCTACCCGGCGCAGAGCCTGCCGCGGCCAGAGCAGCCGGGTCGAAGACAGGCGCGACCTGGCCGGGGGGCAGGTCCCTGTCGGGAGAGGAAGTGACGACGTTGGGCGCTTCGTCCAGCGCGCCGGTGACGTTCAGGAAAGCCAGCGAGACCCAGCCGGCCTGTCCATCTGCCGCCGTCCGCACCAGGACCCAGTCCTGCGCCTGGTTGATGGCCAGCACGGCCACCTCATCGCCCTGGGCCAACGCCTCCAACACGGCGTAAGCAGTGCCCGGCCCCTGGCGCAGATTCAGGCCCTGGCTGGCGACGCGGGCCGTAGCCACCGGCGCTAATGCGTCGAGGTCCAGCGGCTGCGGGCTGGCCGCCGGGGGGCCGGTGGGCGAGGTTGCCTCCGAGCCCGCCTCGGAGCCGAGAAGCGCGGCCAGCGGGTCGGGGGGCAGGACGGGCGCTTCGGCCAGGCTGCCGATGATGCGCAGACTCTCCGCCGGCAGCCAGCCCTGTTCCAGCGATAGGGTTAAGACGTAAAGCCAGTTGCCGCTCGCGTCCCGGCCCAGGACGCCCGCCGGCTCGTCGCGGGGCACCTGGCTGACCGCCGGGTAGGTTTGGCCCGGCCCCTGGCGCAAGGCCACGCCATCGACCTGGACCAGGGCCACCGCCACCGGCGGCAGGCCGCCGCTCAGGCGGGTGACCTCTTCGGCCAGCGCATCGGCATCACCGCCGAGGTCGATCCCCAACGCGCCGGCATCGGGGGCGGCGGGAGCAGGATCGGGTTGCGCTGTCGGCGTGGCCGTTGGCGCCAGCGTGACTTTAGGGAACGGCGTGGCGGCAGCGGATGGCGTCGGCGGGACCGGCGTCGGCCAGTCGGCGGCGTTGATCGGCTTAAGAACTTCTTCTTCAGCGGGTTCCCCGTTCGGGCCCGGGCCGCAACCGCTCAAAATCACCAGGGCGATCAGGGAGATGGCTATCATCCAACGATGTTGTTTCATTTCAGCGAGTAACCTCATTCATTACGCCGTGTCCGCGCCGGTTTCCGGCGTGGGCGGGTTGAGGGTGATCGGCGTTCCCGGCTGCGGGGCCGGTGTTGGCGGAGGCGCGGGCGCTTCTTCGCCGGGGGCCTGCTCTCCGGGCGGGGGGCCTGCGCCGAGGATTTTGCGAACGACGCCGGTGACCAACCCGCCGCCCCAGTCGAAGAAGTTGTAAACCACCGGCACCAGGATCAGGGTCAGCAAGGTAGAGGAGATATTCCCCCCGATGACCACCGCTGCCAGCGGTCCCCGGACCTCTGACCCCGCGCCTCGTCCAAGCAGCAACGGCAGTAGGGCGAAAACCAGCGAGGCCGTGGTCATAATGACCGGGCGCAGGCGCAGGCGGCCGGCCTCGATCAGGGCCTCTTTGCGCCCGAAGCCGCGTTCCCGGCGCAGAAGGTTGGTAAAGTCCACCACCAGGATCGCGTTCTTGGTAACCACGCCCGTCAGGAGGACGATGCCCAGGATCGAGATCAGGTTCAAGGTGTTGCCCGTCAGCCACAGCCCGCCGAAAGCGCCGACCAGGGTCACCGGTAGCGAGAACATAATCGCCAGCGGTTGTAGCCAGCTTTGATAGAGCGCCACCAGCAGCATATAGACCAGCGCGATGGACAGCAGCAGAGCCTGCCCAAACTGGGCGAAGGTTTCGCGCTGCTGCTCGGAGACGCCGATAAACTCGAAGCCGTAATTGGGCGGAAATTCGACCTGGGCCTGGATGGCGGCCTCGATATCGTTGGTCACGTCCCCGGCAGGCCGGCCCTGAACGCCGCTGCCGACGGTCAGCACGCGCTGGCGGTCGGCGCGGGTGATGCGGGCCGGGGCCTGGCTGCGTTCGACCGTGGCTACCTGGCCCAGCGTAACCGCCTGGCCGTTGACAAAGCCCAACGGCATCTGCAACAGCCGGTTGAGGTCGGTCCGCGCGGCCTCGTTCATCCGCACGGTGATGTCGATCTCCGTAGACCCTGCCGGATCGAATTTACCCGCTTCGCTGCCGCTCAGGGCGGTGCGCAACGTGCCCGCAATTTGCGCCGGCGACAGGCCCAGGTCTACGGCCTTGTCCCGGTCGATGACAACCCGCGCCTCCGGAGCGCGGGCGGCGTCGGTGTTGCTGATGTCAACCGTGCCCGGCACGGTCATCATCGCCGCCTCAACCTGGTTGGCCAGATCGATCAGAACGTTGGGGTCCGCCCCAAAAACCTGAACCTGGATGGCGCTGCCCGGCGGCCCGCCCAGCGAGGCTTGCCCCAGGGAGATATTTGCCTCCGGTATCTTTTTGACCTCGGGCCGGATGGCGTCGATGATCTCGGTCGTGCTGCGGTCGCGGTCCAATTTATCCACCAGGCGCACGGAGACGGTGCCTGCGTTCGAACCGCCGGTGCTGCCGGAGAATATATTGCCGCCGCCGCCCCCGATCCGGGTCAGGATAGCCACGGTTTCAGGCACCTCGTTGAGGATGATCTGCTCCACCTGGCGAGCGGCCTGATCGGTGGCGGCCAGGCTGGTGCCCGGCGGCATCTCGAGGCTGGCCGTGAAGCGCCCGTCGTCCTCCTGCGGGAAGAACTCGCTGCCGACGAAGCCGCTGACGACCAGAAAGATGCCGGCGGCCAGGGCCGCCCCGGCGATGATAACCACCAGCAATTGGGTGAAGAAGTTGCGCAAGACAATGCGCAGGAGAAAGGCGTAAAAGTTGGAGAGCGCGGTAAAGCCCGCCTCCCAGGCCCGCACGAAGCGATTCCACAGCCAGCCGATTGGGCGGAGGGTGAAGCCCATAATCCTGGCCAGCCCGCGTGGCGGCCGCTCCGGTTGGGTCGGGTCTTTCATCCACAGCGCGGCCAGCATCGGGGTCAGAGTGAAGGAGACGAACAGCGAAAACAGGGTAGCCACGGCAATCGTGATCCCATACGAGCGGAAGAACTGGCCGATGATGCCGGAGGTGAAAGCCACCGGCAGGTAGACCACCACATCCACCAGGGTGATGGTAATGGCGGCCAGCCCGATCTCGGAGCGGCCGTCGATGGCCGCTTGCCGGGGTTTCTTTTTCATCTTCAGGTGACGCTCGATATTTTCCAGAACCACAATCGAGTCGTCCACCAGAATGCCGATGGTCAGGGTCAAAGCCAGCAACGTCAGGCTGTTCAGGGTAAAGCCCAGGGCCCACATCACCAGGAAGGTGGAGATGATCGAGGTTGGGATGGCCAGCAGCACGATGAAGGTGCTGCGGACGGTGTGCAGGAAGACCAGCAAAACCAGGCTGGTGATCAGAATAGCCAGGATCAGGTCCTCTTGCACGGCTGCCACCGACTCGCGGGTGAACTCGGAGTCGTCGATGACGATGGTCATCTGTGCGCCGGCGGGCAGGTCCTCATTCAGGCCCTCAACCACTTTCCGAATGTCATCGGCCACGCCGATGGTGTTGGCCGTGCTGGTCTTAACAATGCTGATGTTGACGGTATCCAGGCCGTTGTAGCGCAAGATTTGGGTGTTGTCCTTGAACCCCTCGCGCACCTCGGCCACATCGCGCAGGAAGACCAGGCCGCTGCTGCTCTGGCCGGGCGGGCCGAAGGGGTTGGGGCCGCCGGCCACGACCACGCCCTCGATTTCCTCGACGCTGGCAAAGTCGCCAACCGAACGGATCGAGGTTTTCTGGCGGCCCTCCTCGACCGACCCCACCGGGAAGGCCAGGTTGTTTAACTGGAGCGCCTGCTGGATGCTATCCAGCGACAGGCCGAAGCCGGCCAGCCTGGCCGGGTCGGCGAATACCTGGATTTCGCGCTCCCGCCCGCCAGAGACGCTGACCGAGGCCACCCCCTGAATCGATTGCAGGCGCGGTTTGATCCGGTTCTCGGCCAGTTCAAAGAGGGCATCCTGTCCCTGCGGCCCGCTCAAAACGATCTCCATAATGGGGATGGCGTTGAAATCGGCTTTGATCACGGATGGGTCTTGAACCTCATCGGGGAGTTGGCCGCGCACGCTGGCCACCTGGCGCTCGACTTCAATCGCCGCCTGGTCTCCGTCGACGCCTTCCAGGAAGGCGATGACCACGAAGCCGAAGCCTTCGTTGGCTTGAGAGGTGATCTGGTCGATGCCGGACAGCCCGGCCACGGCGTCCTCAATCGGCTCCAAAACCAGGTCTTCCACGTCCTCCGGCGACGCGCCGGGAAAGACGGCCACAATGCTGACGAAGGGAAAGTCAACCTGGGGAAAGCGGTCAACCTGGAGCAGGGTCAGCGAGCGAAAGCCCATTACCACCAACCCCAGGATGATCATCAACATCGTCAGGGGCCGGCGGATGGCTAATCTTGTGAGTCCCATGGTTTATTGGTCCTTGTTGTCGGTTGGTTAACTCGTCATATTGGGTATTAGGTATTGGGTATTGGTTGATCAGTATGCAATCAGCCAATCAACCGGTACCCAGTTAACCAGGTAACCAGTAACGAGTTACCCGGTTACCCGATCACCCAGTTGACGCTAATTGGTGATCTCAATCCTGGCGCCTTCTATCAGGTTGGCCTGGCCGGCGATGACGATGACCTCGCCTTCCTCAAGCCCCGTCAGGATTTCGATGCGGTTTTTGTCAAACAGGCCGGTCGTGACCGGGCGCTGCTCAACGGTATCGCCGTTAACCACATAAACGATCTCCTGGTCGTTGACCAGAGTCACCGCCGCCCGCGGCGCGATCAGCGTTGCTTCTTTCTCATCGATCAAAATCGAGACGTTGGCGAACATCCCGCTGCGCAAGAGGCGCTCCTCATCGACCGGCATAATGGTTACGGCGAAGGTCCGGGTGGCGCTGTCGGCTGCCGGGGCGACCCTGGTCACCACCGCCGGAAAGTCCTGGCCGGGGAAGGCCGTGACCTGGAGCGAGGCGTTTTGACCGGGGAAGATCTGCCCGATGCGGCTTTCTTCGACCTGGACCACCACTTCAACATCCTGGGAGATGAGGCTGGCAACCGGCGCTTGCGGGCCGACCATACTGCCCTCGGTGACGAAGACTTCGGAGACGACCCCGTCGAAGGGGGCCTCGATGGCGGCCTCATCCAGTTGCAGTTGGGCCAGATCGACGGCCACGCTCGCCTGTTCAACCCCAACCTCGGCCAGTTTGAAGTCCAGCTCGGTGAACGGTTGTTTGGCCAGAATCAGGCTCAATTCGGCCTGGACAAGCTGGGTCAGCAGCGGCGCTAACTGGGAATCGCTGGGGTGGGTTTGCAGGTTGTAAGCGGCCACCGCCGATTCATAGGCAACGGTTGCCTGTTCCAGTTGCAGGGCCTGCGGGGTCAACCCGACCTGGCCGGCCCAGGCGATCTTGTCGTACTCGGCCTGGGCGATGCGCAACGCGGCCTCGGCCTGGGCCAGGGCTGTGGCGGCCACCGTCCGCTCGTCATCGCTGATGGTGGTCACGTCGTTCAGGCTGGCCCGGGCGACTTCAACGGCTGCCTCCGCGGCCGCGATTTGCTCGGGGCGGGTGCCCTGTTTCATTTTGGCCAGGTTGAGCTGGGCGCTGGCCAGGGCTGCCTGGGCCTGTTTCAATTGCAGGGTATAAAGATCGCTCTCGACGCGGGCGAGGGGCTGGCCGGCCTGCACCTCATCGCCAACCTCGATCAGCACAGCTTCGATTCGGCCGGCAGCGCCGGGCAAAACGTTGACGCTGCGTTCCGCCCTCAGGTCCCCGGCGTAATTGTAGATCAGGGCAATGTCGCCCGTTTGCACCGTAGCAACCTCTACCGGCGTGGTTTGTTCCTGCGGTTCGAGCGCGGCGGCCTGAGCCGCGGCCCCCTCGGGCGCCGGCCCACAGGCAATGGCCAGGGCGGCCAGGCCCAGGAGGAAGATCGCAAAAAGAACGTTTCGTTTCATAGGTTATTA
>JBHHXL010000205.1:0-8282 GCA_046757065.1 Anaerolineae bacterium
TGCTCACGATCTTCGGCAATACATCCAGCACGTAGTCGATGTCATCCCCGGTGGTGCTCCGGCCCAGAGTCAGCCGCAACGCGCCGAGGGCCAGGTCGGAGGGGACGCCCATCGCCAGCAGAACGGCGCTGGGTTCGGGCATACCGGTGTCGCAGGCGCTGCCGCTGGCGGCGGCAATGCCCTGCATATCGAGGTGCATCAGCAGCGCCGAAGCGTCGCAACCGGGGAAAACAAAGCTGGCGTTGTTGGGCAGGCGTTGGGTCGGGTGGCCGGTGAGTTGCGCGCCGGGCACGGCCTGCAAAACGCCCGCAACCAGCCGGTCCCGCAAGGCAGCCTGACGAAGCGTCTCGCCGGGCCGCAGCCTTTCCACCAGCCGGAGGGCCCTGGCCAGGCCCACGATGTAGGGGATGTTTTCCGTGCCGGGGCGGCGGTTGCCTTCGTGGCCGCCGCCGGTGCCTGGCGGCAGAAAGGGCGTGCCCTGCCGCAGGTACAGCACGCCCACCCCCTTCGGCCCGTAAAACTTATGCGCCGAGAGCGACAGCAAATCGAGGTTGAGAGCATCGACCTGCAATTCTATGGCATTCACCGCCTGAACCGTATCGCTGTGGAAAGGGATGCCGCGCTCGCGGGCGATCTGGCCGATTTCGGCCAGCGGCTGGATGGTGCCGACCTCGTTGTTGGCCCCCATAACGCTGATCAGGACCGTGTCGGGCCGGATGGCCCCGGCCACGGCAGCCGGATCAACCCGGCCGGTTTCATCGACCGGCACGCGCGTCTGCTCAAAGCCGAAACGGGCGCACAACTGGTCGATGGTTTTTTGCACGGCGCTGTGCTCGATGGGCGAGGTGATGATATGCGCCCCTTTGCCGGCCTGCTTCTGCGCCCAGGCCACGCCGCGAATTGCCATATTATCGCTCTCCGAGCCGCCGGAGGTGAAGATGACCTCTTTGGGCGAGCAGCCCAAGACCTCGGCCACATCGCGCCGGGCGGCGTCCAGGGCGCGGGCGCTGGCCCGGGCCTGGCTGTGCAAGCCGGAGGCGTTTCCGTAGGTTTCGGTGAAATAGGGCAGCATCGCCTCAACCACGCCCGGATCGACCGGGGTGGAAGCGGCGTGATCTAAATAGATGGAACGTTTTTCGGTTGAGTCCATAATAACCATCCCTACCGGCCCGCTCGCCGGAGATTTTAGCACGGCGGCTGTAGCGGGTCAAGGTTATGGCCCTTCAACCTCGACGACGACCAGGGTCATATCATCGTGGGGCGGATGGCCGGCCGTGAATTCGTGCAGGCGCTGCAAAACGCGCCCGGCCAGAGACTCGGCGTGGGCGTCGATTGCCAGCGAGTCTTCCACGGCAGTTTGCAGCCGGGCAAAACCGAACAGTTCCCCACCCGGATTTCTGGCTTCCACAACCCCGTCGCTGCACAACAGGATCAGATCGCCCGGCGACAGGGGGACTATCCGCTGGTCGTACTCGGCCTCGAGCGAGGCCCCCAGCGGTAGACCGCTGACATCCAGGAACTGGCAGCGCCGGCCGGCCGGCCGCAAGACCAGCAGCGGCGCGATCAAGCCGGCGTTGCTCACCTGCAAGTTGAGGTTGGCAACGTCAATGCGGGTGTAGAGCAGGGCCGCGTTCATGCGGTTGGTGTGCATTTGCGGGTATAGGACCTGATTCATACTGTGCATCAAGGTGGCCGTATCGGTGTGGTAGCTGGCCTGCGCCCGCAAAACGCTGATCGACACGGCCATAAAGAGGGAGCCCGGAATGCCCTTGCCGCTGACATCCCCGACAGCGATGCCCAGGGTATTTCCCTCCGCCTCCCGGAAATAGGCGAAGAAATCGCCGCCCACCTCCTCGGCGGGCAGCGAGGTGCCGTAGATTTGCAGGCCCGGTATGCGCGGGGGTTCCTGCGGCAGCAGGCTGGTCTGGATGGCCCGCGCGATGCGCAACTCGCTTTGCAGCCGCTCCTGCTCGCTCAACCGCTCGTAGAGACGGGCGTTTTCGATGGCCGTGGCTACCTGAGCCGCCAGGGATTGCATCGTGCGCAGGTCTTCCTCGCTGAAGGCGTTGACCTGGTCGCTGGCCACATCCAGGACGCCGATAACCCGGTCCTGGGTGAGCAGGGGTACGGCCAGCTCGGCGGCCACAGTTTCGATGCTGGCGAACTTGCGATAGCGTGGCTCCCGGCTGACATCGGGCACCAGCAGCGGCCGCCCCAGGCGAGCCACCGAGGTCGTCACCGTCATCCCGTCGTCCAGGGGCAAACACAGGCCGACCGGCGATTCTCGCTCGTCGGTCACGCCATCGACCGCCCGGAAGACCAGGCAGGGCCGGTCGTTTTGGATTTCGAGCAGGGCGATACTGACCAGGTGGTAATCAAAAGCGGCCCGCACCAGTTGGGTGACGGTCTTCAACAGCCGGTCCACCTCCAAAATTGAAGTGACCTCCCGGCTGACGGCGCTGATCAGGGCCAACTGGTTGGCCCGGTGCCGCTCCTGTCTAAAGAGGCGCTCGTTCTCCTCAACCTGCGCCTCAAGGTCCAGGTTGAGCTGCTGCACGGTCTGGTAGGAGCGGGCGTTGGCGATGGAGATGGCCGCCTGATCGCCCAGGTTGGTTAAGATTTCCAGCTCGCGGCGGCTGTAGAAATCGGCCCCGTTTTTGGCCTTGAGGTTGTAAAGCCCCACCAGCTTCTTTTCAATGATGAGGGGCACGCAGACCTCGATCCCGCGCCGGGCCAGCGGTTCCAGCGGCGGAGGCCGCTTCTCGGGGCGGAAAAGCGGGATGGCCGTTTCCTGCTCCGACAGATGCTCCAGCAAAGCCCGGCCGCTGGAAAGTTGCCCGTCCCAGCCCGGAAGCCAGCGATCCCCCTCCGGGGATAACAGCAGCAACTGCGCCTGGCTGATATTCAGGCGCTCGGGCACGGTCTCGGTCAGCAAGCGCACCACCGAATCGAGGTCCATCGTTGTGCTCAACTCGCGGCTCAACTCCAGCGGCAGCCGCTCGAAGGCCAGCCGGTCGGGGTAAAACACCCGGTCGATACCGGCCTGCACCCATCGCCGCACCGGGTCGAACAGAGCCGCCGTCAACAGCGCCGCCACCGTCGGGGGCAGCAGGCGCTCGTCGGGGCTCAAGCCCACCAGCTCGCCCAACCGGGAGAAGAAAGCTACCAGAACCGCGTAACCGGCCACCAGCAGGGCGCTCAGCAGGCCGTAGACCAGGCTGCGATTGATGATGGTGCCGATGTCGAACAGGCGGTAGCGCACAATCGAAAAGGCAAAGGCCAGGGGAACGGCGGCCAGGGCCAGGTTGACCGCCTGGAACGGAACCAGCGGGTCACCCGCCAGAGCAACCGGCAACGCGAACAAAAACAGCCAGGGGGTGAGACCGATGCCCATCCCCCACACCACCCAACGCAACTGGTTGCGCTCGGTGCGGGTTCTGAACGAAAGAAACTTTTGCAGCAGCAGGCCCACGGCCGCGGCCAGATAAACAATCGCCACCGAGAAACGTATCTGGTCGATCACCGTCAGCACGGAAAGCAGGGAATCGCCCCGGACCAGACCCACCATCAGGCTGACCAGGGGCAGGGCCAGGTAGATGACCGGCACCAACCAGGGCCGGCCCCTGGCCAGGCGGTGGCGGCGGGGGAAGATCAGGAAGAAATGGACCATCAGAGCAAAGTTCAGCCAGAACGTAATCATTTCCGGGATTTTGAACAGCAGGAACGGGGCCCGGTTGACCAGGTCGCTGGCTTGCAGGCCGATAATCGCCGTCAGGTTGGTGGCAAAGGAAATGCTCAGCCCGGCCAGATAGAACAGGCGAGCCGCCGGGTCGTAAGGGCGCTTCAGGAAGACGAACAGGGTGATGACCAGAAAGATGAAACCGGTGATGAAATCGGTGGCCCCTTTGGCCAGGATTTGGCCGGGGGTCAGTTGGCGCAAAACGACCGGGACCTCAATCACCTGGCCGGCGCGCCGGACGGTATAATTGACCTCCCGGCCGGCGCGCCAGGCCGGCGGCGGCCCGCCCAACCGGAAGGCCCGCGCCCGCCAGTCACCAATCGCGGCCCCATCTACGGCCAGCACAACATCACCGGCCTGCAAGCTGTTGGGCTGCGGGGCCAGCACGCGATTGATGGTAATTTCGCCGATCAGGATGCCATCGCGGTCCGAATAGCCGTCGGACGGCGCGCGCAATTGAACGGCCCAGAAGATGAGCAGGTACAGCAGCGACAGGAGGGCCAAACCCAGGCCCACCAGACGGGTTAACGTTTGGTTTTTCAACATCGGTATCTTGCTATGCGGCAAATATGTCCTCAACGGCCTCGGGCGCGTACCCAGCCACGAGCTCTTCGCTGATGGCGTTTGCCCTGGCGATGGCGGCGTACATCTCGGCGCTGCGGCGCGGGGCGCGCGCCTGCGTTTCCGGATCGAGGGCGATCAGGCCGAAGCGGGTCGTCCAACCCTCGACCCATTCGTAGTTGTCCACCAGGGTCCAATGGTAAAAACCGCGCACATCCACGCCCTCCCGGATGGCGCGGTGCACCGCCGCCAGGTGCGCCAGCAGGAAGCGCGGGCGTCGCCGGTCCTGGGCGTCATCCAGGCCGTTTTCGGCGATGAAAATCGGTTTGCCATAGGCAGCCAGGCGCTTGAGACAGCGATACAGGCCGCCGGGCGAAATCTCGCGGTCCGCCCAGGGCGCGTCCCACATCTCGGCCTGGTGATCAGCAATGACATGACGCGAAAAGAGGCCGGAGGGAGACCTGGCGTCAAAGGTTACTTTGTAGCCGCCGTAGTAGTTCAAGCCCAGGAAATCGACGCTATCGACCGCCTGGGGCACAACCCGGCCCCCGAAGCCCCAGCCCAACGGCGGCTTGAGACGTCCTTCAGTCACCGCCTCCAAAAAGCGGCGGTTGAAAAGAAGGTCGCGCGCGGCGGCCAGCCCCCCGTCCAGAACCGTGGCTCCCGCCGGATCGAAGTACGGGATATGCTTGGCCAGCCCGACCTGCGCCCCTGGCCGCTCACGGCGAAGGGCTTGATAGGCAGCGCCGTGAGCGCGGGCCATATTGGCCGCCACCTGAAACGCCTGCCGCAGACGGGTCCGCCCCGGAAACCAGATGCCAACCAGGTAGGCGTTGACGGCGTAAACCATCGGCTCGTTGATGGTGCACCACAAACGGCACAAATCGCCAAACCAGCGGGCGGCTTTGCCCGCGTAACGCTCAAACAGAGGCACGATGTTCGGGGCCAGCCAGCCGCCCTGCCCGGCCAGCCAGAGCGGATTGGTGAAGTGGTGCAGGGTCAGCATCGGCTCGATGCCGCGCTGCCGCAAAGCTACGAGCATCTCGCGGTAGCGGTCGACGGCGGCCTCGTCCCAACGACCCGGCTCCGGCTCGAGGCGGCTCCACTCCAGCGACAGGCGCAGGGTGTTATGCCCCAGGGCCGCGGCCCGGTCGAAGTCCTCCTCGGCCCGCCGCCACCAGTCGCAGGCCAGGCCGCTGTTGGTGCCATCGGCGACGCGGCCCGGTTCCTGCTCCCAGGCCCAAAAGTCGTTGTTGGTGTTCTCCCCTTCGGTCTGGTGGGCAGAGGTCGCGCTGCCCCACAGAAAACCGTCGGGGAATTTCAAGATTCGGTCAGGCATTGGCGGCAAATTCAGGCGCAAACGTAGAGATTGGCCCCCCGGCCTGGCTCGCCCCCAGGCGACTCCAATTATAGCAAAGGTGACGCTAACGGGCTATTCGCCCGCCCACGACGGGTGCGTTTCAAATTCCCGGCGAGTCTAGCGTTTCCCGGCGGGCAGGCTTTGCAGCAAGGCTTCGTTGGTAGGATATTTTTCCAGCAGGCCGAGCATAACCTCCATCGCTTCTCTAGGATCACGGCCGGCCAGCCTGCGGCGCAACAGCCCCACCCGGCGGCTGCCATCGGGGCTATAGAGGCGCTCCGGCTTGCGCGTGCCGCTTTCAAGGAGGTTGATGGCCGGGAAAATGTAAGCCTCGGCCAGCGAACGGTCGAGGACGATCTCGCTGTTGCCGGTGCCCTTGAACTCCTCGAAGATGAAGTCATCCATACGCGAGCCGGTATCGACCAGGGTCGTGGCCAGGATGGTCACCGAGCCGCCGTCCTCGATGTTGCGGGCCAGGCCGAAGAAGCGACGCGGGAACTGCAAGGCCCCGGCATCCACCCCGCCGGACAGGGTCCGCCCCGAGCCCGACCCCTTCAGGTTAAAGGTGCGGCTCATCCGGGTCAGGCTATCGACCAGCAAAACGATGTCGTGCCCACATTCAAGCTCGGTCCGGACGTGGGCCAGGACCAATTCGGCCAGGGCCACGTGTTCCCGCACGCTTTGATCGCTGGAACTGGCCAGAACCTCGGCCTCCACGGCGCGGCGGAAGTGGGTCACCTCCTCGGGCCGCTCATCGATCAGCAAAACGATGATCCGCGTCTCGGGCTCGGCCGTTCGAATCGCCTTGGCCAATTGCTCCAGGAGGATGGTTTTGCCCGCCTTGGGCGGCGAAACGATCAACCCGCGCGTGCCCTTGCCGATGGGCGCGACCAGATCGATCAGGCGCATGCTCGTCTGCCCGGTCACCGCCAGATGAAAACGCTCGCAGGGATCGATGGCCACCAACCTGGCGAAAGGCCGGCGCTGCCGAAATGCCTCGGGCGAGAGGCCACAGACCGCCTCGACCTGCGCCAGCTCAAGCCCCTGTTTGCCCTTCCGCAGCGGGCCGCTGACGGACGCCCCTTCGACCAGGTCAAATGCCTGCATCAGCTTCGCGGGCACGACGGGATCGTCCGGGCCGGGCCGGAAGGATTGGGCCGGATCGCGCAGAACGCCCGTTCCTTTTTTGGTTCGTTGCAGGACGCCGCTGATCGTATCGGGCATTTTTTTCATCCTCTCTCGCAAATACTCATCTCAACTATCGACTGTGACTCCATACCCCTCCACAAGCCGGCGCTCCAGGCGCTGCCGGACCGCAGCCGGGACAAACGCGGCCCGCAGGGCGTTCAAATTGCACTGTAGAAAATGAGCCATCCCCCAACCGAAGGCCTGCCGCAGGCGCTCGTACTCCTGGGTCAGGGTGATGCCGGTCAGAGTGCGGCCATCAGTGCTGACCCCAACCGACAGTCCGGCGGCGTACAGCCGGTCGATGGGATGGTCGGCGTAAGTGTCGTAGATGTCGATCTGGACGTTGCAACTGGGGCAAAGCTCCAGGTGAATCTCGCGCGCCTTGAGATGGTCCAGCAGGGCCGGGTCCTCGATGCTGCGCACGCCGTGGCCGAGACGGGCCGGTTGCAGCTGGCGGAGCGTCTCCCAGACGCTGTCCGGGCCCCGGGCCTCCCCGGCGTGGGCAATGCGGGGGATGTCCCGCTCGATGGCGTAGCGGAAGGCCGGGATGTGGGCCTCGAGGGGGAAGCCGGCCTCATCGGCGGCCAGGTCCAGAGCCACGACGCGCGCGCCCTGGAACCGCTCGACCAGCCGGACCGTGCGCAGGCTCTGGGCCTGGCTGAAATGGCGCAGGGTGCACAGGATCAACCGGGCCTCGACGCCGCTGGCCCGGCTGGCCCGGTCCATTGCCCGCTCGACGATCTCGACCACCTCCTCTGCCCCCAGGCCGGCCCTGGTGTGCAGCAGCGGGGCGAAGCGCAGCTCGGCGTAGATCACGCCGTCCGCCCGCAGTTGCCGCAACAGGTCCTCGACCACGCGCTCCAGGGCGCGCTCCGTTTGCATCAAGGCGATGCCTGCCGGGGCCCGGCTCAGAAAGTCGGCCAGGTTGGTGCATTTGGCCGGCGCGATGAAGTCGCGCTCGTATTCCCCCCGCGTGACAGACGGCCGCAACTCGGAAACTACGTCGTAGCTGAGGGAGCAGTCAAGATGCAGGTGGAGTTCAACTTTGGGTAGGGGATTGAGATCCATTGGCCGCTCGCCCTTTCGATCCGGAGCGCGCCCTGATTTAATACCAGTCTTTGGATTTGGTCAACTCTGGCCTGCGAATTTCCTCTTGAAAAACCGGTCCGTTTGTGTTATAGTACATTGCAATTGAAGACAGCACAACCTGGAAAAGCACGATGTCTATTCAGCCTTTGGCCGCCACGCTCGATAGCCTCCTTAGCGAGCTCCTTCTTGAGACGAAGGGGTATTTCCGCTTGGGAGCGCGCCGGCCTTAGGCCAGGCAGTCACAATTTCGGGCGCAAAGCCTCCCCAAGCGGGAGGCTTTTTTATTTGACAGGAGTCGGACAGTCCCTAACGGGACGACACCAACGATGAAAATGGGGCGAGTTT
>JBHHXL010000206.1:0-8277 GCA_046757065.1 Anaerolineae bacterium
CGGGTGTGTCCGACATTTTAGGAGGACCGGGGGGTGTGGGGGGTGTCCCCCCAATTCCCCCCTGTGCTTTCCAAAAACTTTGGACGCACCCCAGACTGGCCGTCCCGGAGAAATTGCTTATGTACGCTCGCCTTCTGCCCATTTTCCTTTTGACCGTATTGATTGGGTTGGCCTGCAACTTGCCACAAATTCCTGGCCTCTCGGCGGAAGCGCCCCCGCCCACCGCCCACCCCCCAACGCCGGCCGGGGTCGAAACGCCCCCGCCCACCGCAGAGGCGGGTCCTGTGGCGAGCACGCCGCCGCCGCCCACCCCCACCTCGGACGATCCGCGCGACCAGGTGGCGGTTATTCACATTCAAACGGTGGTCAACGGCGAGGGTGCCGAGTACGTTGAGCTGGTCAACCAGGGGGCGGTGGGCCAGCTGATGGACGGCTGGCGGCTGCAAGGCTCGATTGACGATGAGTCCCCCGCAGACGACTATAAATTCCCACCGGGCTTTGTCCTGGAGCCGGGCGCGACCGTCAAGATTCACAGCGGCGCTCCAGGGGCCCAACTGCCACCGGGCGATCTGTTTTGGACCGAGGCAGACATTTGGGCCGACTCCGGCGAGACCATCTACCTGTTAAACACCCGCCTGGATGTAGTCGATGAATTCACCTGGCCGCCGCCCTCCGGCGAGTAAACGGGCGGGGGCCAAGGCTTCAATGGTTATGGAAATTCGTCAGCGGTAATCCTTCATGGTATTATATTGCCCAGGCAACGGCTCCTCGTATAAAATGTAGGACAAACTGTTAGTTTGTCCGAGGTGTGAACAAGCTAACAGCTTGTTCTACTCTCTGAAAATAGGAGTGCAGAGCTTGCTCTGCAGACCAAGGTCTGCACTCCAAGTTTTCACGCTTCGCGTCGTTGCCGTAGGCTGAGTCCGTCTCCCTTGAGAAAAGTTCCAAATTGTGAAGGCTCTTTGTGTCAGCGATAAGGTCCTCGACTTTCTTTATAGCCCGTCAGTTACAGAGCTGAGTCGTGGGGCGGAGGTGATCTTCGGTTGTGGGGATTTGCCCTATTATTACCTCGAATATATTCTGTCGGTGCTGGACGTAACGCTCTATTACGTGCACGGCAACCACGATCCGCTCGAAGAGTACACCGCCGGGGGGGAACGGATAACCGGTCCCGGCGGCGGCATTAACCTGGACAGCAACATTATGCGCCATCGGGGCAAGTTAGTTGGCGGCCTGGAAGGTTCGATACGCTATAAGGAAGGCCCCTTCCAATACTCAGAATCGGAGATGTGGGCTAAAGTGGTGGCCCTGGCCCCGCGCCTGGTTTACAACCGGGTGTTTCACGGGCGCGCCCTTGATATCCTGATCACCCATTCTCCACCTTTTGGCATCCACAATGGAAGGGACCGGACCCACCGGGGTTTCAAATCATTCCTGTGGCTGATGCAGCGTTTCAAACCGCGCTATTTGCTGCACGGGCACCATCACGTCTACAACCCAAACGAGCAAACGGTGACGCAATACGGCGCGACAACCGTGATCAACGTCTATCCCTATAAACTTCTTACGCTGGCCTGACGCTGCCGGGAACGAGGTCTTGGAGGCAAAGTATGGCCGACCGACCATCTATCGTCGCTTTTCAGGGGGAACGGGGGGCGTATGGCGAAGCCGCCTCGGTGAAGTTCTTTGGCGATCAGATTTCGCTCAAGCCCTGCGTCTCCTTCGAGGAGGTGTTCGAGGTTGTCACCTCCGAAGAGGCAGACAGAGGCGTTCTGCCGGTCGAAAATTCCCTGGCCGGCAGCATCCACCGCAATTACGACCTGCTGTTGCGTTACGACCTGTCCATTGTCGGCGAGGTGCAGGTCCGCATTGCCCACCAGTTGCTGGCCCTGCCGGGCGTCTCGCGGGAGGATGTGAAGCGCATTTATTCGCACCCCCAGGCCCTGGCCCAATGCGAACATTCGCTGCAACGGCACTTTCCGGGGGCGGAGCGCGTCGCCACCTACGACACGGCGGGCAGCGCCAAGATGGTTCGCGCCCAAAATATTCGCGATGGGGCAGCCATTGCCAGCCGCCGCGCCGCCGAGATTTACGAGATGGTTATTTTGCAAGGCGATCTGGAGGACGACCCGGAGAACTACACCCGCTTCGTGGTCGTCGGTCGTGAGCCGGTTGTGCCCGAGGGCGAGGCCAAGACCTCCATCGTCTATTCCCTGGACAACGAGCCCGGTATTCTCTTCAAAAGCCTGGCGGTTTTCGCCCTGCGCGACATCGACCTGACCAAGATCGAATCTCGGCCTTTGCAGGGCAAGCGTTGGGAGTATTTTTTCTACCTGGATTTTATCGGCAGCCAGCACGAACAGGCGTTTCGGAACGCCCTGAACCATTTGCAGGAGATTACCACCTATTTCCGCGTCCTGGGTTCCTATCCACGCGGGGTATGAGAGAGCAGAGCGTGCGCGATGTCTTCAGCGGTGATCAGCGTTTACGGCAGCAGCGCCCCTCGACCGGGCAGCGCCGACTACCAGGCAGCCTACACCGTCGGGCGGCTCCTGGCCCAGGCCGGGTTCGCCGTCCTCACGGGCGGTTACAGTGGGGTGATGGCCGCCGCCAGCCAGGGGGCCTACGAGGCCGGCGGGCACGTCATCGGGGCCACCAGCGCCCGCATCGAGCGGTTCCGGCCCGGCGGGGCCAATCCCTGGGTCAAGGAAGAAGTCAGGCATCAAACCTTGCGCGACCGCCTGTTGTACGTGGTCGAACGCTGCCAGGGAGCCATTGCCATGCCCGGAGGCGTCGGCACCTTGAGCGAATTGTCCCTCATCTGGAGCTTCGTCCAGGTCGGAGAAGTTCCGCCCCAGCCCATTGTTGCCGTCGGTGAGCTGTGGCGGCGCACCCTGGAGACGTTCATCGACGAGCAATACATCCCTCCGCAGCAGGCCCGGCTGGTAACCCTGGCTAAAACTCCTGAAGAAGCGGTGGCATTCATTCAAGCGCAGGTGATGGAGTAGATTGGTTCAATCTCGGAGATTGAACCAATCTGGCACACAGTTCCAGATCGGAGGCGCACAGACCCATGTCAGATGCTATCGTCATCCGCCCGGCCACCCCCGCCGATTTTGACGAGATCGCCCGGGTTAAGGCCATCGGTTTCGGCTCGGACGAAGCCCGTAACCGGGCCCGGCTGGAAAGCAACCCCCGTTACAACCATACCCACATGGTGGTCGCCAAAATCAAGGGGGAAACGGCCGGCGTGGCCACCGCCTTTCCCACCCAACTGTGGCTCAGCGGCGTGCCCATCCACGCCGGCGCGGTCGCCGGGGTAACCACCCTGCCGAAATATCGCCGGCGCGGGGTGGCGACCAACATGATGCAAATCCTTCTGGAGCGAATGCGCCAGGAGCAACTGGCCCTCTCCATTCTATATCCCTTCTCGCACCCGTATTATCGCCGCCTGGGTTACGGCACGGCTGGTTTGGTTCACGCCTACCGCATCGCGCCGGGCGACCTGTCGGTTTTTAGCGAAGCCCAGTCGGTCCGCCCCTTCACGCCGGATGATCTGCCGGCGGTGCGTTCCCTCTATCGCGGCGAACTGACCTGGTTTGATGGCCGCCTGACCCGCAGCAACGCCTGGTGGAAGGCCATCCAGGCCACGGCCCAGGAGCGCCGGGAAATCCAGGCGGTCTACGACGATGGCGGGCTGGATGGCTACCTGCGTTATCGCTTTCAGAAGAACGATACGGGCAAGCGCGATCTGATCGTGGTCGAGATGTTTACCGCCAGCGATGCCGCTTATCGCGGGCTGTGGGGCTACCTGGCCGGGCAGATGGCCAACGCCATCTATTACCTGGCTCCGCCCGATGAACCCGTGCACCAACTGCTGGCTAATCCCCTGGCGGTTGAGGCCAAAAACAACGGCTGGATTTTCAACGAAGTGTATAACGTCGCGCCGAGTTTCATGCTGCGCATCATCGACATCGAAGAAGCGCTGACGTCGCGCTTCTACCCGCCTGATATGATGGGCGAGGCTGTGTTCAAAATCGACGATCCCCAACTGCCGGCTAACGCCGAACCCATCGCGTTGCGACTGGTCGATGGCCGGCCCGAAACCTCGCCCGCCGGCGACCGCAAGCCCCAGGTTGAAACGGACATTGTCACCTTCTCGCAAATCTATTGCGGATTTCTGCCGCCCGCCCAGGCCCGCCGCCTCAACCGCCTGACAATCGATGACGACCTGCTGGTCTGGTTGGGCCGGGCGATGGCCGCTCACCCGCTCTTCATCCACGCCGGCGACTGGTTTTAACTGGTAAGGACAGTCAATCCACCACCGCCACCGAACCGCCCCGTCGCCGGTCGCCGGCGGCAAGTAACCCTTCCCCTTGCCGGGCCACGGCATGCGCCCCGCCGAAAAACATATTGCGCCCTGGCCAATGGTTAACCTGATAGCCCGCCCTTCGCAATTCAGCCACAACCGGGGCGGGAACCCCGCCCTCCGCCTGCAAAAGGCCGTCCTCAAAATGCAGCCGGGGGGCGTCGATGGCCTGTTGAAGAGGCATCTGGAAATCGAGGGCGTTGCTGATGACCTGGACGATGGCCGACCTGAGGCGGTTGCTGCCCCCACTGCCGACGGCCAGCACCGGCCTCCCGTCGCGCAAGACAATCGCCGGGCTCATCATCGTCGTCAGGCGGACGCCCGGCGGCAGGCGGTGGAAACCGTCGGGATGCAGGTCGATTTCGCCCAGCATGTTGTTCAGGCAGACGCCGCTGTCGCCCACGACGAAGCCGGCGTTCTCCCCCGCCGACGTGGTAACGCCGGCCACGCCCCCCTGACCGTCGACCACGCTGATGTGCGTCGTGTTGCCCGGTCCGCCCCGCTGCCCCGCCCGTGACCTGTCCGGCGACGGCCCGCGCTTGAGACTGTGGACCAGTTCCCGCCGGTAACGGTTCAGGTGCTCTTCGGCCAGAAACCGCTCAACTCGCGCTTCGTCCGAGCCTACGTTCGTTTCCCAGGTTTTGCGGGCGGCGTTGGCCAGGCGCATCGTTTCCGCCAGCAGCCGGGCGTGCTCGAACGAGGTGGGGCTGAGGTCCTGCAGGTCAACCGCCTCCAGGAGTTTCAAGGCAAAGGCGATCAACACCCCGCCGCTGGAGGGCGGGGGCGGCAGCAGGACTGTATAGCCCCGGTAGTCCAGGCGAATGGGGGCCATCTGCCGGACGCGATAGGCGGCCAAATCCCGGGCCGTGAGCAGGCCGCCGTGAGCCTGTTGGTCCGCGACGATCTGCTGGCCGACGGCCCCGGTGTAGAACTGGGCCGGCCCCTCCCGGCCCAGGCGGGTCAAAGTCTCGGCCAGGGCCGGAAAACACAGCCGCTCCCCGGCGCGGTAAACCCGCCCGTTCCGGGTGAACATGGCCGCCAGCGGCGGCGTATCGGTGAAAATGGGGGATAGAATCTTTAGTACGTAAGCCAGCGCTTCGGACAGGACCACGCCCTCACGCGCCAGGCGGACCGCCGGTCGCAGGAGCCGGTCCAGGGGTAAGGCGCCGCGCGTCTCGGCCATTGCCGCCAGGCCGGCCACCACGCCCGGCACGGCCACGCTGGCCCGCCCGATGTAGAAGGGCTGCTGCTCCGCGCCGAAATCGACCAGCACCTGCCGGAAATCGGCCTGCCCGGCCAGCCGCCCGGAGGGCATATCGCTGAAAAAGTCGTAAACGGTGGCCTGGCCGGAGCTCCCGTCGACCACCAGGGCCACGCCGCCGCCGCCGATGTTGACCAGGACCGCCTCGGCCACGAAGGAGGCGAAGGCGGCAGCCACGGCGGCATCGACGGCGTTGCCGCCCTGCGCCAGAATCTCAGCCCCGGCGGCGGCCGTTTGCGGGTCGCCGGCGGCGATGACACCCTTCACCGTCCGCCCTACCTCTTCGTCTCCAGCAGGGCCGCCACCCGATCCCAGATGGCGTTGCCCACCTCGAACTTGCTGAGCAGGGGCAGGGCCTCGACCGAGCCGTCGGCGGCCAGGAGCGTGACCCGGTTCGTGTCCACGGCAAAGCCGGCGTCGCCGGCGCTGACGTCGTTGGCGGCGATCAGGTCCAGCCGCTTGCGCCGCAACTTGCCCTGCGCGTTTTCCAGCAGGTCTTGCGTTTCGGCGGCAAACCCGACGGTCACACGCGGCCAGCCGCTTTGCTTCTTTTGATGGGCGACGTCGGCCAGGATGTCGGGGGTGCGGACCAGCTCCAGGGTCAGCCCGCCTTCGCCCTTCTTGATTTTCTGCCCGGCGGCGGCCGCGGGCCGGTAATCGGCCACGGCAGCGGCCATCACCAGGGCGTCGGCCCCCTGGCAACACTTGAGGACGGCCTCGCGCATCGCCTGCGCCGAATCGACCCGGACCACGCTGACCCCGACCGGATCGGGCAGGGGGGCCGCCGTGATCAGGCTGGTCTCCGCCCCCCGGTCTCGCGCCGCCAGGGCGATGGCGTGGCCCATCTTGCCCGACGAGCGATTGGTGACGTAGCGCACCGGATCGATGTCCTCGCGGGTTCCGCCCGCCGAAATGACCACCTTCCGCCCGGCCAGGTCGCCGGACCGGCCCAGGACGACGCGCGCCCACTCCACGATCTCGTCCGGCTCGGCCATGCGGCCCTCGCCCACCGCCCCGGAGGCCAGGCGGCCCGAGGCCGGCCCGACCACCGTCGCGCCCCAATCGATCAAATCCTTCACGTTACGCTGCGTGGCCGGATGCCGCCACATATCGGTCTCCATCGCCGGGGCCAGCAGCAGCGGGGCAGGCGTGGCCAGGGCAATCGCCGTCAACAGGTTATCGGCCAGGCCGTTGGCCAGTTTGGCCAGGGTGTTGCCCGTGGCCGGGGCGATGATCAGCAGGTCGGCGGCGTCGGCCAGGGCGATGTGGGGGATGTTCTCGCCGGCGGGCAGGTCGAAGACCGAGGTGTAGACCCGGCGGTGGGTGAGCGCCTGAAAGGTCAGGGGCGTGATGAAGCGTCTGGCCGCCTCGGTGAGCACCCCATCCACCTGCGCCCCAGCCTTGACCAGTTGGCTGCACAGCGCGGCGCTTTTGTAGGCAGCAATCCCGCCGGTGACCCCTAGAATTACCCTTTTTCCTGCCAGCGTCTTAATCACTACTGATTCAATTCCCAAATGATCCGCAGCCCTTCCAGAGTCAGCCACTCGTTGACGTGCTGGATGGCATCCGTCTCGGCGGCGATGACGGGCGCCAGCCCGCCGGTGCCGATGATCTGCATCTCCGGCCCTAACTCCTGCCGGAAGCGAGCCGTCATACCCTCGACCAGACCGACGTAGCCGAAGAGCAGGCCGCTTTGCATGGCGTGAACGGTGTTGGTGCCGATGGCCCGGGGCGGGCGGACCAGATCGACGCGGGGCAGCTTGGCTGCCCGTTGAAAGAGGGCGTCGGCGGCAATACCGATGCCGGGGGCGATGGCCCCGCCCAGGTAATCCCCCTCGGCGTTGATGCCATCGAAGGTGGTGGCCGTGCCGAAATCGACGACGCAGGCCGGCACGCCATACAGCCGCTTGACCGCGGCCGCATCGGCCACCCGGTCGGCCCCGACGCTGGCCGGATTCTCGTAGCGGATGCGCACCCCTGTCTCGACGTTGCCGGTGACGACCAGCGCCTGCTGGTGAAAATAGCGCTCGCTCATCTCCTCAAAGACCTGGGTCAGCGGCGGCACGACCGAGGCGATGCACACGCCGTTGATGTCCTTGTATTCCAGCCGCTCGTGGCGGAAGAGGCCGAGGACCATAATGCCGTATTCATCGGGCATACGCTCGGCGTCGGTTTTGATGCGCCAGGTGTGCAATCGCTCCTTGCCCCGGTACAGGCCGAAGGTGGTATTCGTATTTCCGATGTCGATAGTCAACAGCATCTCAATCCTCCTCAGTTAATACTCTGTCAATGTTAAATTGAAGGTTTGTAGTAGCGACTTCAGTCGCTTATTGCACGGGGAAAACGACTAAAGTCGTCACTACGAACTTGTCGTTTTAACATTGACAAAGTACTAAACCGGAATCAGCTGCAAGGGCAGCGGCATAAAGATCAGAATGAAAATGGCCACGACCACGTATCCCAGCAGGCGGCGCGGCCTGCCCAGGGGAGAAATATCATTGAGCGGCGGCGGGTGGGCCGGACCGACCAAGAAGAAGGTCAGGAAGGCCCAAAACAGCCAGCCATTCCAAAATAGAAACCCGGCGATGACCAGGAAGCCGATGAAGACGTAAGCCACGAGGCGCATCCTGGACCCCAGGAGGGTGTA
>JBHHXL010000207.1:0-8261 GCA_046757065.1 Anaerolineae bacterium
ATTGTGTTACTGTGATCGAACCAGCCGCCCCGGCACCTACACCGACAACATCAAGCGCTCTGCCTTCAGCAGACGCCCTACCGCCGCTCTTAGCCTCTGCCACGGTGATCAATGCCATTCGTGTTGACCGGCCGCCCACGATTGATGGGCATCTGGACGAAGAAGTTTGGTCATTGGCCCAGCCGCTTACCTATGCCGAACATCCTCCGGCCAACGACTCGACCACGGTCGTGGTCAGGCTGTTGTGGGATGACGCGTATCTCTATGCCGGTTTCGAGGTCAGCGATGCCCACGTAGAAGGTTCAACCGCAACCCCCTGGGATGGCGACACCGTGGCGGTCATTATTGACAATGACGGACGGATCCAGGAGTACCGTCACAGCCTGCTGGCCGACGGCAGCCGGAGCGCCGCCACTGCGTACCATCTCAAAGGGCAAACCACCTTTGATAATGCCGCTGACCAGGATGAGGGCTATAGCGTCGAAATGCGCATCCCTTGGGCCACGCCGGTGGCGGCGGGCGATACTATCGCCGCCGATTTCTGGTCGGTCGATCATGACCAAATGCCAGGGGCAAAATACGGTGAGGAAGGCCTTATCCACTCCAAACTTTCGTGGGATGGAGATGGGGTTGACAAAGCCGGGAAGAGCGTCTTTCTCTACGATGCCTGCTTTGATGCCAAAATCGTCTCTCCAGCAGGTTCTAACGATAAAAACACCGCTGCTGGTTTCCCTGTTACCCATACGGTCACGATTTCGTGGGAGCCACCTGAGTGTGTGATGATTGTCCAGTCCTATCAAAATAACGAGTTGAAGCGTGACTACAGACCTGTGACCTCCGGGACAGACATTAACATCGGCGACCCTGGTTCGGGCGAGACGGAGATAAAGATTTGGCGAGAAGGATTCACGGAACAATCTGACAATATCTGGGTTTGGGTGGAGTGAGTCAGCCATAGGGATAATGAAAAGAGGTGACGTGATGAACTGCAATCAGTCGATCGCCTGGCGCAGCCTGGCGCTGACGCTGGTCCTGGCTTCGCTCTTGGGCCTGCTGGTCTTCGGGGTTCTCAGGGCGCTACCCACGGCGGCGGCCAACGAGTTTCCAAACAGGGGCAATGGAGGCTCTTCCCCGACGCTTTCCTCCGACACAAGCGTGTTTACGGTCACGGGCGCCGTCGATGACCGGGCCGGAATGCCGGTCGGGGATGTCGAAGTCTTTGCTTTTAGCGGAGCAGCCTCAAACAAGACCTTTACGAATAGCAGCGGGCAATACACGCTTACCCTGAGTACCGGCATCTATTATGACTTCGCCTTCCACCCACCGGTGGAAGTCCACCTGGCCTCGCAATTAAGGCGCGGGATCCGGGAAACGCAAGTGTTGAACGTGACCCTGCCCCCGGGACACATTATCTCCGGCACAGTTTACAGCGACCTAACGAAGACTAACCCGGTTTCAAATGTGAACGTCTTCGCCTCGAACCCGAACACATTCGTTGGTTTGGGAGGGCATCCCACCGGACCGACGGGGGCCTATCAACTCGCTCTTGAAGAAGGCAACTGGGAGTTGACCTTTACCCCCCCGCACTTCCTGGGTTTCGGTCCCACGCGGACGGCAGAGATCAGTCTCACCCACGATATAATCCAGGACATCATTCTTCAACCCGGCTTCAGTATTACCGGCACCGTAACAGCGACAGATAGCGGCGAAGCGGTAGCCAACGTAGACATTTTTGCCGAGGATCCGGACGCCCCACCCGGTCTGGAAGGCTTTGGCATGACCGCTACCGATGCAAACGGCCTCTACACCGGCACCCTGTCGGCGGGGGATTTCGACATTCTTTTCTTCGCGCCGCCCTTTCAGGGACTTGGCGCTACGGTCGTCACCAATGTTGTCGGCCCACCCGATAAACACCTGGACGTGGCGCTCCCCACCGGGTACACGGTGTCAGGCACGGTCAAATGTGGCCAGGGGGTGGCTAACACCTTTGTCCACGCTGCGCCCGAACCGCCGCTATCGTCCGGCAGGCTCAGCGGCTGGGGGCGCTTCAGTGGGGCCGACGGCTATTACGCCCTGGCCTTGCAACCCGGCGCTTACACTGTCACCGTTGATCCGCCAGGAGGCGGCCTTCCTACCCGCATTGTTACGGCAATCATAGTGACTCAAGATTTGACCCTGGATTTCGATTACAATTGTATCTTCCTGCCCATCATCCCGAAATGCTGATCTCCCGGTTCCAGCAGCCCCGTGTTGCTCCCTATCACGAACGGCGGCGATGGGACGACTTACATTGTAGGTTGGCGTCCTCCCCCCTCGGGCAGTCTGTATACGTATACTCTCCAGGAGGACACCGATCCCCACTCCTGACCTGTGTAAACGATGCTTCGTTCTATATTCGCTTTGATCTTGGCCTGGGCGATGTTGGGCCTGGTCTTGGCGCTGCTCCCGGCGCCAGCCCCAGATCAAGTAATCAAGGTGGCTTTACCGCCGGTTGAGCAGGCAATCCACAGCAGCCAATGGGCCGTGCCGACCACCTCCCTGAGCAACAGCCTGGTCTTGGCCCACTGGCTGGGCTGGTTTGGTCTGCCCAACCACCGCCAGCCGGTCCCGCCCTACGTTGCCACCGACCCGGAGGTCATCGACCGGCAGATCACCGCTGCCCAGGCGATGGGAGTTGACGGTTTCATCGTCGATTGGTACGGACCGGCCACCGGCCTGCCCCTGAGCAACGAGGCGGACCGGGCGTTTATCGATCAGGCCACTCAGGTGCTGTTTGCTCAAGCGCCACCTGATTTTCGCTTGGCCTTGATGTACGATTATGGCACATTGCGGGGCGCCCCCAACTCCCAACGCACCGAGCGGATGATCGACGACTTGCGTTACGCCATCGATACCTACCTGACCCAAACGACTTACTTGACCTACAACAACCGCCCCCTCCTCTTCCTCTTCCCCTATGACGACGTAGCGCCCGACCTGCAACTTGATCAGGTAACCACCGCCCTCAGCGATGCCAACCCCAGTCTGATTTACCAAAACCCCACCACCGCCCCGACCATCCTGCCCTACGTCGATGGCTTCTTTGCCTGGGTCCAACCGACCACCGCCTGGCAGCCGGACGGGGGCGATTGGGGCGGCGGCTACCTGGGTTGGTTCTACCGAACGATGGCCGATCCCACGCTACCCTACAGCCAGATGCTGGCCGTGGGCGCGGTCTGGCCGGGCTTCAACGATTCGCTGGCCCCCTGGCGGGCCGGCCCGGCCCGCTTCATCGCCCGCCGCCAGGGGCAGACTTGGACCGACACCTGGGACCTGGCGGTCGATCACCAGCCGTCCTTCGTCCAGATCGTCACCTGGAACGATTGGGAGGAAGGCACGGCGGTTGAGCCGGATGAAAGCCACGGCACCTGGGCCGGCGTCCCTATTCACCGGATGGATGTGGTCACCCCCTGGTTCACTTTGCAAGGGGCCAACGCCGTCTCGGCGGCGCTGGCCAAACGGGCCGACCACGACGACGGCGCGGTCGAAATGGCCTACGAGTTGGCCGGCGCGCCGGCTATTACTCAGGAAAACTGGGTCCAGATGCGGCACGATTTCAGTCCGGCCCTGGACATCAGCGGCGGCGACCTGCTCCGTTTCTGGTTCCGGGGCGCGCCGGGGGTGACGAACAGCCTGGAGATCGGCCTGGTTGAATCTACGCCCGGGGGGGCTATCCTGGCCCGGCAACTCAACCAGGTGACACAGGTTCCGGCCTGGGTTTACGCCACCCTCAGCTACGACGCCTTTATTCCCTGGACGACGACTGTTACCCAAACCTCCGGCCAACTCGACGGCTTGTTTATCTCGGTGGTGAAATTGGCGGCCAGCGGGGGCATTACCGACGTCGGCGGCACGGGCGCGGTGGCCATCGATGGCCTGCAATATCTGCACTCGATGTCGCGCCCCATCCCGACAACCTACGAGTCGGTCGTGGTCAGTCCCACGCGGGCCGCCAGCGCCGCAGCCTGGATCGCCAGTCGGCAGCAGCCGTCGGGCCTGGTCTGGTCCTGGGAGGAGGAAACGCCCGGCAAAGCCTGGCTGTACGACCAGGCCCTGGCCTTGCTCGTCCTCTCGGAGACCGATCTGAGCCGGGCAGCCGCCCTGGCCATCACGTTAGCCGACCTGCAAAACCCCGATGGTTCCTGGTACGATGGTTATGAAGTTGATGCAACAAAGGAACTCACGACCAATAAATGGGAGGGAGCGGTCGCCTGGGCGGTGTACGCTCTGACCCGTTACGTGGCGAACGGTGGGGACCCGAACTTTATGACCAATGCCATTAGTGGTGCGACCTGGCTCAAGGGCCGCCAGATGCAATTTGCTGATGGACGGGTGCATACCAGCACGGAGGCGACATTGGATGCCTGGTGGGCCTTCCAGGCCACCGGTTTTGCGGACGAGGCCGATCAGGCGAAACGCTATCTGCTGGAAGACGCCTGGCGTGAAGACCAGGGGCGTTGGAATCGTGGTTACCGAGACCCGATCATTGTCTTGGACACCCAAACGTGGGGGGCATCGTTCGCTAAAGCCGTGTGCGAACCAGCTCGTGGCCTAGCCGCCCTCAACTTCGCCGAGTATACGTTGGCCACGACCAGCTTCTCCGGCGTCATCCACGGCCTGGATGGAGCGGGACCGTTCAGCGTGTGGAACGAAGGCACGGCCCAGTACGTCGTGGCCGGGGGTCGAGGCGCGCAATCTTATCTGGACGAACTGCGCCGCCAGCAGCGGGCCGACGGGGCTATACCCGGCTCGCCGGACGACTTTCGGGGGGACGACGTCTGGCTCACCCGCTGGCACGGTATCGCCCCCACGGCCTGGCTCTACTTTGCCGAAACCGGGGGACCGTTTGTGACCTCAGGGCTGTGCATCTACTTGCCTGTTGTCTTTAAAAACGACTAACATTCCCCCTAACCCGGACGGTTGGAACCACGAAGCCACCAAGAACACAGAGTTTTCACTGTCTGTAAATAGGCTAGAAACCCCTACATAGGGCAATCGCATACGTTCCCGCCCCGTGCCCCCCAACCTGGGCAGTTGACGAGGTTCAAACGGGGAATTGGCTGTGCCCGGTCAGGAAACATCCCGGTTGAGTGTCGCCAGGAAATCGGCGTTGTTCTGGGTCTTGGGCAATCTTTCCACGATCATTTCGGCCGCTTCCATGCCGCCACCCACCGCCGAGATCATCCGCCGCAGCGTCCAGATACGAGGCAGAAGCTTCTCGTCGAGCAACAAATCTTCACGTCGCGTGCTGGAGCGTTCGATGTCGATGGCCGGGAAGACACGGCGTTCGGTCAACTTGCGGTTGAGGTGGAGTTCCATGTTGCCCGTGCCCTTGAATTCCTCGTAGATGACATCGTCCATACGGCTTCCCGTGTCAACCAGACAGGTGGCAACGATGGTCAAACTACCCCCTTCTTCGAGATTGCGGGCCGCGCCAAAGAAGCGCTTGGGCGGATACAGAGCCGCCGGATCAATACCGCCGGACAGGGTGCGGCCGCTGGGTGGAACGACCAGGTTGTAGGCGCGGGTCAAACGGGTGATGGAATCCATCAGAATGACTACATCGCGACCACATTCAACCAGGCGCTTGGCCCGGGCCAGGGCCAATTCGGCTACTCGCGTCTGATCGGATTCAGGGTTATCAAAGGTGGCAGCCATCACCTCCGCTTCCACGGAGCGATCCATATCCGTCACCTCTTCCGGGCGCTCGCCAATGAGCACGACCATCAGGTGCACATCCAAGTAGTTGGCCGAAATACCGTTGGCGATTTGCTTGAGAATCGTCGTCTTTCCGGCCTTGGGCGGCGAAACGATAAGCCCGCGTTGACCACGACCAATGGGCGCTAATATATCGAGCAGGCGGGTTGCCAGGATGTTACGGCGGGTTTCGAGGATGAGTTGCTCGGTCGGGAAGATGGGCGTCAGGCGCTCAAAATCGGGGCGTCGCTTGGCCGCTTCCGGATCGAGGCCGTTGACCGTTTCTACCCTGAGCAGGCCGTAGTATTTTTCAGTATCTTTGGGAGGGCGGACCTGGCCAATGATCATATCGCCGGTGCGCAAGCCGAAGCGCCTGATCTGGCTTTGCGAGACGTAAACATCTTCGGGGCCCGGTAGCAAATTCGAGGTGCGCAGGAAGCCGATGCCATCCTGCACAATTTCCAGGACACCACCATTAAACATATAACCCTGGGTTTCAGCATTGGCTTTGAGCAGGCGCAAAATGAGATCGTCCTTCTTCAGGCGACTCCAGCCAGAAAGCTTCATATCCTTGGCCTGGTGACGAAGTTCGTCCAGGGTTTTTTCTTCTAATTCTGCAATGTTCACAGTTCAAACTCTCCTATAAAAGGCAATAACGCAAGGGTTAAATCACAAACCCCGTTCAATCGTGCGGCCAGGCAGCCGAATATCATACACTTGCTGAAATTGCCCTGGGTTTTGCAAATGTTGATGTATAGCGTCTCAAGAAGTAGTTTTGTTAGTTTCTTAACCGCTTTGTAGCATCAATGTCTTTCGAGGAACCCCCCCACGTCTCTCTAAAGAACATTGGCCTTAACTGGCAAGCGTTCAGTTGCGATTTGAGGACTGAATCGACAGGGGATTGGGTCACATATGTGCTCATCAATCAAGAAATCGAATTGTTCGTGGCTACACTACGAGCCAGGAGTCTATCCGGTTACGAAGATTTGGTCTAGCCAAGGTTTGGGATACTCTGAGGCTCAGCTTTAGTTTATGAGGATTATAAACATTGGGTGCACATTTCAGGCGCGTGGAAACCGATTGATTTTATCGGCACATGAACTACTTGTGATTATAGCACCTTTCTCTTGTAGCGTCAACCACCGCCCAATTTTTAGACAGGCGCGGACAGACGCCCGATTTCGACCGTCACGGTTCTTGTTCCCGGAAAGCAACAGACCCGTCTGCCGAATCGCAGCGGCTGGTCTTATCGCTGCAAATGCAATCGATTTTGTCTGGCCAGTTTTCCATAGCCTGGAGGGTTGCCGACGGGTTCTCCACGGCCAGGTGATAGAAGCGAATCGACGGGTCTTGGGCGTGTGTCAGCACCCAGACTGGATACTCCCAGGAGTCAGCCCCCAGGATCAGACCTGCTATTGGACATTGGTGTTCAGTGAAGGAGCGGGCGAAGAATTTATGATAGTCCTTCATATCGGGCCGATTGGCGAAATATTGCTCGGCGCGGCTGCGGCTAAAGACGTTGTTGGGGCCGACCAGCGGCCTCGACGCGTTTCGGATGACCCAGGGTGTTGATAACAATAGCAAGGCGACGATGGTCGCATTAGCCAGTTTATCATAGCGTAGCCTCGACAGGGCCAGGCCAATAATCGGGGCGGACAACACGAACAAAGCCAAATGCAATCGACTGTTCCAGGGTGACCAACCTACCCAAAAGACAAAAATCAAGAAGCCAACCAGGAGGGCCGCCAGATGCTTGAGCCATTCCCACGTTCCAGATGAAAGCTTGAGCACGCTGCCGGCAATAATGAAGCAAAGCAAGCCAAAATGGGCTAAATTTCCGGCGAAGTCTTCATGCAAAGACATAGTATAGATGGAAAAAATGTGCACGGGCCGGCTGGCATTGACATCGATGCCGATAAAATCGTGGAGCAGGACGATCACCCCCCCGCTATAATGGTTGATCAAAGGGAATGGGGTGCCTAAATGCAGGCTGATGTTTTTCAAGATGTTCGATGCAAACCTTTGCCCGCGCGTGGAAGGCAGATATTCGACCGCCGCCGGGGCCTTGTCGGTGGCGGGCGGGGCGGGAGGGGGGGCAGCGCTGCCGGAATTATCTTCCACCTGGATCAATTTATTCAAGAGCGGGATGTTATACTGTATGGAGGTAAAAAACGGCCCCAGAAAGGAGTGGTACAGCCTCTGGTTACGACTGTAGAACGGCAGGTTGAGCATCAAGATGGCGGCCAAAACGATCAGGGCCGGCTGCCACACCCGCCAGCGCAGCCTGGAGATGGCCGCCAGGCCATACCAGATTACAAAGGGAAGGGCGTAGTAATAGGCGGTTGGCTTGGTCAAGATGGCCAGGCCCAGACTCAAACCAACGACCAGGGAACAGGATAAGGTTGGCCTGGCCTTAAACAACAACCCAAAGTAGGCAAAGCAGACCAGCCAGAACGCCAACACGTAGTCGGTTTGGGTGCTTGTGCTTTGCAGAATGCCCATCGGGATGGTGACGCCGGCAACTA
>JBHHXL010000208.1:0-8246 GCA_046757065.1 Anaerolineae bacterium
CTCCCCGCTGACCAATCAATGTCGGATGGAAACACAAGAACGAACAAATAATACAACCCGACCGCCAGCAGGCTGTAAAACCACCATTGGGCGTGCCCGGCCAGAAATTGCAGCCCGATGGCCGCTCCCAGCCAGGCGGCCCGGCCAACCGAAGGCCGCCGGCGCAGGCGGTGGGCCAGGCTCAGCAGTAACGGCAGCCAGGCCGCGGCGTAGATCATCGGCAGGAACTGGGTGCGGCCCACCACCACCCCGCCCAAAGCGTAGCTCAAGGCCAGGACGGCCCGGCCAAAGGCGGCCAGGCCGATCGTCCGGCCCCAAAAACCCGCGAACAGGGCGGCCAGGGTCAGGTGCAGGATGACCAGATAGCCCATCGCCCGCTCGACCGGCAGGAGCAGGTAGAGCAAGTTCGGGGGGTAGAAAACGCCGCTCTGGTGGTTGGCCAGCAAAGGCGCGCCGTTGCCCAGGTAAAAGTTCCAGAGGGGCAGGTGGCCGTCCAACAAAGCCGCTTTAACCAGGCTGTGCCAGGCGTAGAATTGCGTCAGCGGCACGCCCCAGAACAAAACCTGCCCGCCCCACCACAGCCGCCACAGCAGGACCAACGGCAGGGCCAGGACAAAGAGCAGGGGCAGATACCGGCTTGAGATGCGCTTCAAGGATAGCCTTTCGTCAAAACTCGTTTGCAAAACCGGTTCCCTGAGGAATTGCGTGGTCGTAGTTAACGTAGGTCAAACTGTTAGTTTGACTTGCCCAAGCTAACAGCTTGGGCTACAAAACTGGATCAGCCCCCACCCGCCCCAGGCCAGGAGCCCCAGCCAGGGCAGGAGCAGGCCCGCCGTCAACCAGACGGGCGCTCCCAGCAACGGCAGGTGCAGCCACCACAGAGCGGGCAGGTTCAGGCGCAAAAACTCGGTTTGCAGTACTCGCTGCGCGCTTTGCCGGTTGGCCGCGCCCCCGGCGGAGGGCAGGTCCATCCCCCGCAACACCCCCGCCGCCGCCGAACGGTACTCCCGCCGGGCATAGGCTCGCAGCGTGGCCAGGGCCGCCGGCCCCTGCCGCCAGACCGGGCTGAGCGCCGGCAGATAGATGCTGTCGTCGTAGTAGCGCGCGCCGCCCGTCTCCCGCAGCCCGGTCAGGTAGCGAGCCTGATCGACCACGACGGCGGGCAACTGGATGATCAGGCCCAATCCGAACAGCAGGGCGAATAGGAGCCGCCGGCCCCGCAGCCGGCGCTCGGCCAGCAGCGCCGCGCCGGGCAGCATCGATACCGCCAGCAACGGCAGCAGGAAGCGCGGCCCCCAGTTGAAGCCGCCCGTCCAGAAGTTGTAGGGGCTGTAGAAGGCCAGGTAGGCCGCCCACCACAGGGCGATCAGCAGGGCCAGAGGTCGATGGCGTTTGAAAAAGAGGGGCAGCGCCGCCAGCGACAGCAACAGGGGGGGCGCGTACAGGAACACGCCCTTGCCCGGACTGAACAACAGGCCGTACAGGCCCGCCGCCGGGGGCGTCGTCCAGGCCACCTCGTAGTAGCCGCTATCGAGGGGCGAGCCGAAGCGCAGCCAGTTGTAGAGCGCGCCGATCCCCAGGGCCAGGGCCAGGGGCAGGCCCACCTGGGCGGCCAGCCGCCAGCGCGACGGCCAGCTTCGAGCCGCCGGCCACAGGGCCAGGGCCAACCCCGGCGCAACGACCAGCGCCGTGGGCCGGACCAGCGCCGCCGCGCCCAGGGCCGCCCCCAGCCCCCACCCCCAGCGAGACCGATCCCCGGTTTGCCAACGCTGAAAGGCAGGTGGGTCCGACGTTTTGGGAGGACGGGGGGGTGTGGGGGGTGTCCCCCCAATTCCCCCCTGTGCTTTCCAAAAAATTTGGACGCACCTCTGAAAGGCGTAGGCGGCCAGCAACAGGAAGAAGCCGGTCACCGGCTGGGGGTAGAAGGTGTTGACGTAGGGCCAGGCCATCGTCGCCAGGCCGAAGGCCAGGGCCAGGGCCAATCCGGCCCCGGGCGAGTAGCCCAGCCGGACCGTAAATCGAAACAGCAGCCAGCCGGTGGCGGCCAGGGCCAGCGGGTTGAGCATCGCCATTGCCAGGCGCGGTCCAAGCTGGGGCCAGTCCGGCCACAGGCCGTCCAGCAGCGCCCCCAACCCGAACAACGGCAGCCCCAGCAGCGACTGCCCCAGGGCGTACTTCGAGACCAGCCCGCCGGATCGCCCCGGCACCGCCGAGGTGCTTTCCAGGGGCAGGGGCTGCGCCGGCAAAAAGCCAGGCCCGGCCGGGGGCGGCAGGGTCAGGCTTTCCCGGCCCACGGAAAGCCCCGCGCCCCGGGCCAGGTTGCGCGTCAGGCGGTACATCGTCTCCTCATCGCCCTGGGCCAGGTAGCCGGCCGCGGTCAGGACGTACAAGCCGAGGAGGAAGGCGAACAGGCGGCGGCCGATGAGGCGCGAGTCATTCATATCACAACCCCACCGCATACAAAACCACCTCCCCAACCTGGTAAACCCGGCGCAAATACGGGGCCGCATCCGGCTCGAAATCCCCCAGGGCGCGCTCGTGGGGGCCGTAGTACAGGTAGCCGACGTTGTATTCGGCCAGCAGTGCCCGCCGCCAGGCGTCGTCCGTCTCCCCGGCGAAGAAGCGGGCGGCCAGCGCTCGTTTCTCGTCGCTGCGGATCGTCTCCGGCCCGTGCCCGACGAAGGCGCGCACGTCGGCGTAGGCCGGCAGGTAATTGCCCGTCTCGTAGGCGGCCAGGATCACCGCGCCGGCGGCCTGCTCGGCCAGCCAGCGCGCGGCCCTGGCCTGATCGCCGGGGACGAAGACCGGCTCGGCGCGACCGGCGACCGCCCCGAAACTCCCGGCCAGCAGCAACAGGTTAGTCAGGCTGAAGAAGAGGACCAGCAGCGGCGCAACGAGCCGCCAGCGCCGGGGCCGGCGCCCCCCCTTGAGCAGGTGGTACGCGCCCAGCGCGGCCAGGATCGACAGCGGAACCTGGACGCCCATCGTCAGGCGGCGTTGCAGGTTGAAGGGCAGGTACACCAGCAGCGGGGTGACCAGGCACCAGGCCAGGGGGAGGATGCTCCGCGCCCGGTCCGAGCGCCACAGGGCCAGCCCGCCGGGGACGGCCAGCAGGGCCAGCGGGCCGAAGGCCAGCAGGTAGTGGATCGGGGCGGGCGAGCGGATGACCAGTTGCCGCCCCAGGATTTGAAAGGCTTCGATGCTGGAGAAGACCCAGGCGTTGTAGAGCGCCACCGGGCTGGCGATGAGCAGGGCCAGCCCCGCCATCAGCCCGGCCCGCCAGGGGATGTGGCGCGCCAGCCAGCCGCGCCAGGCCAGGGTCGCCCCCAGGACGGCGGCGATAACCGCGATGTAAAAGGCAGCGATGCCCAACACCAGCCCGAACAGCAATCCGCTGACGAGGGCCAGCCCCCAGCTTCCGCGTTGCCAGGCCCGGAGCAGGCTGAGGATGCCCCACAACAGCAGCCCCTGGGCGAAGAGCAGGTGGGGCAGGCTGAAGAGGATGATGAAGGCGAACGCCTCCGGCAGGTAGATGTCCAGCGGCAGGCCGATGCGCTCCACCCAGCCGGTAGCGATCACCAGCCAGCCCAGGCCGCTCCCCAGGCCGACCAGCCACAACGCCAGCCGCCGGACCGGGACCGGAGCGACGAACTCGGCGACGAAGCGATAGGCGGCCAGCAGCAGGAACATTCCGCCGGCCAGCCGGGCCAGGTGGTAGCCCCAGGCCGGGGGCAGGGTCAGGGCCTGGCTGAGCTTGCCCAGGCCCAGGTGGAAGGTGTAAAGGTAAACGCCGGGGTGCGGTTCCGGGGTGTAGGCCAGGTTAAAGCGCCACGAGCCGGCCGCCCCCATCCGCATTTTGCCCAGGTACGAGTTCCCGTCCTCCACGCCGATGATAAAACCGCTGAACTGCCGGGCCGGCGTGGAGAGGCTCAGGCCGTACAGGTAGGGCAGCGAGGTCAGCGCCATCAGCAGCAGGCCGACACCGGCCGCCCACAGCCATTCGTTTCGGGTTACGCCTGGGTTTGTTGCAAGTTTGGTCATTTCCGGTATGAAACCAACCCTGATCCCCTGACCAGACCGCCGCCAAGCAGCGCCCCAATCGTGACCAGGGAAATGAGACTGCCCATCTGCGCGCTGCGCGGTGCGTAGCTGAGGGCGACCGTGTAATGGCCCGGCGCATCCAGCCAGACGCCTTGCAGCAGGCCGTCCACCCGCTCCACGGCCTGCGGTTGGCCGTTGACCGTGGCCGTCCAGCCGGGGTACCAGATTTCGCTGACCACCAGCAGGCCCGGCGCGCTGAGGTCGGTTTCGACGGTCAACCGGCCGGGGGCCTGATCGATAACAGTAACGGGGGAAGGGGGCGCGTCGCTGAGAAGCTGACCGGGATTTCTCCCCCCGGCGGGGCTCATCAGGGCAGGTTTTTCAGATTGGGGCAGTCCAACGCCCCCAGAGCGCCCGGAAATCAATTTCCGGGCTACACCTGCGGCAGCGCCGGGTGAACCCGGCTTTGGAGTATATTCAGCCCCATTGATGGGGCGTTGCTCTGTAGCCCGGCGATTGATCGCCGGGCGGCCCTCCGGCAAGACGCCGGGTACGGTTGGCTCAAAAAACCTACCCCTAAAAGCCCCGGCGGGGGCAGATTGGGACGGGGGAGAAACCAGGGCCGTACCGGCCAAATCGGGCAACGCCCGGAGTTGTCCAACCCAGTCGTCAGTCTGCTCGACCGTCTGATGGACCACCCAGGCCCGGGGCAGGGCCTGCCGGTTCCGGTAGATGAACACGTCCTCGACCGCCGTTTCCAATTCCAATCCCGGCCAGGCCATCGGAAAGGCCGAGGCCAGATACTCCACGTTGAGCAGCCCCAACAGGCGCAGGTCCGGCTCGGTGTCCTGCAAGGCGGTTTCCAGCGGGGCGTCGGGCGGAAAGGCGGGGATGGTCACGCTGAAGGCGGCCTGCCCGTAGCCCCCGGCGGCGGCCATAAAGCGGTCATAATCGGCCAGATGCACCGGCTCCACCCCGTCGGCCAGCTCCAATCCGGCCAGGACCGCCGCCTGCCCCGGCAGGCTGTAGCTGGGCGAATAGACGCGAAATGGGCCGGGCCGGCCGGCCTCCTTGATGCGGGCCGCCGTCTCCGCCCCCCGCTCGAAGGCCCCCGCCGGGTCCTGAAAGCGGATGACCGTGGCGTTGAACGAGGCCAGATCAGCGAAGATGAGCAATCCCAACAACGCCGTCCGAACGGGTGGTGGCAGCAACGACTTGAGTCGTTGACCCGCCGGGAGGACGAAGGTGGCGATGACCGCCAGCGTGAGCGGGGGGAAGATGGCCAGCCCCAGCGCGGCTCGATTGACCTGGCCGAAGCCGAAGGCCAGCCCCAGGCCCAGCACCAGCGACAGGCTGGCCCCGGCTACGGCCAGCAGACGGAACCGGCGTCCCGCGTTGAAGGTTCCCGCCCGCAGCCGGTCCAGGCCGTAGCCGGCCAGAACAGCCAGGGCCAGCGCCGCCGGGAAAAAGATCCGCGCCGGCGTCCGCACCCAACGAAAGCCGGGGGCCAGGTAGTAGGTCAGGGCCAGGAGCGGCGTACTTCGCCCCAGAGCGAACAGCAGGGCGAACAGGCAGACCCCGGCCCAAAACCAACCCCGCCGGTCCTTCCGGCTGAGGCCGAACAGTCCGACCAGCAGAGGGGCCAGACCCAGGTAGATGATCAACTCGTGGCCGGCCCCGGCCTGGGGCAGGAACAGGCCAACCAAGAGCTGCAAGGGCGTCAAAGCGAACTGGCCCGCCTGGTCGAGCGAGAAGGCGCGGTTGCTATAGCGGGCCAGCTCGAGCAGGGGCAGCAGTTGGGCCGCGCCCAGCAGGGCGGCCAGGATCGGAATGGCCGGCAGGCGCGGCCAGGCGGCCCGAAGTCGCTCCCGGCGGCGCGAGCCCCCGGCCAGCTCCCACACGGTGTAGGCCGCCAGCAGGTAGCCCGTGTAGAGGGTGATCAGGGTGTGGGTCGTGATCTGCATCGCCAGGGCGACGGCGGCCAGGATGGCCCACCGCCAGCGCGAGGTGTGCAAGACGCCGTGCAGGCCCAACACGGCCCAGGGCATCCAGGCCACCGCGCCGACCAGGCTGACGTGCCCCCCGGCGGCGTGGGCCAGGAGTTTGCCGGTCAGCATAAAGGTCAGCCCGCCGAGCAGGGCTGCCCCAGGTGATCGCCCCAGAGCCAGGCGGACCAGCAGGTAGGTTCCGGCTCCGGCCAGCAGCAGGTGGAAGATGAACAGCGCGTTGAAGGTTGGGTTCAGGGACGCGACCAGCAACAGCCAGGCCGGGGGGTAAAATTGCATCGCCAACTGGTTGGCCGCCAGGGGCATCCCGCTCAGGATCAGGGGGTTCCAGCGGGGCAAAAAACCCTCGGTTTGCCAGGTCTGCTGCATCAGGTAAGCCTTGGGCCAGTGGATGACCAGCAGATCGGTGTGCTCGCTGTAAGTCGGATGCAGCAGGGCCTGGGGGTTGAGCAAGGCCGGCCAAAACAGGCTCAAGGCGGCCAGAGCCAGGATGCCTAACAGGGTCAGGTCGGTGCGCGACAGGCCGGTGGTCATGGTTCCGGCTCCAGCCCGCTGCCGGTCGCCAGAACCCGGATGGCTCCGGCGCGATAGAGCAGATCGTTGCCCGCTGCGTTCAAATTGGGGCAGCGCGGCGTCCGGCAGACGACGTAATCCACGGCGTTGTTGCGAAGCAGGGCTTCTTGTTCAGCCGGGGATAGCGTTCCGGCAAAGAAGGCTTCGACCTGGGCTCGCTTGTCCTCGGCCTCGATGGTTTCAAAGGGATGGCCGTAAAAAACGCGGGTGCCGGCCAGCCCCGGCACAAACATCCCCAACCGGGGCGGGGCCAGGATGACGGCCTCGGCGTCGGCGTGTGTTCGCAGCCAGGCCAGGGCCGCCACCTCCTCCTCGCGGAGGTAGAGCCGGGCCGTCAATCCCGACTCGGCCGGCGATTGCCGGGCGCCGATCAGCGGCACCAGCCAGATGAAGAGCGTGCCCACCAGCCCCACCCCAACGACGCCGCCAATCGTCCGGCGCAAGGCCCGCGCCGACAGCCTGGGGGCCAGGTGGCGATAGATGGCCAGCGCGGCCAGCAGGCACAGCGGGATGTGCAACCCGATGATCAGGCGACGCTGCAAGGCAAAGGGGATGTAAACCAGGATGACGGTCGCCCCCGCCCAGACCGCGATGAGACGCTCCGGCGGACTCCCCCGGCGCAAGGCCGGCCAGAACCCGATGGCGGCCAGGGGAACCAGCAGGCCGTAGCCCAGGATCAGGTCTAGAACCGCCGGAGCGGGCGTCACGTTTTGGGCCGACCAGGCTGCCAGGGCGTCGTTCGCGCGGGACACGGTGTAGTCGTACAACAGGATGGGGCTACCGGCCAGGCCGGCGCCCAGCAGGTGGAGAACCAACCCCCGGTCGCGGGCCCAGGTCAATCCGGCCAGGATGCCCAGGACGGCCAACACGGTCAGCAGGGCGAAGGGTTGAACGACGGCCAGGGCCAGCGCGGCCAGCCCGGAGCCGAGCCACCGCCACCCCGTCTGGCCGGGGGCCAGCGTTTGTTTGAAGATGACCAGCATCAGCCCCACCGCCAGCGGGAAGTGGGGGTTGGCGTACAGGCTGTAAAAGGTGAACCCTTCGGGGACCCAAAGGTCGATGGGAAACGCGCCCAGGGCCGCGCCCAACCAGCCCAGGCCGCCGCCAACCGCGATCAGGACGAAGGCCAGGCGGCGCTCCGCCTGTCGCTCGCTCCAGAGGGCGACAAAATCGTAGGCGGCGATCAGCAGAAAAAAACCGCCCAGGCTTCGGGCCAGGTGGTAGACCCAGATCAACGGCAGGCCGAGCCAGCGGGCCAGGTGGCCCAGGAACAGGTAGAAGGTAAAAATGAAACTGCCGGGGTGCGGCTCCGGGGTGTAGGTCAGGTGGAAGAGCCAGTTCCCCTGCCAGCCCTGGCGCATCTTGGCCAGGTACGAGTTGGCGTCGAAGGGATTGATGAGCAGGCCGCTAAACTGCCAGCCCGGCGGAGCGGTCAGGCCGGCGACAATATACGGCAGGGCGCTGAGGCCGACGACCAGTCCGGCCCAGGCGATGGCCCAGCGCCATTGCGGCGGCGGAGGCGGGTTCGCGCTTGTCATAGCTCTCGGTCCACGTTCTTTCACCTGGCGATTTTAACATACTTTCGCCGCAAGAGAAACAGTCCAACCGTACTGGACAGCGACGGAC
>JBHHXL010000209.1:0-8215 GCA_046757065.1 Anaerolineae bacterium
CTAGGGCAGTCGCATACATTATGCAAGCTTACGCTCGCAGCCAAAATCAGCGTCTCGCCGAGTTGTTTGTCAATCGAGTCTGTCCTGAGCCATCAGCGTTCATCACGTAGAGTTCATGAATTTTCTTCTACTGCTTCGTGGCCGTCCATGTGGCAGTAGCATTTCCACAAGGTGTGCCGGTAACAGTCAGAGTTCCTGATGCGGAAGTGTCGGAATTGAACGTCCCATTGGTGTTAACTGTGGCCACAAATCCTCCGCCTTGGGTTATGACAAACGTATTTCCGGTTATTTCCTGGGGAGTTCCAAAGTTTGTAGTAACTGTAGCGCCACAACCTCCGATCTGATAGCCCGATGTAAAGCGAGTAAAACTGCGATTTACTATGGTGAAGGAGATTTCCACCCCTTGCGAGGTTGTCCCTACCCAGGTGCCATCAAGCTCGCTGGCCGGCGTCGGCGTGACAGTGGGCGTGGCGGTGGGCGGCAGGGATTTGGCCACATAGGGCAGATACAGCAGAGCCGCAGGGGGCACGGGGGCGGGGGTCGGCGTGGGAGTGTCGGTCGGACAGGCCAAGGTTGTGGCGCTGGCGGTGTTGCTGTAAGGAGAGTTACCACTGGCGTTGTAGGCCCGCACACGATAGTGGTAAGTTGTACCGCAGTTCAGACCGGGGGGGGCGTGGCTGGTAACGTTGGCCGGGGTCGTGGCGATCTGGGTCCAGCCACTCACGCCATTGAGGGATTGCTCGATCTTGAAGCCGGTCTCGTTATTGCTGTTGTCGGTCCACTGCAGGAGAATCTGCATCTGAGATAGGGCCAGGGCGGTCAGATTGCCTGGTGGAGATGGAATTGCACCCGCGCTGGTCACGTCGAGCGTCACGTCGTCGATGGTGATACCGCTGTCGGTGATGCTGCCGTCGCTGCTGAGGACAAAAGCGACCCAGACCTGGCTCTGACCGAGCCGGCTGCTCAAATCAAGCGTGCGCCGATGATAACCGTTACCGGCAGTGCCGTTTGTCCAGTCGCCGCAGTAGAATGAGCCGGAGAAATCCACGTTGTTGATGGAACTACCCACAAAGAAGAAATCAAACGGGCAGCCTGTTGCTCCCTCGGTGCGTCCCCAAAAGTGAAAGGTCAGGCTGGCGGCAGTGGCATTGCTCAGGTCGAACGGGCCATACACCGCCCAGGTATTGGTGTTGTTAGGGTAATCGGCCGAACAGGGCAAGGCGCTCCCCTGCGTACCGCCCCCGACCGACCAACCGCCAAAGTTCCCGGTGTGCGGATGACAATTACGCTTGCCCCACAAATACTCTCCCCCATCACCGCTGCTTTGGTCGCTGATCTCCCAGCCGGGAGCCGGCCAGGTACCCTCAAAGCCTTCGTTCATGATCGCAGCCGCCGGCGCCATTGGCGCCAGGGGCGCGGGTGACTGCGGCCTGGCCAGGATCACGTCATCCACAGTGATGGACCCGTCGGATGGCGGATTGGGCGTGCGGCTCGACCCCTTTTCCGATTCAGGGGGCGTGGCGCCAACTGAAACCATTGGCAGCAACACGCTTGACAATATCAACAAAAGCGCAAGGCCGCTGACTAAGATTGCAAGATAACGATTTGTGTTCATTCTTAACCTCCAGAGTTGTTTGCGCAAATTTGGCTAATACGGACTAAACAATGCCGGTGCTCTATAGGCTTGTCCTCACCAGATCACCTCCTCCGTCTTCTCCGGCCAAACGACAAGAACCTGATAGCCCTCCTACGCCTGTCCAGAGGCCGGTCAATGGTTGCGCAGGAGGAGGGGCAAGTGGAGCCGCGTCACTGTCGGCACCAGGAATGAGAGAGCCGACCTCCCATTGATCTCGACGGTGTACAGGCCAACGGGCAAGGGGCCAACCTCGACGGTGAATGACCACGGTGTTATTACCTGAGCGCAGATGCAAAGGAGACAGGGTAGTACCGCGTCGATTCTGATCACGTTGCCCACTATCTGGTGGGATCGATAGCGAGGCGCACAGGCGTCAGGCCATTCTCCACCAACCGTGATCCGAATGAGGTCATTCTCGGTAGGCATAGAGGGATCAATTCTTATGTAAGTGCCAGGCCATAGCTGAGTGGTTGCAGCCCTGGAAGGCAACCCTAGATCAACATTACCGCTTAGACTGGCAGTTCCGACCTGGCTCCTGGCAGAAGCCAGAACCAACGCGAGCACCAACATTAACCTCGGCAAGATAGCTCGCAGTTGTAGATAAGCGAGTGTGCCTCCTTGGCCACGCATTGGGCCTCCTCCTTCTCAAAAACCGCCCGCCAGCCGATAGACTGTTTGCGAGCGCGCATACCCTTTCAACCCCACCAGGCTGGCCTCGGTCAGGAGGTCGGTGTCGTCCAGGCGGTCCCGCGTCGCCTGGGTGAACCAGACCTCACCTGGCCGGGCAAAGCGCAGCAGGTGACTGGCCGCATTGACCGGCACGCCAACGACGGTATGGTCCAGCCGCCACGGCCCGCCCAGACTGGTCAGGATGACGGAGCCACTATCAAGGGCAATGCGGGCCAGGAGAGGACGTTCGTCTCGCTCGGGCTGCCAGGCGTTGAAGTCGGCCAATGTTTCTTGGATGATGCGAGCGGCGCGCAGAGCCGCCCCGGCGTCGATAAAGACCGCCAATAAGCCGTCGCCCAACAATTTTTCGGTGAAACCATAGTGGCGGTGAATGATTGTCTGCGCCACAGTGAAAAAACGATTCAACTGGCGCACCACGGCAGCCGGGGGATAGTGGACAAACAATTGGCTGGAGTTGACCACGTCGCCAAAAAGGATGGTGGCTTCGAATGGCTTGGTTGAGGTTCCTATCTTCCCCTGGTTGAATTGCTGCCGGGCGGCTGCGGACAAAAAGGGGCACAGCCAGGAGGGGAGGCTGGCCTGACCATTGGTTTCTGGTCGCTCAACCTGTTGAACTGACCAACCTTCTACGTGGACCTGAACCTCGGACAGGATACACATCAAACTCTTCCCTCCTTCAGCATTTTCTCTGCCAATCCTTTGAACCACGCATAATGAACCATTGATTTATCGCCGGTGCGGCTATCGCACAGGTAGAAGCGCATGAACAACTCAAAGCTTTGGTCCAGCCGCATCATTAGTTCCCTGGCCTGCCCTTCGGCTACTTCGCGATGCCCGTGCCGAGTCAGCCCCAGAAATATCTGATATGCCCCGTCGTGAAGCTCAATCACCGCCAGAATTTGGGCATCATCGATGTATCGTTCGGCGAACTTCCTGGCCCGATAACCGTGCGATCTCTGACGCGCTCCAGGCTCCGCCCGAACGACCTTGTACTTAAAGGTATCATGGAGCAAAGCGATCAGGCGGAGACGCGAACGGTCGCAGGCGCCCCCAAAGAAATGATCGATGTTGCGCAGCACATCTCGAATGTGGAACATCACCTTTCCTTCAGGATGTCCGGGGCGTGGCCTGCCCCACGCGACCCCTTCTAGCCAGTCCGGGTTCGCCGCAATATCCCGTTCGAGCTGAGTTTCCAGTTTGAAGGGCAGTTCCGCCGCATCAGCGGCAGGCCATTTCATGGTCATCAGTGTTTGACCTTTCCGGGGATTGGTGGCAAAATAGCGCCCGGGTCTTTCTTGCCTAAAGCATACTCTGATTATTATCCCAAGTCCTGCGAAGATTCCGGGAATATACTGTGAGTCTGATGGGGAAGCTAGAGAAAGGAAACTGGCATGGCTTACCATCAGTTTTTAGATAGGGGGCATCCAGACGATTACCGGCGCGAGGAAATCCAGGCCCTCCTCCAGGCCATCCGGGCCAGAGAGAATCGGCTGGTGCTGGGGTTGCCGGGCATAGGCGTATCAAACATGCTGCGCTTTTTGGTGGCTCGCCCGGAGTTGGCTGGGCGAAAGGCGACTTTCGCTTACCTGGATTGCGATGCGCTGGACGATTGCCTTGACCGGGGAGTATTCTTTGCCGAGGTTGCCCGGCAACTGGCCGAGCAGGGATTGGGAGATCAGCCCGAAGGGGACAAACGAGGCTATGAACGGCTCAAGCGGCTCGTAACTCGGGTCGGGGGAGATCCGTCGCGTCGGCTGGTAATCGTCGTCGATCAGGCGAACAGAATATTGGCGGGCGCAGATCGACGTTTCTACCGCAATCTGAAGGCGCTGACCGATCTCAACAAGCGTGTATGCTACCTCTTTGCCGCTGGCCCGCTCCTGTCGGACGTCATCGACCCGGATAACCTGTTGTTCGCCGGTCGCCGCCTGGCCATAGGCCGGTTGAATGCGCGAGATTGCGCCAACGCGATAATCGAGGAGGCGCAGCGACTGGGGGTGGAATTTGACCCGGAGGCGCAGGAGCGGTTGGCGAGCCTGAGCGGCGGCTATCCCGGCTTGCTGCGCGCGGTCTGTCCAGCCGTCGCGGCCGAGAGGCTGGATTTGTCAGACCCGAAAGGGGGATTGGTGGCGCACTTTTTGGCTCGGGGCGACGTGAAATATCGCTGCCAGAAGATATGGAACGCCCTGGATCCGTCCAAACAAGCGGCGTTACAACTTCTGGCCGACGGCCGGCCAGACTCGGCGGGCACCACCGCCCTGGCCTGGCTGCAAGATTTTGGGGTGGTGGATGATCACGAGGGAGAATACCGATTCTTCTCACCGATCTTTCAACACTTCGTGACAGACCAGGCAACATCGCTCGAACCGATTACAATTGTTGGGGCCAGCGCCATTTTCAGGAACGAACAAGAGATCGTCGTGGCCGGCAAGGTGTTCAAGGGCAACCGGGAGGTGCATGTATCCCCCCTTGAGCTCAGACTCATTGCTTGCCTGAAGCGTGAGCGGAAAATCTATAGGAAGGATGATATTGCCGCCTACGTGTATTATGAGGATGAGGGGAAAGGAGAAGGGATCTCGGACACCAGAATCGAAAACCTCGTGCGCCAGGTACGCCAGCGACTGGGCGATCAATACATCAAGGCTCACTGGGGCAAGGGTTATGAATTGGTTGCCTGAGTTCTGGTCTCTATGCTGCGCGCAAATCAAAATAGCTTCAGCCGCCCAGTCGCTCGCACAGCAGCGCCGCCGAAATGAAAACGTACAACTTTTGGCTTGAACTGAGGTTACGATAATACAACATCGGCAGTGTGGCGTGGAACAGGGCCAGGTAGTAGGGCCGGGCATCATCGCCAATCATATACTCCTTTGCTTCCCCGCGTAGTAGACAAACAATTTCCCACGTTTTTTGCAACTGCGGGTTTGTTTGTTGGTTTGTTGGCAGTTGATCAGGTGTCAGGTCCGCAAAGGATGGCACAGCCCGTTTGAATGGGGGAAGCAAGCTTGTTTCAAAGTCATACAGGTCGTTGAGGTTTAGAGCCTGGAGCGTATCATCTGGCAGCAGGCTAAACTTGAGGTCAGCCTCCAGCCGGGCGACATCCTGGATGGTTGGACCGACGTGGGTATGAGGAAAGTCGATCACCCAGGCCCTTAGCTGGGCGTGTTCGCCTTCGCTGATCAAGATGTTGCCCGTGTGAAGGTCGCCGTGCACGATTGAGTCTCTCCTGAGCTCCACTCTTTTGATCCAGTTGGCGAGTTGCTGCGCCCCAAATATATCTCTTACCCAGTTGAGCGGGTTGCGAAGCCTCAAATTGCTGTCCAGATCGATGTGCCTATCGTTAGCAGTAATATTCTGTAGGGCTTCAATCTGCATTGCCCGGCCGGCTTCAGCTATACCCTGTTGTATCTGATTTTGTTTACGGGTTAACCGGTCGTACTCGCCATACAAGGTGTTACGCCTCCTCCGCGCGCAGATGTCCGACCACGTGGGATTGGCCCACCAAGGTCTGAGTGTTTCAAAGACCTTGTTCAGGGCGTTGTTGATTTGTTGGGGATCGTCGCGCCTCAGGTAATATTCAGCCAAGGTTTGCAGCCGCCCAAGATCAGCCTGGTTAGCGCCTATGAGGTTGTACGTAATCGCTCCCCATTCCTGACCCTTAATCGTCCCGTGCCGCTGGAGGGGAATCACGGGTTCGCCTGGCGTCAAGCCGAGACGCTGGCTAACACAGTGTTTGTAGCGGTCAATTTCTGCTTTCATATTTGCTACGCTATCGAACTTCAAGACGCGTGGGATGTTTGCACCGGGTTGCACCAGAAAGGCTCCGCTCTTGATCTTGAAACCGGCGAAATACTTGATAAAGCGAATGTCTTGTTTGTAGTCTCGCTGCGCTATCGACTGGGCAATCGAGAATTGCTCGGACAGAATGGCGCTGTCGGGTCCCTTCGGCTTGAATTCTCGCCAGCGTTCTACCAGGAGCTCCAGCCCGATGAGGCGTGGCATAGAGTCAGGGGTCTCGAGTTTTAGGCTGTTTATGACCAGCCCAACAATGAGGATGACCACCGTCAAGGCCAACGCTGCTATAGCCGGCCCTGGATGAGCGTAAGACATCTCTCTCGCCCAAAGCACTGCGGCAGCGAGACCAAAAAGTATGGCCAGGATGATAGCGCCAAGCCCGATCGGGTTCAGGATGAAACCGTGTATCCTTGCCCTCCACTTTTGCATCGTCTATGTCCTCCCGGCATGACCAATCCAGGACGCGAGAACCGGCGCGTTCTTGCCTGGCAAATAACGAATTTCTCATTGGTTTTTGACAGGATTTGTCCCCGTGGACTGATTATAATATTTTTTGACAATAAACGCGATTCAACCAAGAAAGACAATCGAGTCAATGACAACCTTTAAACGCACATTGCCGACCGTTCTGCTGGGTGTAGCCTCAATCATTCTCTTGCTAATCCTCGTCCTTACACAGTCCTATTTTAAGGAACCACGCAAAACGTGTGACGCCAGCTTGTCACCGCTGAGTGTCAGCGTCCACGTCAACCAAAACCTGCGGACCAAGGATGCTATTGAGGCAGAATCGGCCACGTTGGAGCCAATTGAGATCAACCCGGACGATTCCGTCGTAGTTACGGCTGAGATCAGCCCCTGGCCTGAAGGGTGCAGCGGCGCTATCTTCGTCGATTGGGAGCTATCGTTTGTCGTTTTCAATCTATCGGTGGTTAAGACTGTGGTAAAGGCGCCGCCAAGCGAGCAACTTGTCCTCACGCTTGGCGCGCGAAACGTGGAAGCTTTGGGCGAAGATCACGTCGTCCTCATCGTCAGAGACGCCATCGGTCGAGCCAGCCGGGAGGTGTCGATACCGCTGCGAGGAGAATAGGTTATGAATAAGTCATTTTTGTCTGTGATGGTCCTGGTAGTTACACTCTTGACAGTGTGGGCCTGCGCCGGATCAGAGACGCCGACGCCGGAGGTTGTGGCCAACCCGTGCGGTCCTTCCCAAACTATCCCGTCTGTCGAAATCGTCCCCCCGCAGGCGACCGAGGCCATTGTCGCCCACGGCCAGAGAATTAACTTTTCGGCCGATGCCAAGCCCGTTGACGTCTCTTTCCGTTGGGAGTTGACCGGCAACGGTAGTTTGCTGAACCCGAACGACCGCACGGTGCAATACGTAGCGCCCGAGGCTGTAGAAGTAGAGGAAACGGTGACGCTCACCGTCAGCGTGACCGATCACGAGACCGGCTGCCGGGCCATCGATGACATTGTCATTCAGCTTTCGCCTCCACCCACCGCCACGCCAACCCCTACTTACACCCCTACAGCGACTCTAACCGATACGCCGACACCGACCCCCACCCATACGCCTACGCCAACCCATACGCCTACGCCAACCCCCACCCACACATCGACACCAACCGTAACCCCAACGTTTGACTCAACCTCGACGCCTCCTCCTTGTATGAACAATGGGCGCGGCGGCACTGAAATCATCTCGGTAGAGCCGCCGCGTACCATTGCTCGGATACGTCTTGACCTGATAAGTAGAGCAACAGCGTTCGGATTTTCGCTGTGGGAAGTAGAGGTCTATGGGCCTGACACCGGTAACACCAACCTGGCCATAGGCGGACAGGCACTTGCCTCCTCAACGCAGAGTGGTCCTGGCTGCGAAGAGTGTTTTGCCGGCAAAGCAATCGACGGATATGGTGAAGAAGATGAGATTAAGACCCGTTGGAGTAGCGACTTTTCTGAGCCAGAGTGGCTGGAGATTACTCTACCTAACCCCCAGGTTGTCAACCGCATCGTACTGAAATGGGAAGCAGCGTATGCCAGTGAATATTGTGTTACTGTGATCGAACCAGCCGCCCCGGCACCTACACCGACAACATCAAG
>JBHHXL010000210.1:0-8206 GCA_046757065.1 Anaerolineae bacterium
GCCTACTTTTTCAAAACCTGCTCGATCTCGCCCTCGACGGAGTCAGGCAGGGGCTCAACCCGGTGCTCGTCCATCAGGGCCACCGCCACCTCGCGCAGGCGGGCGGCCACATCCTGGGAGCCCTGCGCCTGCCACTTCTCCAGACGCTGGCGGTCGAAGACCTGGGGCAGCCACAACTCGCGCCAGTGAGCCAGGGTGTGCTCGTGGCTCAGGAACTCCCCGCCCGGCCCGACGTCGTGGACCACGTCCACGGCCAGCGCCTCGTCATCGAGGCGGACGCCTTCGACGAAGCGGCGGGTCATCGAGATGATCTCGTTGCCCAGGACCATCAGCTCCGGCGAGCCGGTCAGACCGCTTTCGAGATAGCCCACGTCGTGGTTGAGGTTGGTTTTGACCAGCAAAGCGACCTGGACCGCGAACTGGGTGTCGGCGGCGGCCTGGCTATCGACCACCTTGCTATCGCTGTGGCCGGCGTAGCCCCAGACCGGCAGGCCGTAGAAGCGCCCCATCTCGGCGTTGAGGACACGCGCCAGTTGGAATTCGGGCGCGCCATAGACGCTGATCATCTCCTTCATATCGAGATGGTGGACGCCGTTGCCGTACAAAAAGGGCGCGCCGGGGTTCCGGAGCTGGTGCATCACCAGGCTGCTGAGCATCTCGGCGTTGCCGAGCGCGACTGCCCCGGCCAGGGTCATCGGCGCGGTGCCGCCCATCATCGGCGCGGGGGAGTGGGTGACGGGGATGGCGTGTTCGGCGCAGAAGAGGAGCTTCTCGGTCGCCTCGAGCGAATGTTGGAGGGGTGTGGTCGGCTCGGAGTAGAGCAGGATGTTTGGATGGCGGGACAGCCGGTCCATCCCCCCGGCCACAGCCGCGGCCATGGCGGCAATGGCCTCAATGTCGGCCAGGTTGTCGCAAACGAAGACGATGGGCTTGGTCGTGTTGCGCAGCATCGTGGCGAACTGGTGGCGGAAGTAGCGGTCCTTGGGCACGTCGCGGGGGATGCCGACCGACATCACAAACCCGATCTCCGGCAGGGCGTCGCACAGGCGCATACAATCGGCGATGTCCGCGATCTGAAAATCGCGCCGCTCGCCTGTGCGCGGGTCGAGGTAGCGCAGGGTGTCCGAGCCGGGCCCGAAGTAGACGCCCTGCCCGTCCAGCCTGAGCGCTACCTGGTCCGAGCCGCGCCGGTAGAGGCTGAACTCGCCCGGCACGGAGGCCAGGGCCGCCTCCACCAGCGAGGGCGGCATTTTGACCAGGTCATCTTCGACCCGGGCCCCGGCCTCGCGCAGCAGGTCGATGGCGGCCTGGCAGTAAACCCGCACGCCGGTCTGGCGCAGTATCTGGCACGAGGCGCGGTGCAGGCGCAGGCAATCCTCGCGAGCCAGCATCGTCAGCCGGGGGCGGAGGCGCGGCAGGTCGGGCAGCGGATCGGCGACCGTTACCGTGCTTTGGCCTCGATGACGTCGTCGTCTCATTTCTGTTTTCCTCCGTTGAAAATAGTTGGCTGAGCGTTCGGCTGAGCTCACGTCGAAGCCTCACGCTGAAGTCTTGTCGAAGCCGACGCCCCTCCGGCAGGCTCAGGGGCCAGGGTCCCCGGACAGTATAACCGACAAAACCGGCCCGGTATTAGTGACAAATGTCATTCTTCGCCCGGACTCTTGTCACCTTCGCCGGGCGGTGAAGTGTTTTGTTGCCGCAGATGTGGTACAATGCGGTCACCTTGCGCCTGAGGATGGTTTACGAAATGGACATCGAGATTATCCGCAGCGAGAAACGCCAAAAAACGGTCAGCGCCCGGCTGGATGAAGAGCGCAAGGTGATGGTCGTTCGCGCCCCGGCCACGATGAGCGATGAGGAACTGCAACCCATCATCGAGAACCTGAAGGGACGCCTGGAGCGCAAACTGGCCAAGCGAGAACTGGATGATACCACGCTTCAACGCCGGGCGCGAAAACTGAACCGGCAATTTTTCCGGGGCAGGCTCAAGTGGAAAAGCATCACCTGGTCCACCAACCAAAACACCCGTTTCGGCAGCTGCACCCCCAGCCAGGGCACGATCCGCATCTCCCACCGCCTGGCCAAAGTCCCGGCCTTTGTGCTGGACTACGTGCTCGTCCACGAACTGGCCCACCTGCTGCAACCGAACCACGGCCCCAAATTCTGGAAGCTGGTCAACCGCTATCCCCGGACAGAGCGGGCGCGAGGCTATCTGATGGCTCTGGGCCTGGAGGATGAGGAGATTGGGGGGTAGGGATCGGGGATTAGGGATTGGGGATTATCGACCCACCATTGTATAATACGGCCCACCGCGACGAAGGAGGAGATTATGGACCCGGTACGTATTGGAGTCATCGGCGGCAGTGGCCTGTACCAGATGGAGGGCCTGAGCGATATCGAGGAGGTGACGCTGTCCACACCCTTCGGCGACCCGTCGGATTCGATTGTGGCCGGCACGCTGGCAGGGCAGCGGGTCGCTTTCTTGCCCCGGCACGGGCGGGGCCATCGAATCAGCCCGACCGAACTGAACAGCAAAGCCAACATCTACGCCCTGAAGAGCCTGGGGGTCAAATACATCATCGCCGTCAACGCCTGCGGCAGCCTGCAAGAGGCATACGCCCCCGGCCACATCGTCATCCCCGATCAGTTGGTGGACCGCACCCGCTTGCGGGACCTGAGCTTCTTCGGCCAGGGCCTGGTGGCCCACATCAGCGTGGCCGAGCCGTTCAGCCCCGGCTTGATCGACATCGCCTACGACGCGGTCAAAGCGGCGGGCGGTACGGTGCACAAGGGCGGCGTCTTTGTCATCATCGAAGGGCCGCGCTTCAGCACCAAAGGCGAGAGCAACATCTTCCGGCAGTGGGGCTGCGACATCATTGGCATGACCACCATCCCCGAAGCGTTCCTGGCCCGTGAGGCCGAGATCGCCTACGTCTCCCTGGCCGCCGTGACCGACTACGACGTCTGGCACGAAAGCGAAGAGGCGGTCACCGTCGAGGCGGTCATCGCCCAACTCAGCGCCAACGTGGACCTGGCCAAACGGTCGATCCGCAATATCGTGCCCAGGCTGGCCGACGAACCGGACTGGCCGGAACACCACGCTCTGGCCACGGCCCTCATCACCGACCACGCAACCATCCCCGCCGGGACCCGGCAGAAACTGGAGCTGCTGGTTGGCAAGTATCTCTAAAAAGACCAAGGCGCACCGCTCGCACCGCTCGTCTTTTCTGCTGTTGGGCCTGGCCGTGGCTTTCACGGCCCTGATGTTCGTCCAACTGGCCCTGCTCGACGCCAGGGTCAGCACCCGCCTCACCGAGCCATCGGTTGGGGGGCTGGCCTGGCGGCTGGCCTCGCCCCTGGTCCTGGCCCTGTGTCTGGGCCTGGCCCACCTGTTCCTGGCCCGCCGCTTCGCCCGCTTCGACCCCCTGCTCCTGCCCCTGACCGCGCTCCTGACCGGCGCGGGCCTGGGCCTGACCGCGCGGCTGGCCCCCGGCTTCCTGCCCCGGCAAACGATCTGGGTCCTGGCAGCGACGGGGGCCCTGCTGGCCGTGACCCTGATCCCCCCCGACCTGGGCTGGCTGCGCCGCTACAAGTACGCCTGGCTGCTGGCGGGGCTGGCCCTGCTGGCCACGACGCTGGTCCTGGGCGTCAACCCCAGCGGCTTTGGGCCGCGCCTGTGGTTGGGCCTGGGCGGCGTCTTTTTCCAACCCTCGGAGCCGCTCAAGATTTTGCTGGTATCGTTCATTGCCGCCTATCTGGCCGACCGCCGGCGGCAGATGATCAACATCACCGCCCGCCTGGGCCGGCTGGACCTGCCCCACCCGGCTTACTGGGGGCCGCTGCTGTCGATGTGGGGCTTTTCGATTGTGCTGCTGCTGTGGCAACGCGATCTGGGGGCGGCCTTTCTCTTTTTCGCCACGTTTGTGGCCATGCTCTACGCGGCCATCGGCCAGCGGCGCTATGTGCTGGCCGGAGTGGGGCTGCTGCTGGTGGCCGGGCTGGCCGGCTACCGGCTGTTCGATCACGTCGCCATCCGGGTCGATGCCTGGCTGAACCCCTGGCCCGACGCCGCCGGCCGGGCCTACCAGATCGTGCAGTCGCTGCTGGCCTTTGCCAGCGGCGGGGTCTTCGGCCAGGGGCTGGGCCAGGGCCTGCCGACGGCCATCCCGGTCGTCCACACCGATTTTGTCATCGCCGCCATCGGCGAGGAGTACGGGCTGCTGGGGGCAGCCGGGGTGCTGGCCTGTTTCGCCCTGCTGGTCGGGCGCGCCTTTCACATCGGCCTGCGGGCCCGCACCGGCTTCGAGGCCCTGCTGGCCGCCGGCTTGGGGGTGATGTTGGGCCTGCAAAGCCTGGTCATCGCCGCCGGGACGCTGAAGGTGCTGCCGCTGACCGGGGTGACCCTGCCTTTTGTCAGCTACGGGGGCAGTTCGCTGTTGACCAGCTTCGTGATGGTCGGCTTGCTGCTCTTTATCTCCACCCGCCCGGGCCGGGCGGCGGCCTCCGATTTCTACATCCGGCGGGTCGGCCAGGGCTTCCTGCTCGGTTTTTGCCTGGTCGGCGGGGCTCTGCTTTACTGGCAGGTCCTGCGCGCCCCGGCCCTGGTCGCCCGCGAGGACAACCCGCGCCCCATCATCGCCGAGCAGCGCCTGCGGCGGGGCCAGCTCCTGACCGCCGGCGGGATCGCCCTGGCCCAGAGCGTCAGGAACGAAGCGGGGACGTTCTCCCGGCGCTACCCCTATCCCAGCCTGGCCCCGGTCACCGGCTACTACAGCCAGCGCTACGGCGTGGGCGGCACCGAGGCCGCCTTCGATGACCTGTTGCGGGGCGCGGCGGGACGGCAAGCGGCGGATGAATGGTGGGACCAGTTGCTGCACCGGCCTCAGGTTGGCCGCGATGTGCCCCTGACCATCGACCTCGACGTTCAGGTGGCCGCCGACGCCGCCCTGGGCCGGCGCTCCGGGGCGGTGGTGATCATCGACGTCGACAGCGGGGCGATTTTGGCTATGACCAGCCACCCCACCTTCGATCCAAACCTGCTCGACGAGAGCTGGGACCAGTTGCGCCAGGACCCCCAGGCCCCCTTGCTCAACCGGGCCACGCAGGGCCTCTTTCCGGTCGGCGGGCTGGCCCGCTACCTGGGCCTGCTCGGCCTGTCGGAGGCGGGGGCCGCCATCCCCCCCCGGCCGTTGCAAACTTCGTTGGAGAGGCTGCTGGCCCCGCTTGGCGGAGCCGGGTTTGCTGCCACCGCCGGCCGGCTTGGCCTCGATAGCCCGCCCACCGCGACCCTGCCCGCCGAAGCGGGCCGCCTGCCCGATGGTCTGCCGGGCAAGGCCGGGGAGCTGGCCGTCACCCCCCTGCACCTGGCCCGGCTGATGGCCGCCCTGGCCAACGACGGCCTTTTGCCGGAACCGGTCCTGTCCCCGCTGCAACCGTCGCCGCCGAAAACGCGCGCCTTTAGCCGCCAGACTGCCGCTTACCTGCGCTCGCTGCTCGAGCCGCAGGCAGAGATGGCCGGCTGGCAGGCCGCAGCCTCGCCCGAAGTGACCGGCAACGTGCCCGTGGGCTGGTACGCCGGCCTGGCCCCGGCCGGTGCGCCGCGCTTCGCCATCGCCGTCGTCGTTGCCCTGCCGGAGGAAGCGAACGCCGGAGACACGGCCCTGGGCATTGCCCGCAGCGCAATGTCGGCTGCCATACGATAGCAAGAGTTATGTCCCTCTATTGCCTGATTCCGGCCAAACCTTTCGACCAGGCCAAAACCCGCCTGTCGCCGCTGCTGTCGCGGGCGGAGCGGGCCGCGCTAAGCCGGCTGTTGCTGCAACGAACGGTGCGCCTGGCCCGGACGGTGGGCGAGGTGGTGGTCGTCTCGCGCAGCAACCGGACGCGCCGGGCGGCCAAGGCGGCCGGGGCCTGGACTTTGATCGAGGCGGGCACGGGCCTGAATCCGGCCTTGCGCCAGGCCCGGGCCTGGGCGCTGGCCCAGGGCGCGGAAGCCATCCTGGTCCTGCCGGGCGACCTACCCCTTCTCTCGGCGGCGGACCTGCGGGCCATCACCCAGGCCGGACGGGGGGCGCCGGCGGTGGTCATCGCCCCTTGCCGCCGGGAGGAAGGCAGCAACGCCCTCCTGCTCCGCCCCCCCCACCTGATCGACTTTCACTTCGGCCCGGGCAGCTTCCGGCGACACCTGGCCGCCGCCCGCCGCCGGGGGATCGAACCGGCCATCTACCGCGCCCCGAACCTGGCCCTCGACCTGGACCTGCCCACCGACCTGCGCCGCTACCGGGCGATTACGCCGCCGGGGAAGGCCGTGGTATAATCAATATTTAGATTTTGGATTTTGGCTTAAGGAGTTGACCGATGCCCGCCGACCGTGTTGCGCTCTATCTGCAAGATGCCCATCCCATCCGGGAAGGGATGAAGCTGGCCCAATTCGCCGAGCAAAAGGGGTTCGAAGCCGTCTGGCAGGCCGAAAGCCGCCTGGTGCGCGACGCCATCGTGCCTATGGCCGCTTTCGCCGCCGTCACCGAGCGGATAAAAATCGGCTCCGGCGTCATCAACAACTGGACGCGCAACATCGGCCTGCTGGCCGCCACCTATCTGACCCTGGACGACCTGGCCCCGGACCGCATCATCTGCGGCATCGGGGCCTGGTGGGACCCGCTGGCGGCCAACGTCGGCATCCAGCGCCGCAAGCCGCTGGCGGCCATGCGGGAAACCATCGAGGTCATGCGCCGCCTGCTGGCGCTGGAAAACGTCACCTTCGAGGGCGAATTTCACCAGGTGCGCGGCATTGAGCTGGACGTCGTCCACGGCCGGCGCGAGCCGCGCCACGTGCCGCTGATGATCGGGGCCACCGGCATGAAAATGATGGAGCTAACCGGCCAGATCGCCGACGGGGTGGTGCTCAACTACTGCGTGCCGCCCGAATACAACGACCCGGCCCTGGAGCACCTGAGAATCGGGGCGGAGCGGGCCGGACGCGCGTTCGATGACATCGACCGCCCGCAACTGGTCGTCTGTTCCGTCCACCAGGACAAGGCCCAGGCTCTCGACGGCGCCCGGCAATTGCTGACCCAATACCTGGCCCAACAGCCGCACATTGCCAAAGCCAGCGGGGTCAGCGACGAGGTGGTCAAACAAATCCAAAACATCCTGGGCTGGCCGGCCACCAAAGCCCAGATCAAAGAGGCGATGCGCTTCGTGCCCGACGAGCTGGTGCAGCGCATCACCGCCAGCGGCACCCCCGACGAGGTCAAGGCCAAGGTCCGGGAATACGCGGCCCATGGCTGCACCTGCCCCATCCTGTACCCCCTGGGCGATCCGTACCTGATGATCGAAGTTTTCTCGGAGGGGTACAGCCAGGAAACATGATTGCTGTCCATCCTTCTCCCTTTGAAAACATCCTGGTCGTGATCAAGGGCGCGGGCGACCTGGCCAGCGGGGTCGCTTACCGCCTCAAGCGCAGCGGTTTCCCGCTGGTGATGACAGAACTACCGGCTCCATTGCTGGTACGGCGTCCGGTTAGCTTCGGGGAGGCGGTCTACGCCGGCCAGACCGTGGTCGAGGGCATTACCGCCCGCCGGGTCGAGGCGGTGGCCGAGGCCAGAGCCCTGGCCTCCGGGAACGACATCCCCGTCATCGTCGATCCCGACGGCCAGGCGGTCAAAGCCCTGGCCCCGGCTGTCCTGGTCGATGCCATTATGGCCAAGCAAAACACCGGCACCCGGCTGACGGACGCCCCGCTGGTCATCGCCCTGGGGCCGGGCTTCTACGCCGGGCGAGATTGCCAGGCCGTGATCGAGACGATGCGCGGGCACTGGCTGGGCCGGATCATCACCCAGGGGGCGGCCCAACCGGATACGCAAACCCCCGGCCCGGTTCAAGGCCGGACGGTGGACCGTGTCTTGCGCGCCCCGGCGGAGGGGCATCTGGAACCGGTGGCCGAGATCGGCCAGCGCCTGGCCGGAGGCAGCCTCATCGCCCGCCTGAACGGGCACGAAATCCGGGCCCCCTTCGATGGCGTCCTGCGCGGGCTGATTCATCCCCAGGTCCGGGTCTGGCCCGGCCTCAAAATCGGCGATCTGGACCCGCGCGCGGTCGAGCAACATTGCTTCACCATCTCCGACAAATCGCTGGCCATCGGCGGCGGGGTTTTGGAGGCGATCCTGGCGGACTTAAAGGCAGTACTTTTCGAATAAGGTTGTCC
>JBHHXL010000211.1:0-8146 GCA_046757065.1 Anaerolineae bacterium
AAACTGTCTGGCAAGATACCCTCTTCGTGAAGGACAACCAGGGTATCATAGCTATCTTGAGGAGTACGATAACCTTCATCAGCGACGATGTGATGGGCGATGTCCAGGCAGCACTCGATGGATACCTGAAGCAGGTGTTTGGCGCTCTCAACCTTGGTGAAATCCTGAAGGAAGTCCTCTTGAGAGTAGCCGGCCAGGATCGAGAGTTTGGCCCGGTAATCCTCAAGCCGGTTTAGAATGGACTCGACGGTATCTCGACTGACCACCGCTCAGACCCTCGCGTTGGATACGGTCAAAAAATGCCTGCTGCAATCGCCTGGCTCTCGGTTGGAAATCAAAGTAGCGTTTACGGGTCAGCACCTCGTAGGCCACCCGACGTTTCTTATCCCGGCTATAGAGCAAGACTCCAGCCTGGACAATACTTCCCTGCACTCTAAGTGGAGCCTGATTGATGGCCCGCACGTCTAGATTCGACAAACGGCACGCGTCCTCTAACGCGGCCTGAATCTCCAATTCGAGGCGCAGCCGCTGGTAGGACTCCGGCACCTGGCTTAACACTAAAGCAATGTCCACATCGCTGGCGGGCAGGGGGCAGCCCCGGGCCACAGAGCCGTGCAGGTAAGCTATCTCGACCGGGTAATTGGCGAGAACATCCGCCGCGCAGGCCACCAGTTGGGTTATGATCTCGGCGGCACGCCGTTGTCGTTCCGTTCGAATGTCATTCTGGCGTTCCATATCGTGGCATTGTACAGTAAACCTGGAAATTGACCAAACGAAATCTGTCGATACAATTTGCCGCAGGAGCAACTATGTCTCTTCAACAGCGGGTTACGGACGAATTCAAGCGCCGTTTCGGTGCTTCGCCCACCTGGGTCGTGCGCGCGCCGGGCCGGGTCAACCTGATCGGGGAGCACACCGACTATAACGACGGCTTCGTCCTGCCGCTGGCCATCGACCGCGCGGTGTGGATCGCCCTCCGGCCGCGCCGCGACGGGCGGGTGGTCGCTCACTCGCTGGATCAGGACCAACCGGCGGATTTCTCCCTCGAAAAGATGGGCCGGGCAGGTCCGGGCTGGGGCGAGTACCTGAAGGGCGTGGCCTGGGCGATGCGGGAGGCCGGTTACACCTTGCAGGGCTGGCAGGGCGTCGTGGCCGGTGACGTGCCGGTCGGGGCCGGACTGTCCTCCTCGGCGGCGCTGGAGCTGGCGGCGGCCCGGGCCTTCGCCGCCGTTTCGGGCCTGGTCTGGAACGCGACCGATTTGGCGCAGCTCTGCCAGCGGGCCGAGAACGCCTGGGTCGGCGTCAACTGCGGCATTATGGACCAGATGATCTCGGCGGCGGGGGTGGCCGGCCACGCCCTGCTTATCGACTGCCGCTCGCTGGAAACGCAGGCGGTGCCCCTGCCGCCCGGTACGGCGGTTGTGGTGCTGGACACCACCGCTCGCCGGGGGCTGGTCGAGTCGGCCTACAACGAGCGCCGGGCGCAGTGCGAGACCGCCGCCCGCTTCTTCGGCGTATCCGCCCTGCGCGACGTGACCCCCGTCGGGTTTCGGGAGCGGGCCGGGCAACTGGAGGCGGTAATCCGCCGCCGGGCGCGCCACGTGGTGCTGGAAAACGAGCGCACGCTGCAAGCCGTCGAGGCCATGCGCCGGGGGGACGCAGTCGCGCTGGGTCGCTTGATGAACGCCAGCCACGCCAGCCTGCGAGACGATTTCGAGGTAACCAGTGACGAGTTGAACGCCATCGTCGCCTGCGCCCGCCGGCAACCGGCCTGCTACGGGGCTCGGATGACTGGGGCCGGTTTCGGCGGCTGCGCCGTGGCCCTCGTCCGGGCCGGCGCTGCGCGGGAGTTTGCCCGCGCCGTCGCTGCCTGCTACGGGGCGGCCACGGGCGCGACGCCGCCCGTCTACGTCTGCGCTGCCAGCGGGGGGGCGGAGGTGGTATCGTAAAACCCCAAAAATCTGGGGCAGGTCTTTGTTCATAGCCTCCACTTGCCCTATAATTTCTATGTTGCAGTTGCCAGATCGTGAAATCACCACTACAAGTTAAGACGAGAGGGAAACCAAAGCTATGGCCGCAACCGACACCACCGCCTCTTCCAACTTTATCAAGAATATAATCGATGAGGACTTGCGAACCAACAAATACGAGGGCCGGGTCCACACCCGGTTCCCGCCGGAGCCGAACGGTTATTTGCACATCGGCCACGCCAAATCGATTTGCCTGAACTTCGGCCTGGCCGCCGACTACGGGGGGCTGTGCAACCTGCGCTTCGACGATACCAACCCCACCAAGGAGGAGACCGAGTATGTCGAGTCGATTATGGCCGACATACGCTGGCTGGGGTTCGATTGGGAGAACCGGCTGTTTTACGCTTCGGATTACTTCGAGCAGTTGTACGAATGGGCGGTGCAACTGGTCAAAGCGGGCAAAGCCTACGTGGACAGCCTGAGCGCGGAGGAGATCAGAGAGTACCGGGGCACGCTGACCGAGCCGGGCCGGGAAAGTCCCTATCGCAACCGGTCGGTGGAAGAGAACCTGGACCTGCTCGAGCGGATGCGGGCCGGCGAGTTTCCGGATGGGACCCACGTCCTGCGGGCCAAGATCGATATGGCCTCCGGCAACCTGAACCTGCGCGATCCGGTCCTGTACCGCATCCTGCACGCCACCCACCACCGCACGGGCGACAAATGGTGCATCTATCCGATGTACGATTTTGCCCACGGCCAGTCAGATTCCATCGAGGGGATCACCCACTCGATTTGCACCCTGGAATTTGAGGACCATCGCCCGCTTTACGACTGGTTCCTGGACAACCTGGAGATTTACCATCCCCGGCAGATCGAGTTTGCTCGCCTCAACCTCAACTACACCGTCCTGAGCAAGCGCAAGTTGATCCGGCTGGTTGACGAGGGGCACGTCAGCGGCTGGGATGACCCGCGCATGCCCACCCTGTCGGGGTTGCAGCGGCGGGGCTACACGCCGGAGGCCATCCGCAATTTCTGCGACCGGATCGGGGTGGCCAAGAACAACACCGTGGTTGACATCGCCCTGCTGGAACATTGCCTGCGGGAGGACCTGAACAAACGCGCCCCCCGGGCGATGGCGGTCCTGCGCCCGCTGCGGGTGGTGATAGAGAACTACCCGGAGGACCTGGTGGAAGAGATGGAGGCCGTCAACAACCCGGAGGACCCGGCTATGGGAACGCGGAAGGTGCCCTTCTCGCGAGTCTTGTACATCGAGCGAGAGGATTTTCAGGAGGATCCGCCCAAGAAGTTCTTCCGCCTGGCCCCGGGCCGCGAGGTGCGGCTGATGCACGCCTACTTCATCACCTGCGTCGATGTGGTCAAAGACGAGCGCACCGGCCAGGTGGTCGAGTTGCGTTGCACTTACGATCCGGAGACAAAGGGGGGTAGCGCCCCGGACGGGCGTAAGGTGCGGGGCACGCTACACTGGGTTTCAGCCGCCCACGCCCTTGAGGCCGAGGTCCGCCTGTACGATCACCTGTTCAGCAAGCCTAACCCGGATGAGGTTGAGCCGGGGGCCGACTTTACCGCCAACCTCAATCCCAACTCGTTGGAGACGCTGGCTTCGTGCCGGGTCGAACCGGGTTTGGCCGAGGCCACGCCGGGGGACCGTTTCCAGTTTTTGCGGCAGGGCTACTTCGTGGTCGATCCCGATGCTACGGGGGGGAAGCCGGTCTTCAACCGGGCCGTCTCCCTGCGTGACACGTGGGCGAAGATTCAAAAGGCGCAACAGAAATAGTGGCCGGTGTCGAGGGCTTCAACCCTCAAATTTGACGGTATCGGCAGGCATGGTAAAATAACGGCACGCTAGAAGGTGGTTTCGCCTTAAGGATAGTTTCGTCAGGCGACGTAGCCAAGTGGTAAGGCAGGGGTCTGCAAAATCCCGATCACCGGTTCGAATCCGGTCGTCGCCTCTCTGGCTTATTTTCCCTCGCATAGCCCGGTTTCGGCCTGAACAGGCCGGTTGGCGGCCAATACACAGGGTAAGACTCGCCGAAATTCGGGCGAGTCTTTGTTTTTGGCCTGAATTTGGGCCGGCGCACAATTGACAGAAGGCTCTCGGACAATTGTGCAGGACTAATGAAAAAATGAAGACCCCGATCATTGCTCTTATCCAGCAGAAACCGTCAACTCGACGGGCGCCAGGGAAAGATGGGCCGTACGCAACTCTTCTTCATCGTAAGCAAACAGGTTGGCCAAGAGGTCCACCAACGACTCAAAGGTAGGGCCTTGAGCGCTTTCGCCTCGTTCGAGGCCACTGATTTGACCTTGCAAGCGGGGATGAGTTGTATGCACAACCTGGGCTCCGGTCAAGACAGAATGTAACTCGGCCAGGATGATCAAACCGTGGCGCGTCGCCTTATCGTTCCAGTCCGCCCGGTGGGTCTCATCGGGGGTGAGAAGGATGGCGTGGGTACAGAAGTCGAAGACGGCCTCCTGCCACGGGGTGGGCCGACCGCCGACGTCGACCAACAGGGGTAAGTGCCGGCTGGCGATGTCGCGGCACATGTAGGCGATCCATTGGCGGGTGACCTCACCCTTGACCCGAATTTGCCGGACGAAGGTCTGATCCGCTTCGTTGGCCCAATCCCCCTCGCCATCGGGGACGGCGCGCAGGACGTAATGAGCCACCCCCCGTTGGCGCAGGGCCTGGGTCAGGCTATAGGTCAGCACTGATTTGCCACTGTGGGGTGGGCCCCCAATCATCACCGCCGGGAAAAGTTCCATAACGACGCCTCCTTATTGAGAGAGCGATGGGGATAAGGATTGGAGATTGGAGATTAAGAATTGGAGGGCAGATCTCCAATCTCTAATCCCCAATCTCCAGCTCATCGGTGAAAGAAAATGGCGGACAGTACCCTCATTGTCACCATCGGCGGTCAGATCCAAATCGTCACCTTTGGCCTGGACTGGCTGCTGGCTCAGGGTGAGTCCATGGGCTCTGTGAGGAATTGTGTGGTAATGTAGGACACGCGAAGCGTGTTAGTTTGTCCCGCACAAGCTAACAGCTTGTGCTACAAAACCCCATAAAAGCTCAAAGAGCCGCACTTTGTAAAAAGGGGGGTTTTTTACGGAAACTTTACAACACCCTGGTTACCTTCAGCCAATCCTTCCGCTCCGCATTGGCCGCCTCGATGGCCGCTGGCGAACCTAACACCACCACCTGCCCTTGCTCCTTCGCCTGTTCTAACACATCGGCGAAAGCTTTGAAATCAGCGACGGTGGTGGACAGGACTTCGTCTCGCAGGCGCTGGCGGAACTCGTCGCTGTCGCCGACCAGATAACGGGCCAGCGAGGTGTACCCTTTGGCATCCGGCAATTGGTAGGCGTCCATATCGCTAATTGCACCGATGATGGCCTTGGTCAATTCGTCGTCGGTCAGCGATAGCTGGCGGAGGTACCGGCTGGTCCGGTCGTAGGCAGCGAGCGTTTGCAGCAAATTGGGGTCGCGATAGGAAAGATAGCTGAACACGCCGGAACGGTAGTCGAAGAGGCAAAAGCCGCCGTAGGCGCCGCCCTGGACGCGGACCTGCTCCCACAGCCAGGTGCTGCGCAGATAACGGGTGACCACCGCCGCCGAGCCTCGCAACTGATAGCCAAACTCATACAGGTTGGCCCCTTTGCCCACGTAATTGACGGGGGCCGACATCGCCAGGCCCTCAAAGGCCGCGTTCCGCTGCGGGGACCAGGGGACCGCCTCCAGCGCCCCGCTCGAAGCCGGGATGGCCTCCAGGAACGCGGCCAGTTGTGGCTCAAGCTGAGTCCAGTTCCCTTCATCCAGGGTAACGTTGCACATAGCAGCCTGGCGCTTGAGCAAATCTTGCCGTATCCGCTCAAGCGTTTCCAACACGGCCGGCCAGTCGGCCTCAATCAGTTGGGCCAGCTCCCGCAGGAAAAAGAGATAACTGACCCCACCCATTTGCTCTGCCGCCCAGTCGGCCTCGTTGAACCGGGCCGACAACCGCGTCTTGACCACCAGGTGACCCATTGGAGCCAGGCGCGCTTCCTGTTGAGCTTTCTCCTCCAAAACAATCTGCCGGAATCGCTCTTGATTATCCAGCCGGGCGGTCAACAGCACGTCGCGCAGGATGTCCAACAAATCGTTGGCCCGGTCCGGTGTGGCCTTGCCCCGCAAAAAGAGCCAGGCCGCGCCCCGGTCCGATTCCCTGGCCGCCGAGGTCAGCGTCTCTGGACGAAGCCCCCCGGTCTGGCGACCAATGCGTTGCGACAGGCTGACGAAATCCTCGGTTTCCGTGCCCGTCTCCAGCAAAGCCCGCCCGAACAGCGGGATGTAAGGCAGGCACTCCTGGGACAAAGCGTGCAGGTTGAAACCCACATCGAGATAGAGGATGCCGTTTGTAAAGAGGTCGTGATATAAGATTTTGGTTCCGCTTCGCTCGAAGACGGCCAGAGGAATAGTTCGATTTTGTCTATCCAGGTCGGCCAGTTGCAGCCGTGGGACGGCGGCCAACACCTCGGGCGGATCGGGCGCTTCTTGAAACTGCCGCAGCGCGCGCGTGCCCTCGATCACCGCCTGCAAATTGGCCGGGCTCATCGCCTGCCGGGCTTGAGCCAGACGCGCCTTTTCCTGTGCCTCCTCCCGCCGGTTTAATTCCGGGTCGGGTTCCAGGATCAGAGTCGTTCGATGGAGGTTTTCCAAAAAGTAACGCCGGAGCAGGCTTTCAAAGTAGGCGCCATCGGCCGCCAGCCGCGACTTGATCGTCGCCAACGGCGCTTCGAAAGCCAACGGCGCCAGGGGATCGCCGCCGTAGAGCCAGGTTGTCAGCGAGCGCAGCATCAGCACCAGGCCGCGCGGGAAGCGCCCGGTGTTGTTCTCGCGCAGGCGAAACTCAATCGTGTTCAGGGAGGCTTCAACGGTCTGGGGATCGAGGCCGTTCTGAACCAGATCGGCCAGGGTCTGCAAAATGAGGGCCTCGATTTTGTCGGCGTCATCAAGCGAAATGCCCTTCAGCCCGGTCGAGAAGAACATCTGGCGCAGTTCGCTTTCCAGGCCGATACCGGCCAGGTCTTCGCCCAGCCCGGAGTCGATCAGGGCTTTGCGCAGGGGGGAGGCCGGCGTGCCGATCAGGATGTGGGCCAGAATGTGCAGCGCCAGAGCCGTCTCCGGCTCGGTGGCCTCATCGAGCAGCCAGTTAACCGTTACCATCCCTTTGGGCCGGGGATCATCCTCGCCGACCGCGTAGGGGTGAACGAACCGCTGTGGCTGTTCAAAACGGGTTTGCAAGGCAACGTTCGGGCCGGCGTTTTGGCCGTCAAAATCCTTGAGGTAGTCATTTACCAGGCGCAGGCGCTCGTCGGAATGGTCATCGCCATAAAAGAAAATGCGCGCATTGGAGGGGTGGTAGTAGGTTTGATGAAATGCCTTGAATTGCTCGTAGGTGAGATCGGGGATATGCTGGGGATGCCCCCCGGACTCCAGGCCATACGTGTGGCCGGGGAAAAGCGAGTGTTGGGCATACTCGGCCAGGACGCGGTCGGGTGAGGTATAAGCCCCTTTCATCTCGTTGAAGACGACGCCTTTGTAGATCAGGGGATCGTCCGGCGATTCTAACTCGTAATGCCAGCCCTGCTCCTGGAAGGTGTAGGGCCTCAGGAGCGGGTGGAAGACGGTATCGAGGTACACGTCCACCAGATTGTAAAAGTCCTTCTGGTTCTGGCTGGCAACCGGGTAGCAGGTCTTGTCGGGAAAAGTGAAGGCGTTGAGAAAGGTTTGCAGCGAGCCTTTGAGCAGCTCGGCAAACGGCTCTTTGAGGGGATATTTGCGCGATCCGCTGAGCACCGCGTGCTCCAGGATGTGGGCCACGCCGGTCGAATCGCTCGGCAACGTGCAAAAAGTGATGCCAAAGACTTTGTTCTCATCATCGTTTTCCAACGACAAAAGCTCGGCGCCGGTCTTGACATGGCGAAACAACCGCGCCTTGCTACTCAATTCGGGAATATCCTGCTCCCGGACGAGTTCAAATCCGTGAATAATTGTCATTATGACCTTTCCTTCCCCTCTGGACTCCCTTAACCCATTTGAAATACACCCAAATCAATAGAGTTGTTCCCTTTTAAGCAATAGCAAGTGACCGGCACTTGAATATTCGTTAAAGAGG
>JBHHXL010000212.1:0-8117 GCA_046757065.1 Anaerolineae bacterium
GCAAGATTATGACAGATGGGAAATAGCGGGTGCGTCCAAAATTTTTGGACAGCACCGGGGGGACGCGAAGCGGGGGGACACCCCCCACCCCCCCCGGTCCTCCTAAAATGTCCGACACACCCGGAAATAGCTATCCCTTTCTGCTCAATCCTCGCAGCACTTTTTCGGGTGTGATCGGCAGAGAGGTGATGCGCACGCCGCAGGCGTCGTGGACGGCGTTGGCGATGGCGGCCAGTGTGCCCGCGATGGAACCTTCGCCGACTTCCTTGGCCCCAAACGGTCCCTTGGGTTCGATGCTGAGCACCTCGCCGCGCGCCACCTGCGGCGTCTCGACCGTGGTCGGCATCCCGTAGCCCAGGAAGTTGGGGTTGAAGACCAGCCCATCTTGAATGAGGACATCTTCGGTCAGGGCCTGGCCCTGGCCGGTGGAGACGTTGCCGTCGATCTGCCCTTCGACGATGAGCGGGTTCAAGGGGTAGCCGCAATCGTGGAAGGTGCTCATCTGCACCAGGCGCACCTCGCCGGTCAGGGTATCGACCTCAACCTCGGCGGCGCTGACGGCAAAGCCGTAGGCCGGGGTGAAATTGCCCCTGGCCGTGCTCAGGCTGGGGTAGCGGTCGGTGTGCGGTAGAGGTTTGAAATAGCCGTGACCCATCACCAGGTCGCCTTTGTTCTGCCGGATGCTGGCCCGAACCGCCTCGGCGAAACCGGTCCGGTTGTCCGGGTTGCCCCGCTCGTGGATCACCCGCCCGCGGACCACCATCTGCTCCGGCGGCACCTCCAGCAGGGGCGCGATGGCCTCGAAGACCTTCTGCCGGGCGTCGGCAGCGGCCAGGCGCACGGCGTTGCCCGTTACCAGCGAGCCGCCGCTCAGAAAGTTGCCCAGGTCGATGGGGGTCAGCTCCGTATCGCCGAACACGACCTGGATGTCCTCCAGCTCGATGCCCAACTCCTCGGCGGCAATCTGGGCCATCGTTGTGGCCGCGCCCTGGCCTATCTCGTTGGTGCCGGTCAGCAGGGTCACCCCGCCGTCGTCGTGGAGCTGGACCGTGGCTGCGCTGGCGAAGGGGTAGTAGGGCGCGCCGCTGAACATAGCGCAGGCCGAAATCCCCAGGCCCCGCCGGTAGCGACCGCCCCCGGCTTTGCCGCGCTTGTTCTGCCAGCCGGCGGCTTCAGCCGCCCGCTCGATGCACTCGCTCAGGCCGCAACTTTCTAAGACGTCGCCGTTGGGCAGGACGTCGCCCGTGTGGCGGGCGTTGGCCAGCATCATCTTGACCGGATCAAGTCCCAGGTCGCGGGCGATCAGGTCAAGCTGCGAGTCCATCGCAAAGCGGATTTGCGGCGCGCCGTGGGCCCGCTGCGGGCCCCGGATGGGGTTGTTGGTGTAAACCGAGTAGCCCTCGTAGCGCAGGTTCTCCACCTTGTAAATTGGGATGTTGAAAGCGTGCACCAGGAAGATGACCACCGGCCCCGTGCCCCGGTAGGCCCCGTTGTCGGCAATGACGCGAATATCCTGGGCGACGATTGCCCCGTCCTTCTTGACGCCGGTCTTGATGTGGATGATCATCGGGTGGCGCTGGCGGGTGGTGGCGAATACCTCCTCGCGGCTGAGGACGATCTTGACCGGACGCCCGGCCAGCCGCGACAGATAGGCGGCGCAGAATTCGTAGGGGAACAGGTCGATCTTGCCGCCAAAGGCTCCGCCCACAAAGACCTTGTGGACGTGGATGCGGTTGGCCGGCAGCCCCAGCGTTTTGGACAGCATATAGCGTTTGTAAAAGACCGACATGCTGGAAATCCACATATGCAACTTGCCGCTGGCGTCGTAGTGGGCCACGGCGGCGTGCGGCTCCAGCGCGCCGTGGGCCGTCACCTGGGTGGTGAAGCGGTCCTCGCGGATGTAATCGGCGGCAGCGAAGCCGCGCTCAACGTCGCCAATCTCGACGAAGGTGTGCCCGCTGATGTTGTTGTAGGGATACTCAACCGGCTTGCGTTTCCCCGGCTTGACGCCCCACTCCTCCCAAACGCTGGTATCGGGCGGGGCCTCGTCGTGGATGATGGGGGCGCTGGCTTCCATCGCCTTGACCGGGTCGAAAACCGCCGGCAGGACCTCGTATTCAACCTCGATCAGGCGGATGGCCTCCTCGGCGGTCGCTTCGTCCACGGCGGCCACCGCCGCAATCTCGTCGCCGACGTAGCGCACCTTGTCCACCTTGAGCGGCTGCTCGTCGGCCAGATAGCGCGGGGTATCGACGAAGGCGTAGCGCCGGTCGCCCACATCCTGGCCGGTGATGATGGCCTTGACCCCCGGCAGTTTCTCCGCTTTCGAGATGTCGATGTTCAGAATCCGGGCGTGCGGGTGCGGGCTGCGCAATATCTTGCCCCATAGCATCCCCGGCAGGTTGACGTCGGCCACGAACTGGGCCTGCCCCGTCACCTTGAGCTGCCCGTCCAGGCGGGGCAGCGGTTTGCCAACGACGTGGTAATCACTCACGAGGCTGCCTCCTGGCGCTCTCCGTTTCTTTCCGCCACGACCCGCACCGCTTCCAGGACTTTGACGTAGCCGGTGCAGCGGCACAAATTGCCCGATAGGGCCCGCGTGACCTCACCGGGCGTGGGGTGCGGGTTTTGCGCCAGCAGCGCCGTCGCGGCCAGGATCATCCCCGGCGTGCAGTAGCCGCATTGCACCGCACCGTACTCGTGAAAGGCGAGTTGGAGCGGGGTCAGGCGTTCGCCGCTTCCCAGGCCCTCGATGGTGGTGATCTGCCGGCCTTCGGCCAGCATCGCCAGAGTCAGGCAGGCGTTGACCGGCGCGCCGTCGAGCAGGATGGTGCAGGCCCCGCATTCGCCCGTGTCGCAGCCCTGCTTGGTGCCGATCAGCCCCAGGTCTTCGCGTAGAACTTCGAGCAAGGTCCGGTTCGGGGCCAGAACGAGGTCAACCGCTTCGCCGTTGACGGTCAGCTGAACGTACCTTTTCATACCGTGTCATCTCCTTGGGCCAAAGGCTGGCGCGCGTCGTCAGCGTCGAGGCCGGCGGCCATTCGAATGGCGGCCTCAATGAAGCCCCGGCCCACCAGCCGCTTGTAGCCCGGCGTGCGAATGATGAAGGGGATGGGCTTGATCTGGCGCATAGCGGCCTTGGCCGCCTGTTGGGCCAGGTCGGGCGTTATTTCCTGGCCGGCCAGTACCTCCTCGGCGGCGGTAGCCCGGACCGGGGTCAAGGTCACCGCGCCGACCGCCACCCCTGCCCGGCGGCAGACATTCGCCTCGGTTTGGAGCACGACGGCCACCTGGACAATCGGATAGTCAATGGCCCCTCGCGCGGCGTGCCGCAGGTAGACCCCGCTGCTGCCCGGCGGCGGGGCGGGGAGACGCACCTCGGCCAGCAGCTCGGCCTGGCCCAGGACGTTGGTCTCGTCGCCCAGCCCGGCGAAGAACTCCGACAGGGGCAGGCGGCGACCGCCTGCCGGGTTGATCACGACCAGCTCGGCCTCCAGGGCCATCAGAGCCGTGGCCGTATCGGCGGTGACGATGGAGTAGCACTGGTCGGCGCCCTGCACCACGGCGCAGGATTCACCGCCGGCCCGCAGGCAAAAGCCGTGGGCGGAGCGCCAGTCGTATGACTGGTTGAAGTACCAGCAGCGTTTGTCGAGGCAGAGGTTGCCGCCCAGGGTCCCCCGGTTGCGAATCTGGGGCGAGGCCACGGCTGCCGCCGATTGGGCCAGCGCCGGGTAGTGCTCCCGCACCACGGGCGATTCGGCGATCTCGGTCAGCGTGGCCAAAGCTCCCACCCGCAGCCCGGTGTCGGGATCAAACTCGATGTGGCGGTGGCCGGTCACGCCCTCCAGGCTAACCAGCAGGCGGGGGGGGCGGATGCGCTGCTTCAGGGCGACGACCAGATCGGTGCCGCCGGCGATGACCTTTGAATCCGGCCCCTCGGACTCCAGGATGCCGGCCGCCTCGTCCAGCGTGGCCGGCTGCACCAGGTCAAATGATGGAAGTCGCAAAGCTTACCTCCTTTACGCGCCGTGCTCGTGCAGTTGTTCGAACTCCAGGCCCAGGTCGTTGACGATCTGCCAGACGGCGGCCAGGGCACGCCGGGCGTTGTACTTGACGCAAGGCGCTTCGTCGTGGCAGAGTTCCTTGAGGGTTTTGTAGACCTCTAACACCTTGCGCTCGGTGTCGGTTGCGGGTTTGTTCACGGTTCCCTCCTGCCTCGGGGCGGTTCTAGTCCTGGCAAGTTTGTAGGGGCACGGCGCGCCGTGCCCCTACCGCACTGTTTATTGGATCAGATCCCTCACTACGTTGCTCGCCGTTGGTCCACCAGCCGCCGGGCTTTCAGCTCCCAGCGGGGCAGACTGCCGCACTCGGCCATTTCCACCTCGAAGCGCAGCCCGCCGTGCGCCGCGCGCAGAGCCCTGGCCAGATTGCCCCGCAACCGCTCGCTCTCGTCAGGCGGCAGGGGCGTGCCGGTGTCGGCGCGGACGGCGATCTGGGGGATGCCCTCCCGCTCCGAGATGACGATCTGAAATTCCTGGATGGCGTCGTACTCGCGCACCACGTTTTCAACCGAGGCCGGGTAGACGTTGACGCCCCGGACGATGAGCATATCATCGACGCGGCCCAGGATGCCGCCCCGGTAGAGGTCGAAGGTGCGACCGCAGGTGCAGAAGCTGGCCGGAACGCGCTCCACCAGGTCGCCGGTGCGGTAGCGGATCATGGGCATCGTGGCCCGCCCGAAGGAGGTCATCACCCGCTCGCCTTGCTGGCCGTAGCCCAGCGGTTCGCCGCTTTCGGTGTCGATCACCTCATCCAGGTAGTGGTCTTCGAGCAGGTGGATCGCGCCGCATTGCTCGCTGCACTCGTAGGCGCAGCCGCCGCCGCTTTCCGACAGGCCGGGGAAATCTCCGGCCCGCGCGCCCCAGCCGACTTCCAGGCACTCCTTGGTAGTGGGGATGTTGGCCCCCGGCTCGCCGGCCAGGATCAGCATTGTCACTTTTGACTCGCGGGCCAGGTCCACGCCCATCTCCAGGGCCACCTGGACCAGGCGGATGGCGTAGGTGGGCGTGGCCACAACCGCCGTCGCGCCCAGGTCCATAATCTGGCGGATGCGGTTTTCGCTGCTGCCGCCGCCGGTGGGGATGGTCAGGCAGCCAATGCGCTCGGCGGCGTAGTGCGCGCCCCAGAAGCCGATGAATGCGCCGTAGCCAAAGGCAACCAGGGCCACGTCCTCGGGGCGCAGGCCAAAGCCGTACATGCCGTAGCACCACGTCTCCGAGACCCATTCCCAGTCCTTGCGCGAGTCCAGGATGCGCAGCGGGGTGCTGCCGGAGGTGCCCGAGGTCTGGTGGTAGCGCATCGCATTGGCCGGGCCGGGCGCAACGAAATCCCCGAAAAGCGGCCGGCCGGCCTGGCTGGCCTGTAACTCCTGCTTGGTCACAAAGGGTAAGCGGCGCACATCGTCCAAAGTGCGAATGTCGTCCGGGGAAACGCCGGCGGCCTCGTATTTGCGCCGGTAGAAGGGGCTGTGGTCGTAGGCCCAGCGGACCATCCGCTGCAACTTCCACAACTTGAGCTGCTCCAGCTCCTGGCGGGGCAGGCGCTCCATCTTAGGATTCCAACAGGCCACCGGCTTCTTCGGGGGGCGGGGATCGTGTATCATAGCATCTTGGCCCTTCTTTCCCTTCAAACAGTTGGAAAACAAGAAAACCGCTGGGGGCTTCGCGTTGACAATCTCAGCGGCAGATTTCTCGGCAAGGTGAGGGAGGCTACTACGTAGTCAATCTGTCAAAAAACGCTTGTCTTTAACAACCGGACTGGAGGCTGGCGGTATCTCTATTCAGGGTAGCAATGACACCCCCCCAGGGTGATAGGAGTATAAGCGCAAACGCCGGGGATCAATAGTGACATATGTCATCTCATATCCTGACGATTGTCACTTTTTTGACGCTGGGAAGATTTTGTGCCCAACATCCCCGGCTAATCCCCGAAGGAAATGCCCAATTCGCGGGCGGTCAGGATCGTGTCGCAGTCGAGCGGGACCAGTTTGGTGCGTTGGGTAGCCTGCTCGAGGGGCACGTAACGGACCACGGGCGGGTCCAGGGCGACCATTGTGCCCGATTGGCCTTCGGCCAGGGCGCGGACCGCAGCCGCCCCAAAGCGCAGCGAGATCAGGCGGTCGAAGGTGGTCGGGGTGCCGCCGCGCAGGAGATGGCCCAACACGACCACCCGCGTCTCCTTGCCGGTCAACTGGCGCAGCTCCGCCGCCACCTGCTGGCCGATGCCGCCCAGCCGCTCCGCCCGGCCCACCTCCTTTTCGAGGACGACCCGGCTCCCGCCCCGGGGCTTGGCCCCCTCGGCCACAACCACAATCGAGAAATGGTGCCCGCGCTGCTCGCGCTCGGTGATTTTGGCCGCCACCTTTTCGATGTCGTACGGGATCTCCGGGATCAGAATGGCGTCTGCGGTGCCGGAGACGCCGCTGTTGAGGGCGATCCAGCCGGCGTATCGACCCATGACCTCGACGACCATCACCCGGTGGTGGGCTTCGGCGGTGGAGTGCAGGCGGTCCAGGCATTCGGTGGCAAAGGAGACGGCCGTGTCGAAGCCGAAGGTGATCACGGTCTGGTCCAGGTCGTTGTCGATGGTTTTGGGCACGCCGATGACGCGCAGGCCCTTTTGGGCCAGGGCGTGGGCGATCGACAGCGACCCATCGCCGCCGATGGCGATCAGGGCGTCGATGCCGTGCGCCTGCAAGGCCGAAACAACCTCGGCCGAACGGTCTTTTTCATAAAGCTGGCCGTCTTCGCCCAGGGTCGGATACCTGAGCGGGTTACCGCGATTGGTTGTGCCCAGGATGGTCCCGCCCAGGTGGGTGATGCCGCGCACGCGGGCGCGGGTCAGGGGCAGCAGGCCGCCGTCCGGGTATTGCTCCGGCTGCAACAGCCCGTTATAGCCGTCCCGAATGCCGTAGCAGTCCCACTCGCGGTTGCAGGCCGACAGGACTACGGCGCGGATAACGGCGTTCAAGCCGGGGGCGTCTCCGCCGCCGGTGCTGATGGCGATTTTGTTGAGGGCCATATCCATACCTCCTCGTAATAAATACCCCGCCCCAACCCCTCCCCGCTGGCGGGGAGGGGCTACGCGCAAGCGGGGGTGAAATCTTCACGCTTCGCCTCGTTGTAGTGCTGGGGGCTCGGTTGCATTCCTGCCTAAAGTTTACGGGCGCGCAGCACCCCCGGCGAAAACTGGACCCACAGCTCCGGCCCAAGCGAGACGTAGGGCCTGTCCAAGCTGTGGTCTTTGGAGTAGGACCGGGCTGATTGAATTGCAAAACGTGCTTGATTAACTATAATCTCGTAGACGTGCCCCCAATCCTGGGTGCCTCGAATGAAATTGAAGGCGCGTTGGGCGGACCACCTGGTTGGAATCTGGAAATCCTGCGCCGCCGGCCAGGGGTGATAACTGCCGGCGGCTTCGTCCTGGGGCTGGGGGGTCAACCGGTTTTGCCCCATCAGGCGCAGGGCTTCGAGCATCAACTGCCCGCCCTGTTCGGCCAGGAGGGCCTCGGTGGCCGGGCCGCTGGCGCCGTCGTCCAGGGGGATGGCTCGCTGCAACAGGATGTGGCCCGCGTCGGGGCGCTCGTTCATCAAATGGAGGGTGACGCCCGTTTGCCGCTCGCCCTGGCGAAACTGCCAGAACAGGGGCGATGGTCCGCGATAGGCCGGCAGCAGCGACGGATGCAGGTTCACGCAGCCCAGCGGCGGCAGTTGCAGCAGCGCGGGCGGGAAGATGTAAGGAAAACAGGCGACCAGGATCACATGCGGGCGATAAGCCGCCAGCCGGGCCAGGGTTGAGGCGTCCTTCAGGTTGTCTACGGTCTCAACCGGGATGGCTCGGGCCAGGGCCAGATCGACAATTGTCGCCGGCGGGCCCTCCTGTAGCAGCGGGAGTTGCCCGCTCGAGGCGCAACCGGGCGTAACGACGGCGCAGATGTTGGTGTCGCTTTGCAAGAGATGCTTAAGGGGAATGGCCGAGAAGGGGCCACCCATTCCCATAAACATCAGGCGCAGTTTCTCTGGGGGGATGTTGTCAATCCCCGACAAAAACGGTCCTCC
>JBHHXL010000213.1:0-8078 GCA_046757065.1 Anaerolineae bacterium
ACGACCTGGGCGATCACATCATCCTTGCCGAAGTTGAACAGTTGCTTGCCCCGGTTGGCCCGGTTGGAGCGGGGCAACTTGGCCGTTGCCAGGTGATAGCGCAGCCCCCGGCCCGACATAACGTTCAGCGAGCCTTTTTGCCAGGCCAGGCTGGCCGCCGCCACCCGCCCCGTGGCCCCGGTGATTCTGAGCGTTTGCACCCCCTGGCCGCCGCGCCCCTGGATGGGGAACTCCTTCAGAGCGACGCGCTTGGCCCAACCTTTCTCGCTGACGATGACCACGCACTGCGCGGCCCGGTCGCCCAGCACCAGGTTACCGCCGATGAGAGCATCGTCTTTGCCCAACTTGATGGCGGCCACGCCCGTGGCCGTATTGCTGGCCTGGGGATTGACCGCGTCCTCCTTAAAGCGAAGCGCCTTCCCGTTGGCCGTGAACAGCATCACCTCGGCCTTGCCATCGGTCAGGCCGCCCACAACCACCCGGTCCTGCGCGCTCAGGCCGCCCAGCGCCGTGTTCCAGTTACCCTCGCTGCCCGAAAGATCGACGACGCGAGTGCGTTTGACCTTGCCATTGCTGGCAACCATCGTCAGGAATTTGTCCTCGGCCCACAGCCCGGCCCCCACGATGGTTTCGCCGCGTTTGAGGCCGAACTCGGCCAACTTCACCTTGTCCGGCACCCGGTAGACCGGCCCCCGCCAGACGCGACCGTGGCTGGAAACGAAGATGACCGTATCTTCCGGCCCGGTGCGGAGGAAGAACAGCGGCGCATCGACGGCGCGTTTGGTCAGGCCCTTGGTTTGCCTGCCGCTGAACCCCCTGGCCTTGACCCGAATGATGTTGCCGTTGGTCGTGGCCGCCACAACTTGCGGGCCGTCAGGTAGCAGCAAATCGGCCTCGGTCACCACGCCGCTGTCGCTCTCGTGGTCCAGGATCACCGTCTGGCGCGGGGTGGCGTACTTCTGGCGGATTTCGGTGGTCTCTTCGACCACCACCGCCAGCCGCCTGGCCTTGGAAGCCAGCAGCCCTTTGAGATACCTGATGCGCGTCTTCAGCTCCCGTTTCTCCGTCTCCAGCTTCTGGCGTTCCAGTGCGGCCAGGCGGCGCAATTGCATATCCAAAATGGCCTGGGTCTGGGCCTCGCTCAGCTTGAACTTCTTACGCAGGTTGGCCTTGGCCGTCTCTTGCGTGCGAGAGCGGCGGATGGTATCGATCACATCGTCGATGTTGGCCAGGGCTTTGAGCAAGCCCTCGACGAGGTGCAAACGCGCTTCGCGGTGGCCCAATTCGTAGCGCGTGCGGCGGGTGATGACCTCCAGGCGGTGCTCGATGAACAGTTCCAGAATCCGCTTGAGGGACAGATACTCCGGCTCGCCCTCAACCAGGGCCAGGGAGATGACGCCGTAGGTTTGCTTGAGGCTGGTCTTGGACAGCAGCGAGGCCAGCACCTCCTCGGCCGTATAGCCGCGCATAATGCTGATCACCACCCGCATCCCTTCGTAGTCAGACTCATCGCGCAGGTCGGTGATGCCCTTGATTCTTTCCTTGCGCACCGCCTCGGCGATTTGGGCCAGCAAGGTCGATTTGGTCAGGCCGTAGGGGATCTGGCTGATGACCAGGCGACGGGCGCTGCTCAAATCGCTGATTGGATGGCCGGCGCTATCCTCACCGGCGATGAGGCCCTGGACGGTGATCTTGCCCCGGCCCGTTTCGTACGCCTGGCGGATGGTATCGATCTCAGCCTCGCCCTCGGAGCGCAGGCGGTAGATGATGCCCCCGGTCGGAAAGTCCGGTCCCTTGACGAACTTCATCAAATCATCGACGGTGATCTTGCTTCGTTTGGTCCAGTTCTTGGCCAGGAATTCCACCGCGTCGCACACCTCGCCCAGGTTATGGGGCGGGATTTTGCAGGCCATCCCTACGGCAATCCCCTCGCTGCCGTTGACCAACAGGTTGGGGAATTTGGCCGGCAGCACCACCGGTTCCTGCAAAGTGTTGTCGAAGTTATCTTGCCAGGCCACGGTATCCGCTTTGAGATCGGCCAGCAACTCATCGGCGATGGCCGCCATTCGGGCTTCGGTGTAACGCATCGCCGCCGCGCCGTCGCCATCGATGGAGCCGAAGTTCCCCTGGCCGTCGATCAGGGGCGCGCGCATGGCGAAATCCTGGGCCATGCGCACCATCGCATCGTACACCGCTGTATCGCCGTGGGGGTGGTACTTACCCAGGACATCCCCCACCACGCGGGCGCTCTTGCGATGCTTGGCCGTCGAGCGCAGGCCCATATCGTACATCGCGTACAAAATGCGGCGGTGGACCGGTTTCAAACCATCGCGCACATCGGGCAAAGCCCGATCTTTAATGGTTTCGACGGCGTAGTTCAGGTAGGCCGTTTGCATCATCCGCGCGAAGGACACCGTTTCGTGGCCGTGCAGCGCTTCCATCGATAGTGTGCCGTTTGCCATTTTAACAATTCCTCGTGTTGGTTGACTGGTTAATTGGGTATCAGGTACTGGTTGATTGGTTGATTGGTTAATTGGTTACTGGATACCGGGTACCGATCGACCCGTTAACCAATTAACCGATCAACCCGTTAACCAATACCTTCCTCATCCCGCATCTGGTCCATAAGCCAGGATTTGCGCGGGGGCACGGCGGAACCCATCAGCAGTTCCACCGTCTGCTGGGCGGCGTGAATGTCCTCCAGCGTTACCTGGACCAGGTGCCGGTTCAGCGGCACGGGGTGAAAGACCGGCTTATCCCCCGGATCGTCATCGCCGTTGCCGCCGTGACCGTTGCGCCGCGCCTCCTGGTAGGCGGTCAGGGCCGCTTCGTACTCGGCGACGGCCTGTTGCGCCTTGACCAGTTGCTCTTCATCGATGGCAAAGACCGTCTCGCGCAACTGGTCGGGGTTCATTTCACCCAGGCCCTTATAGCGTTGCACCTCGACGTTTTTGCCTTTGAAGCGCTTCAGGATTTTGTCGCGCTCCTCGTCGCTGTAGGCGTAGAACCGCTCCTTGCCGCGTTTGAGTTGGTAGAGCGGGGCCACGGCCCAGTACAGGCGGCCGGCGGCCACCATCTTGCGCATAAACTTATAGCCCAACGTCAGCAGCAGCGAGCCGATATGCCCGCCATCCACGTCGGCGTCGACCATGATCACGATCATGCCGTAACGCATATCATCCAGGTTGAAATCGGTGCCCACCCCGCCGCCGATGCTGCTGATGATGGACTTGATCTCGGCGCTGTTCATAGCCTTATTCAGGTTCGTGCGCCAGACATTCATAATTTTGCCCCGGGTGGGCAGGATGGCCTGGAAGCGCCGGTCGCGGGCCATTTTGCAGGAACCGCCGGCGCTGTCGCCCTCGACGATATAGAGCGCGGTCAGGAGAGGATCGGTGCGGGAGTCGCAATCGGCCAGCTTGCCGGGCAACTCGCTAACCTCCAGGATGCTCTTGCGCATAATGCTGGCCCGCACCTTGGCCTCGGCCTGACGGGCCTCCGCCGAAACCTGGCACTGCCGGACCACCGCCCGCCCGATGCTAACCTGTTTGCGGAAAAAATCCAGGATGTTGTTGTAGGCGACGGAATTGACCACGCCCTGAATGTAATCGGAGGCCAGCTGCGTTTTCGTCTGCGAGGTGAACTGCGGGTCGGGCATTAGCAGCTTAACCACGGCCGTCAGGCCGTAGAGGACATCCTTGCCGCTGACCGTGCCCTTGCCCTTCAGCATCTTTTTCTCGGCGGCGAAGGCGTTGATGGCCTTGGTCAGCCCGGCCCGAAAGCCGGAGACGTGCTTGCCGCCGTCCGGGGTAGGGATGGTGTTGACCGTGGAGATGAGCGTCCCGTCGGGAGCGTTGGTGTCGGCGTGATATTGCATAGCGATCTCAACCGTCAGACGGACTTTGTTTTTGCCCGCCTCGGCTTCGACCGTTTCCCGGATATGAATGGGTTTCTTGTGCAGAACCTTGAGGCCGTTGTTGAGATAATCGACCCATTCCACCAGGCCGCCTTCGTAATGGAAGGTGCGCCGCAGTTCCTGGCTCTTCTTACCTCGCTTGCGCTGGCGTTGGTCCACGAGTTCGATGGTCAGCGCCGGGACTTGAAAGGCGATCTCTTGCAGGCGATGGGCCAGTTGCTCGAAATTGAACTCGACCGTGTCCAGATACTCGGGGTTGGGCTTGAAGGAAATTGTGGTGCCGCTGGTCTGTTTCCTGGCCGCGTGCTTCTTGATGGCCGCCGGCAACTTCGCCTCGCCGATGTGGCCGAGCACTTTTCCCTGTCCGGTCTGCACCTGCACCTGGTTGACCGGCAGCCCCTTTTCGTGGCGCTGGAAATAGACCACCCCCTCGCGTTGGACCCGGACCTCCAGCCATTCCGACAGGGCGTTGGTCGCTTTGACGCCGACGCCGTGCAACCCGCCCGAGGTGGAATAACCGCCGCTGCCGAACTTGCCGCCGGTGTGCAGCTCGGTGAAGACCAGCTCCAGGGTCGATTTTTTCTTTTCGGGATGCAGGCCGGCCGGAATGCCGCGCCCGTTATCTGCCACCGTTACGCTGCCGTCGGCGTGGATGGTCACGCTGATGTGGGTGCAGGCGTCGGCCATAGCCTCATCGACGGCGTTGTCGATCACCTCGTAAACCAGGTGGTGCAGCGCGTCCGAGCCGGTGCCACCGACGTACATACCGGGGCGTCGCTGGATGTTTTCGGGGTAATCCAGGCTTTGAATGTCTGCTTCGCTATAGGCAACAGAATTTGCTTTCCTGGTGATCTTTGCTTTGGTTGCCACGATTTACCTTCCTCCGTACCAGGCGCGTCGAGTATCACAAGAAGCATTATATCCGCATATCTAGCTACCTGACACTTTCAGTTTGCGGTTTTTTCATTGGACACAGATTACACAGATGTTCACAGATTTCTCTCTAATTTTTTAACCTAATCTGTGTTTATCTGCGTTCATCTGTGTCCTAATTCTAAAACTGTCAGGTGGCCAGTCCGCATATTGAAAAACGCCGCAACCATAGGGTTAGCGTTTCTGAGGGTGGGGCGATACCAAATGATGCGCTTTGCCTGGAACCACGTTTCAAACACCACCAACCCTTGTGGTGATGCGCCAATTATACCACAACATATAGTAGTCGATAAGTTGAGGCCAGCGAAATATTTCGCCACCCTCAGTATAGCACAAATGTTCGATTTGGGCAAGGGTATTCCGACATTTTAGGAGGACCGGGGGGTGTGCAACCGAAGGGAGTGTGTCCCCCCAATTCCCCCCTGTGCTGTCCAAAAATTTTGGACGCACCCTTGGGGCAACAACGAATTTTGTAAAGATGAAAAAAAGAGGAGGCCGGAATGAAACTCGGCCTCCTCTTCCGTTTGCAGGATGCGGTCAATCCAAAGAAGGGTAAACCTTAGATTTTACGCACGTCCACCGCGTTCGGGCCTTTTCGACCCTCGCCAACGGTGAACTCGACGCGCTCACCTTCCATCAGATCACGGAACCCATCGGCGACGATGGCAGAGTGATGGACGAAAATGTCCTCTTTGCCCTCACGCGCGATGAAGCCGTAGCCCTTCCTGCTGTCGAACCACTTGACGGTTCCTGTTTCACGTTCACTCATTCTTAAAGTTCTCCTTTATCATTCTGAACGTATGAGAATTTTTGCAACGCCCAGTTTGTTCCCAAAACATAAAAACCGCCCAGACTCGTAGGTCTGGACGGTATTTTTACGTCATCCGAAACAGAACTTACAGCGTCTTACAAAGTCTATTATATCCGAAATAAAGATAAAGTCAAATCCGGCAGGCCTCCATGCCGCTACTCTGAGCGCACGGCATATTTGACCACGCCCTCCGGGATGAGGAGGTGGGTAAAGATGGAATAGACCAGGTGCGGTCGATCCTGGGAGTCCAAATCCATCACCACCAACTGCCCGAAGGGGTTGCCGCCCGCCTCCGCCACGACCTCGATCTGCCAGCCGCCATCGGTTTTGACGGCGTATTTCAGCGCGTCACGGTCGTTGTAGGCCAGGTGAGGCCGCCCCTGGCTGTCCACTTCCAGCCAGGTCAGGTGGCGGGCGCCGATCCGGCCTTGCTCCACGTTGGCCAGATTGTCTACATCTTCAACCTGCCAGGCCGAGCCATCCCAAACGGCGTAGCGAACCGTGCCCGCCGAGTCACTCTCCTCAACGTAGTAACTGATGTGGGGCCGGCCCCCGGCGTCGTAGGCCAGGGAGGAGAATTTGCCCGCATTGCCGCCGTCGTCCACGGTTTCGATAGTCCAGAGCCCGTCCGCGCTCCGGTGAGCGTACTGGAGCGTGCCCGCCACGTCGTTGTAATAGGTGATCCCCGGCAGGTCCTGACCATCCACATCGATGGCCGTTCCAAATTCGTAGGCAATGGGGCCGCTGCCGATGGCTTCCACCTGCCAGCCGTTGTCAAACAGGGCGTACTCTACCCCGTTCGTGCTGCCAAACTGGCTGGGGTCAATCGAAACGGTGTGGGCTTTGCCCTGGCTATCCACAACGATGCTGTTGTCCCAGCCATCGTGCCCTTGATTTTTGACAGCGCCGACGAACCACTCGCCATTACGCAACACCGCCCGCGTGGCGTCGCCCAGCTCCGGTCGAAACTCGGTAGGATGCTGGTGATCGTGCCAGACGATATGCGGCGTGCCGTCACCCTCAACGGCGATGGCCGGCGGGCCGTAAAAGTAGCCCTCGGCGGCGATGTTCAGGGACCAACCCTGGCCGGCGGGAACGGCGTATTTGACGTAGCCGTGCTCGGCCTCGACCATGTAGGTCACGTGCGGCCTGTCCTGGCTGTCCAGAGCCAGGGCCGGTTTGATGCCGGTGTCAATCGTTTGAACCTGCCAGTTGGGGCTGGTGGCCTCGCCCGTGTCGGGGATGGGGGTGGGCGTTGGGGGCGCGGGCGTTGGGGGCGGGGCGGGGGTGTCGGTGGGGGCCGGGGTATCCGTCGGGGCCGGTTCAGGCGTGTCGGTCGGCGGCGGTGGCGTGGGCGTAGCCGTTGGCGGAGGTAGGGGCGTAGCCGTTGGGGGGGGCGCGGGGGTGTCCGTCGCGGTTGGGAGCGATGCGGCAGGCGGCGGCCCCCCACAGGCCACAAGCAAGACGGCCAGAGTCGCTCCGAAAGTCAGCCAATAACGTTTTGCGACCATGTACGCCTCCAAATTATGTGTATGCGGAAGATATTTTCGTAAAACGCATTGAGTCTATGGGAGTAGACGCCTGGAGTTTTGTGTCCGACATTTTAGGAGGACCGGGGGGTGTGCGACCGAAGGGAGTGTGTCCCCCCAATTCCCCCCTGTGCTTTCCAAAAAATTTGGACGCACCCGTTCGACATCATAGTTGAGCCGGTATGAAATCCATCTCCCCGGCTTCAACGGCAAAGGGCAATGTGTTCTCCGAGGGCGGCAAGGGGCAGAACCAGCGCGGGCTATAGGCGCAGGAGGGGTTATAGGCGTAGTTGAAATCGAGTACGATTTCGTCGGAGTAAGCGCCCAAATCGGCCCCTTTGATGGTGTCATACAGGTAGCGCCCCCCGCCGTAGCTACCTCGATTGGTGGTGGCGTCCTTGAACGGCAAGAACAGCCCGCCCCCGTACCCCTCGATCCAGAACAGATTGAGCTGGGCTTCAACCCCGCAGACCGTGAACCTGACCCGGGCCACCCGCGTGTAGCGAAAGTCGCCATCGGCGGCCAGTTGTAGGCGAAGCGTCTCGTGGGGAACGTCGGCATCGACCGCCCCGATCACCCGCCAGTCCGGGTCGTAGGGGTAGTAAGCAAGGCCGTTGAACGCGGCCCGCTGCTCCGGTTCAAGGGGTGATTGCGGGTGGCGTTTGAAGAGGTGATCGCGTGCGGCGCGAAAGGTTTGCCAGGCCAGGGCTTGCTCGGCCTGGGGGGCGTTGCGAGCGTGGGCGTACATCTCGGCCACGGCACGCCGCCAATCGGCCAGGCTGAGTATATCTGATTGCTGCCGGCTGGAAGGCTCTGCAGTTGCAAGCTGTGGCAGACGAACGTCGTTCGTTGGTTCTCCCGGATGGCTCACTGAATTCTCCTCGAAAAT
>JBHHXL010000214.1:0-8075 GCA_046757065.1 Anaerolineae bacterium
AAACCGGTCACCACCCACTGGTCCACGGTCCGCCGGTTGCGGCGCGACTTCCCCGGCCTGGAGGTGCGGGAGGGCGAACGCTGGGTCGACGCCGGCCCGGTGATCACCAGCGCCGGCGTCAGCGCCGGGATCGATATGTCGTTGTACATCCTGGAGCGACTCTACGGTTCGGAGACAGCCCGGGCCACGGCCCGGGGCATCGAGTATGACCATTGGCAGGGAGCGCCGATGCGTATTGGCGGTTCAACTCACCTCCCAATCGCGCGCGCAACAACACCCAAACGGGGGACTACCCAATCCTGAAAGGCAGGTAATAATGAAAGATGAAGCTCGCCGGGAGCAAATCGCGTTCGCCTCGGCAATGACCACCGAAGCGGACATCGAGCGGGCCACGCACTCGCTGGCGGCCCAGATCGATGAACAACTGGCCGGGCGCTCCCTCGATCTGGCCCTGGTCTTCCTGTCGCCGCCGTTTGGACCGGTGGCCGGCTTTGTATCGGAGAACCTGCGGGCGGCGCTAAAACCAGGCCTGCTCATCGGCTGCACCGGCGAAGGGGTAATTGGCCGGGAGCGCGAGGTCGAGCAGGGGCCGGCCATCGCCCTGGTCGGAGCCCACCTGCCGCAGGTGACCCTGAGGCCCTTTGCCTTCCCGGCCCGGGCCTGGGCCGACGCCCTGGCCGGGACCGGGGCCTTCCGGCAGGCCGTCGGCGCGCCGGTCGAGGCCAGGCTGTTTGTCCTGCTGGCCGATCCGTTTTCGACGCCGATGGACCGCCTGTTGGATGCGTTCAACACGGCTTATGCGCAGGTTCCGGTCATCGGCGGCCTGGCCAGCGGCGCGTCGCGCCCGGCCGGAAACGCCTTGCTATTTGAAGATCGCGTCTTCAGCGGCGGCGCGGTCGGCGTGGCCCTGTCCGGCCCGTTCGATGTTGACGTCGTCGTCTCGCAGGGCTGCCGGCCCATCGGCCGTCCCTTGAAGATAACGTCCGCCCAGGAGAACTTCATCCTCAGCCTTGAAGGCCAGCCGCCCCTGGTCTACCTCCAGGAGCTGGTAAACCAGCTATCCGAAACCGACCGGCGCCTGCTGCAAAACGGGCTGTTCATCGGGCGGGCCATCGATCCGGACCGGGATCAGGCGGCCCTGGGCCGGGGAGATTTTCTGATCCGGGGCGTGGTCGGCATCGATCAGGAGAGCGGCGTGATCGCCATTGGCGATTACGTTCATCAGGGCGAAACCGTCCAGTTTCACCTGCGCGATGCCACGACGGCTACGGAGGACCTGGAGATGATGCTGGCCCCCCAGATGTTCTTTGAATCGCCCAGTGGTGCCTTCCTGTTTTCCTGCAACGGGCGCGGCACGCGCCTGTACGACCATCCCAACGGCGACATTTCCACCATCCAAAAAGTCCTGGGCGGGGTGAATCTGGCCGGGTTTTTCTGTGCCGGCGAAATCGGACCCATCGGCGGCAAGAACTTCCTGCACGGCCACACGGCCAGTATGGTTCTGTTTCGCCCGCCAGCCGGGGAGAATTAGACAGCCATAATGTTAAGCGCGCTTTCCCTGATCATCTTCTTTGCCCTCTACGCCGCCGTCCACAGCCTGCTGGCCGGCCAGGGGGCCAAACGCTGGGCCCGGCGCGCGTTCGGGGCGGGCGTCGAGCGCTGGTACCGGCTGGCGTATAACCTGCTGGCCGTCATCACCCTGCTGCCGCTGCTGCCGCTGCTGGCCCTGCTGCCGGATCGACCGTTATACGTCGTGCCCTCGCCCTGGCGCTGGTTGATGGTTGGGGGACAGATGTTGGCCCTGGCCGGGATGGGGCTGTCGCTGTTGCAGACCGGCCCGTTGCATTTTTTGGGACTGTCGCAGTTGGTGGCCGACAACCCGGCAGAAACAGGCTCGCTCAGCGAACGGGGCTTCTACACCTGGGTCAGGCATCCGCTCTACTTTTTCAGCATTGTGCTCATCTGGCTGACGCCGGCGATGACCCTGAACCTGCTGGTCGTTTTTGCGATGTTCACGTTGTACTTCTACATCGGCTCGATGTACGAGGAGCGCCGCCTGCTGGCCGAGTTTGGCCCGGCTTACCGGGCCTACCAGCAGCGTGTGCCCCGCCTCATCCCCCGTCCCTGGCGGGGCCGGGTTTCGTCCCCACGTGGAACAGGAATTTGATCGATGCGCGTCGTGGTCAAACTCGGCACCAGCACCCTGACCGACGGGACCGAGCGGCTGAGCCGGCCCCGCATGGTGGACATCGTGCGCCAGGTGGCCTGTCTGCACCAGGCCGGGCACCAGACGGTGGTCGCTTCCTCGGGGGCCATCGGCGCCGGGCGGGAGCGGTTGGGCGGCCCGGCCCGTCGCAAGAACATCTCCTACAAACAGATGCTGGCCGCCGTGGGCCAGAGCCAGTTGATGGCCCTCTACGCCCAACTCTTTGAGCTGTACGGCCTGATCGTGGCCCAGGCCCTGCTGACCCGGGCCGACCTGGCCCGGCGCGACCATTACCTCAACGCCCGCAACACCCTGCTTTCGCTTCTAGCCGAAGGGGTGGTGCCCATCGTCAACGAAAACGATGTGGTGGCCATCGACGAGATCAAGATCGGGGATAACGACAGCCTGTCGGCCCTGGTGGCCAACCTGATCGACGCCGACTTGCTGGTAATGCTGACCGATCAGGCCGGCCTGTTCACCGCCGATCCGCGCACCCACCCGGAGGCGCGGCTCATCCGCCAGGTGCCGGTCATCGACGATGCCATTCGCCGCCTGGCCGGCCAAACGCGGTCGGGCACGGGTACGGGGGGGATGATTACCAAAGTGGAGGCGGCCGAGCTGGCCACCCGTTCCGGAACCACCGTCGTTATTGCTAATGGCTCGGAGGAGAATGTGCTGTTGCGCATCGTGCAGGGCGAGCCGGTGGGCACCCGCTTTCCGGCGGCGGCCAACAACATCGAAAGCCGCAAACGCTGGATTCTGGCCGAACCGTCGCGGGGGAGGCTGGCGGTGGACGACGGCGCGGTCCAGGCGCTGCGGGCGCGGGGCAAGAGCCTGCTACCGGTTGGCGTGACCGGGGTGGAGGGGGAGTTCCAGCGGGGCGACGCGGTCGAAATCGTCGACGCCGCCCGGCGCAAGGTCGGGCAGGGGATTGCCAACTACAGCGCGACCAGCATCCGGCGCATTCAGGGCCATCGCTCGACCGAAATCGCCGAAATCCTGGGCTACCATTACGGGCCGGCCATCGTTCACCGCGACGATTTAGTGTTGGTCTAACCCCGCCACCTGGCGCAGGGCGCGGGCCACGTAGACGCGGACCATCTGCTTGCGGTAGGGATGGCCCATATCGGTGTTGTCGAGGGGCTTGGCCGGTTTGAAGGCGACTTTGGCCGCCTCCTCGATCAGTTCATCCGTCAGTTTCTGGCCGGCCAGCATCTCCTCGGCCCCGGTGGCCTTGATCGGATAGGAAGCAACCGCCCCCAAAACAATGCTGGCCCCGGTGCAGGTCCCATCCTCCGCCTGCCGGATGGCGACGGCCACGCCCAAAATTGGGAAATCGAATGAACCTCGCCGCCGGAGTTTAAGATAGGTCATCTTAACCCCGCTGGCCTCCGGCAGGTGGATTTCGCTCAGGATTTCGTCCGGAGCTTTGCGCAGGAAGTCTATGCCGTCGTTGTGGTAGAGGGCCTGGGCGGGCAGGGTCCGCTCGCCCTGTGGCCCGACCAGACGGACGGAGGCGTCCAGGGCGATCATCACCGGCGCGGTGTCCGAGGAGTTGACGGCCCAACAGCGGGGGCTGCTGGGGGCCACCCAGCAGGTGTCGCCGTCCTTTTTCAGGCAAAAGGTCAGGGCTTCGCGCCAGGGCTCGGTCTGGTTGTAGTAGTTGCAGCGGGTGTCGATGCACAGGTTGCCGCCGATGGTGCCCATATTGCGCAACTGCGGCGTCGAAACCAGCCCGGCCGCCGTGGCCAGGGCCGGATAGCGTTCCAGAATCAGCGGGTGGCGGCTGACCTGGGTCAGGGTCAACCCCGCGCCAAGGGTGAGCCCGCCGTTGGCCTCAAATTTCTTCAATTCCTCAATGCCGGCCAGCCCGACCAGTTTTTCCGGGGTGAAGAGGCGGCGCTTCATATTCGGATACAGGTCTGTGCCCCCGGCCACCAGCATCGCCGCCGGGCCGTGCCTGTCCATCATCTCCGCCGCTTCCTCAAGCGCGCGCGGGGCCAGGTATTCGAAGGGGGGTAATCGTAGCATTGTTGTGCTCCTGCGTGGTTGGTCAACTGGTCAATCAGTTAACTATCCGCCGCCTGTCCCCACTGCGACTCCACCCGAACCGGCTCCGGGAAGGCGATGTCGGGTACGCGGGTTGGGCCGATGCGGCCCTCGCGGCCTTTTTCCTTGTTCCGCAGGGCCTTGAAGATTTTCTCCGCGGTGATCGGCACCTCGTCGATGCGAACCCCGACCGCGTCGTAAACGGCGTTGGCCACCGCCGGCATCACCGGCAGCAGCGGCCCCTGGCCGGCCTCCTTGGCCCCGTACGGGCCTTCGGGGTCGATGGTTTCGATGATGATGGTTTCGATGTCGGGCGTTTCCAGGAAGGTGGGGCTTTTGTAGTCGAGCATCGAGGGGATTTTGTGCAGGCCCCGGCGGAAGATTTGCTCCTCCATCAGGGCCTCGCCCAGGCCCATATAGACGCTGCCTTCGGTCTGCCCCTCGACCAGCAGAGGGTTGATCGCTTTGCCCACGTCGTGGGCCAGCCAGATTTTCTCTACAACCAGCTCGCCCGTGTCCGGGTCCACATCGACGGCGGCCACGCAGGCCGAGTAGGTGTAGGCCGGGGTCGGCCCGACGCCGGCCCCCTTGTAGCGCCCGCCCCGGCGCGGCGGGGTGTAGCTGCCCACCGCCCCCAGCGTGCCGTGTTCGGCTTCGGCCATCTTGACCAGATCGGGGAAGGCGATGGACCGGTGTTCGTCGTCCAGGCAGTAGACCACATTGTCGCGGGCGGCCAGACTTTCAGGCGGAACCATCAGCTCCCTGGCCGCCGTTTCAAACAAGATGGCCCGCAGTTTGCGGGAGGCTTCAATGGCCGCGTTGCCGGTCATCAACGTGACGCGGCTGGAATAGCTGCCCAGGTCAACCGGGGTCAGGTCGGTATCGGCGGAGAAGATGGCGATGTCGTCCAGGGTCACGCCCAGCTCCTCGGCCACGATGTAGGCCAGGATGGAGTCGGAGCCCTGGCCGATGTCGGTGCTGCCGCAAAAGACGGCCACGCCGCCGCCCCGGTCGATCTTGATTTGCACCCCGGAGTGGGGCATCTTGTTCCAGTAGATGGGCAGGCCGGCCCCGCTGATGTAGGAGCCGCAGGCCAGGCCAAGGCCCTTGCCGGGGGGCAGGTTGCCGTACCGTTCGCGGAAGCCGGAGCGTTCGGCCACCGCTTCCAGGCACTCGCCCAGCCCGACGGTGGTTATGGTCAGGTGGTTGGCCGTTTTGGTGTAGGGTTGGACCAGGTGCTTCAGCCGTATGTCGAGCGGGTTCAGGCCCAGCGCAGCGGCGGCCTTGTCCAGTTGGACTTCCAGCCCGAAGCGGGGTTGGGGCGTGCCGTGGCCGCGCTTCGGGCCGCAAGGCGGTTTGTTGGTAAAGACGCGGGCCGCGTCGAATTTGTAAGCCGGCAGGTTGTAGGTCACGGTTTGCAGCGCGCCCGTGTAATAGGTGCTGGCTACGCCGTAGCTGGCGAAGGCCCCGCCGTCCAGAAAAGATTGGAAGTGCATCGCCGTCATCCCGCCGTCTTTCTTGAAGCCGGTCTTAATCTTCATCAGCACCGGATGGCGACCGCGATGGGTGTAAAAAACCTCCTCGCGGGTCAGGACGATTTTAACCGGGCGACCGGTGATCATGGCCAGTTTGGCCACCACCATTTCGTGGTTGAAAGGGTCGGTCTTGCCGCCGAAGCCGCCCCCCGTCGGCGGGGCGATGATCCGGATGCGGCTGGGCGGCAGATCGAGGACGTTAGCCATCGCCTTGTGAACGTAGTGCGGGGTTTGGGTCGAAGTCCAGACGGTCAATTTGCCGTTGGGTTCGTAGCGGGCCAGGGCGGCGTGTTCTTCCATCGGCAGGTGGGTATTGCCTTCGTAGAAGAAAATATCTTCCTGCACCAGGTCTGCCTCTTCCAGACCGGCCTCCACGTCGCCGAATTCCAGCGCGACGAGTTTGTGAATATTACCCTGGTCGGCGTAATCGTGAATGGGTTCCTCGGTTGGCCGGACGGCCTCCTCGATGCTCATGACGGGCGGCAAGGCTTCGTACTCGACGTGGATGCGCTTGAGGGCGGCCTCGGCCGTCTCCTCGTCCACGGCGGCCACCGCCGCCACCGGATCGCCGACGTAGCGGGCTTTCTCCACCGCCAGCGATTCCTCGTCCTCGGTGATGGGCAGGATGCCGAATTTGTTGGGCAGGTTCCGGCCGGTGATGACGGCCACCACGCCGGGCATCGTCTCCGCCTCGCCGGGGTCGATGAACTTGAGGCGGGCGTGGGGGTGGATGCTGCGCAGGATTTTGCAGTGCAGCATCCTCGGCAGCGAAAAGTCGGCGGCATACAACGTCTGGCCGGTGACCTTCTGCGTCACATCGACCTTGCGCTGGGGCTTGCCGATGATGTTGAGTTCCTGGGACATAAAGAACCTCCGGGGAGATTGAAACTGAAACGTGTTGTGTTTCACGTGTCAGGTGTCAAGTGTCACGCAAAACGCAACACACTTCACTTACGCATAGTTTCTTCGCCGACTCGCTCAATCGCCTGGATGATCTTCGTGTAGCCAGTGCATCTACACAAATTGCCGGCCAGCGCCTCTCGAATTTCCTGGCGAGAAGGTTGCGGGTTCTCCTCGAGCATCGCCGAAGCGCTCAGCAGCATGCCGGGGATGCAGAACCCGCATTGGGCCGCGCCCAGGTCGGCGAAGGCCGTTTGCAGGGGGTGGAGCGCCGCGCCCTCGGCCAGGCCCTCGATGGTGGCGATGGCCCGCTTCTGGACCTCGACCGGCAGAACCAGGCAGGACAGTCTTGGCTCGCCGTCGATGAGGACGGTGCAGGTCCCACATTCTCCCAATTCGCAGCCGTGTTTGGTCCCGGTCAGGTTCAGGTCTTCGCGCAACACCTCGAGCAGGCTTTTGTGCACGGAGGTATAAACTTCGTGCGTTTCCCCATTGATTTGAAGCTGGAGGAGGGTCTTCATGGGGCCGTACTCCTTTGGTGCCCTATGATTTGGAGAAGAATGCTCAGCGGATAGGAGCGGATTAACGGATAGTTTCCGCGCCGGCGCGGTATCCACTCATCCGCTCCGCGGAACGCTGCCAACCTTCCCGTACACTAATTTGAAATGTATCGAGGCCAGAACGGCAAATTCGTGCGCTATATAGAACGCCGTTCGCTATAGCAAAACTATTTTAGAGCAGAAAGTGTGCTTTGTCAAAAACCAACGGTCGTTGGCCGTTGTCAGTGGTTGACATAGCCTGGACCGGATGATAGAATTGCAGTTGTAATGTTGCCGGGTGAGCCACTTCCATATTAAGAAAAACTGACGAGGCACAAGCATAGGTCGCCTTCGATCTTGGATCAGAGGCGATGGAAGATGAGTGGCAGCGGGGTGGATCATCAGCGGATTGCTGCGCCTAGCGGATAAGCGGATGGTTGGTAGCGCCACTGGCTGAGAATAAGCCGTAGGAGGGTGAGCGAGGCGAGTGGCAAAGTATGGCCCGCATCCGTTTAGGGCAGCAATCCAGGATTGTGGGGATTGCCGGCCCTGGCAGGTAGGCCACCTTCAATCTTGGATCAGAGGCGGCGAAAGATGAGTGGCAGCGGGGTGGATCATCAGCGGATTGCCGCGCCTAGCGGATAAGCGGATGGTTGATTGGCCTGCATCCGCTCATCCGTTATGCGCAGCCATTCGCTGATGACAAAAAGACACAAATAATGAGGGGAAGTCATATGCCACTAGATCCGAAAATTCCTCACCCTGACATCACCTATAAAATCATCGGGGCCGCAATGCGCGTGCATAACCGGCTGGGGCCAGGATTGAGAGAGGAGCATTACAAGC
>JBHHXL010000215.1:0-8037 GCA_046757065.1 Anaerolineae bacterium
TTTGGTTTTTTGGGAGTGAAGAGGCGTCTATTGAGCTGACGTATGGTTTCCGTAGTGTTGGCGTTGAGCAAACTTCGGGGGAATATGTTATATTATCTGTGCCAAAGGTGGTCAATTGCGATCATCAACGGGCCACACGGCCCAGGCAATCTCCTCTTCTCCTCCTTTTGAGGGACCCTTGTGACGGCACACAGGGGTCCCAAAGCCAATAACGGCGACGCCTTGAGCGTCGCCTTTTTTTTCTCAGGCCGCCCGGCCATTCATCGCCGGGCTACCCCAGGTTGACCGGGTCCACATCCACCCGCCAGCCCAGGGGCAAAACCCAGCGGCGCAACAGCCCGGACGGATCATCGCTTCGCACCAAGACCTGCCAGCGAAACCTGGAACCAACCCGCTGCACGTAACCCGGCGCCGGCCCAACGATCTCCACGCCCGGTAACCCCTGCCGGTCTGCCCAGACTCGTAAGCGCCTGACCATCGCCTCCGCCTCCCGGCGAGACCGCTCGCGGCCCTGGCCAATATAAAGCAGGCGGGCCAGGCGCTTGAAGGGCGGATAGCGTTGCTCGTAGCGAAAGCGGAGTTCATCTTCGTAAAAGGTCAGGTAATCATGCGCTGCCGCGGCCTGGATGGCCGGCTGTTCCGGGGTATAGGTCTGGATGATGACCCGCCCGCCCAGCGGGCTTCGGCCGGCCCGGCCCGCAATCTGCATTAACAACTGGAAAGTGCGCTCGGCGGCGCGAAAGTCGGGCAGGTAGAGCATCGTGTCCGCCGAGATGACGCCAACCAGCGTCACCAGGGGTAAATCCAGCCCCTTGGCCACCATTTGCGTGCCGATCAAGACATTGGCCCGGCCTTCGCTGAAATGTTGCAAAAACGTTTCGTGGCTGCCCTTTCTGCTGGCCGTGTCCTGGTCCCAGCGCAGAGGTCGGGCCTGCGGGAACAGCTCCCGCAAGGCCTCCTCGACGCGCTGCGTGCCCAGGCCGAAATAGCGAATGCGCTGGCCGTCACATTCCGGGCAGCGGGCCATCGGCGCCCGGCGATAGCCACAATAATGGCAGGCCATTATATCCCCGGTGGAATGGTAGGTCAGGGTCGTGTCGCAGCGCGGGCACTGCATCACGTAACCGCAATCGCGGCAAATGACAAAGGTTGCCGCGCCCCGCCGGTTGAGAAACAGGATCACCTGCTCGCCCGCCTCCAATGTCTCGCTGATTTCTTCGACCAGCGCGCGGCTGAAGATGCTGCGGTTGCCCGCTTTGAGCTCTTCGCGCAGGTCGACGATTTCGACGGGGGGGAGGGGCAGCGTTTCAACCGCCCTGGGCCCGGAGCCACCCGCGACGGCCCGTTCCGGCTGCCGGCCCGACCGGCGAGGCTGGCCGGCCATTCGCCTTTGCACGGCCAGGTGTTTTCGATGAGCCAGAATGCGGTTCGGCAGCGCCAGCAGCCGGTACGCCCCCCGTTGCGCCTGGCGGTACGAAGCCACGTCGGGGGTGGCGCTACCCAGAATGACCACGGCGTTCGTCAACTGCCCTAACTTGATGGCCGCCTCACGGGCGTGGAAGGTCGGGGCGCGATCGTGTTGCTTGTAGGCCGGTTCGTGTTCCTCGTCTACAATGATGACCCCCACATCCGGCAAAGGCGCAAACAGCGCCGAGCGCGGCCCGACGACGACCGGCAATTTTCCGGAACGGATCCGCTGCCAGGTATCGTACCGTTCCCCCGGCGACAGGGCCGAATGCCAGACGGCCACCTTGCCCGGAAAGCGGACCGCCAGGCGGTGCATCGCCTGGGCCGTCAGCGCAATTTCGGGCACCAGCATAATCGCCCCCCGTCCGGCCTGCAGGGCGCGCTCGATGGCCCGCAAGTATATCTCGGTTTTGCCGGAGCCGGTGACGCCGTGCAAGAGGTAGGGTATAGGCTTTCGGGGGCCGGATTGTTTTGCCCGACCTTTGACCCGCCACTGGCTGTTCTCCTCAATTGTCTGCCACACCTGGGCCTGCTCCTGGGTCAACCTCGGCGGCGCTTCGAGGGCAAACGTTCGCCCGGCCAGGGGGTCGCGCCAGCGGCGGGCTTCTTTCAGGGCGATGAGCTTACGAGCCGCCAGGTCGCGCAGAACTTTGATGTTGGCTTCGGTTTGGGCGTAAACCCAGCCGATCCAGATGGGCCCGTCTTCCATCGCCAGCAAATCGAGCACCTGGGCCTGGCGTTGGCTGCCCCGGAGCTGGATCACGGCCTCATTCAAGCGGGCCGGGGGTAGACTGAGCACGACACGGGGCGGCTCCTCGAAGCGGGTGATCAGGCCGGCCTCTTCCATCGCCTTCACATCGGCCCTGGCCAGCCCTGAAACCTGAGCGGTCAGTTCGGGCAGAGGCACGGGCCGCTGTTTCCGGATGAGCAAACGCAAGGCGGCGGCCTGGGCCTCGTTCCGGGCCAACCCTTCAACGGCAGAGCCTTTATCCCAACGGGTCCCGATCAACGTCTGCCGGGGTATCAGCTCCACCCAGCCTTTCCCGGCCAGGGCCCGGACCGGCCCCTCACTACAGCCGACGGCGGCGGTCACTTCCGCCAGGGCGGGCAGCGGGTCATCGAGCCCGGCCAAATGGAGCAAGACCTCGGCCTGTTTCGAGGCCCGGCCTAGCGTCGGCAGCACGGCTTCGATCTCATCGGGTGGAATCAGCAGCTCGACCGTCCGTTCCAGCTTGGGCCCGGCACGCGGGGGCAAAAACGGCTTGATGCAGGTAGACAATGGGGCCAGATACTCGCGCGATAGCCAGTAGGCCAGCTCGATTTGGATTGGCGTCAGGACGGGGTCCGGGTCCAGCAACTCGCTCAGCGGACGCGTATCGGCGACCGGGGCCGTATCGGCCAGCGCCACAACCACGCCCCGTAATTCCTCGTGGCGGAAGGGGACAGAAACCCAATGCCCTACCCGGATATGCTTTTTTAGATGAGGGGGAATATGGTAATGAAAGGTCAGGGTTCTGGGATCGGCCTCGTCCTCGGAAAGCGGGGCCTCGGCTTCCTCGGGAAAATCGACATCTAAAAGAGATTGCCGCCGGAGGATCGGGCGGTCAACGACAACTTCGGCGAAGGTCATTCCAGACACTTACCCGCTACAGGAACGCATCCTGTTCTGAAACAAGACACAATCACGCTACTCATCCACATCGTGCGACGGAAAAAAAAGGACGCATCGCCAAATGCGTCCCTCAATTCTGGAGCACCCCTTTTTTCTGATGATGGGGCGTTTCTTGTGTGCCTCGGGAGAGATTCGAACTCTCACGCCCTCGCGGGCACAGGCCCTCAACCTGCTGCGTATGCCAGTTCCGCCACCGAGGCTTAGGGTCAGGCGCAAGCCATTATACTTTGGCCGCTGGGCTTTGTCAAAAAGGATTTTGACCGGAATGCTAAAACTTCCCCAGGCCGCGCAGGACCCGCTCCGGGGTCAAGGGAAATTCGTCGAACCAGACGCCGGTAGCGTCGTGCACGGCGGCGATGACGGCCGGGGCGTAGGGCAGGTAGGGCATCTCGGCCATACCGCGCACGCCATATGGGCCGCCCGGATACGGGTCCTCGACGATGATCGACTCGACGCGCTCCGGGATGTCGTACACGCCGGGGATGAGGTAGGTGCTGAGATGGGGCGTCAGCACCTGCCCCTCGCGCACCTGAAAATCTTCCAGCAGCGTATAGCCGTGGGCCTGGACGACCGCCCCCTCGATCTGGCCGATGATCTGCTGCGGGTTAACGGCCCGGCCCACGTCGTCGGCGCAGACCAGGCGCTGGACGGTGATAAAACCCGTTTCGGTATCGACTGACACCTCGGCGACCTGGGCGCAATAGCCGTAAGCGAAGTTGGGGGTACTGTGGCCCGTCTCGGGGTCAAAGGGGGTGGTCTTGGGGGCCAGCCAGGCGTACTCGGCCACCGCCGGGCGTTCCTCGTCCTGCCAGCGCTGCAAGGCCCGCTCGGCAGCGCCCTTGACGGCGTTGCCGGCCAGCGTCGTCAGCCGGGAGGCGGAGGCGCTGCCGGAGCTCCCGGAGGTGGCCGTGTCGGACGCTTCCAGACGAACCTGGCCCAACTCCAGGCCGAGCGTCTCGGCGGCGATCTGGGCCATCGCCGTGTGGTGGCCCTGGCCCACGTCGGCCCCGGCAAGGTAGACGACCGCCGTTTCGATCTCGGCCTGGCCGCGCAACTCAACCCTGGCCCAACTGTTCTCCTGGTAGCCAAAGCTAAAACCGATGTTCTTGAACGAAGCGGCGAAGCCACGGCCTTTGGCCAAGGATGAACGCTTCGCCTGAAGGGTAAAGGACGCAAGGCTCGAATCCCCGGTCCTTCGTCCTTCGTCTTTCGTCTTTCGTCTTTCGTCCTCCGTCCCGCCCAGCGGTCCTTCAGCCTTCAGCCTTCCTCCTTCATCCTTCGCCTCGCCCAGCGGTCCTTCGTCCCAATCCGCCGCCCTGGCCGTCTCCTCAATCACCTGCCTGAGGCTTACCCCACCGGGGATGGCCGTGCCCACCGGCAGCAGGCTGTCGCTATCGAGGGCGTTGCGTAGCCGCAGTTCCACCGGATCGATGCCCAGGGCCTGGGCCAGCTTGTTCATCTGACATTCGGCGGCGAAATGGCCCTGCGGCGCGCCAAAGCCGCGAAAGGCCCCGCCCGGTAAATTGTTGGTGTAGACGGCCCAGGTATCGACTTTGGCGTGGGGCCAGACGTAGGGCCCGGTGCAGGTCAGGGCCGTGTTGCCCAAAACCTTGTTGCTGGTGTACATATAGGCCCCGGCGTCGGCCACCACCTCGACCTCGGCGGCGACCAGCGCGCCGTCCTTCTTCGCCCCCCATTTGGCCCGGATCGTCATCGGATGGCGCTTACAATGGCCAAGGATCGACTCCTGGCGCGACCAGATCGTTTTGACGGGCCGGGTGATCCCCCGTTCCCGCAGGCGTAAAACCGCCAGCGCCAGGATGATCTGCACGCTCATATCCTCGCGCCCGCCAAAGGCCCCGCCGATGGCGTCGTACACCACCCGCACTTCATCGGGCGGCAGGGCCAGGGCGTGGGCGATCTGCTGCTGGTCTTCCCAGGTCCATTGCCCCGCCGTGCGGACGGTGATCCGGCCCTGCTCGTCGATGTAGGCTACGCCGGCCTCGGGTTGCAGGTAGGCGTGCTCCTGGAACGGCGTCTGGTAAACGCCCTCAACAATGACGTCGCAGTCGGCCCAGGCCGCCTCGACGTCACCTTTGCGGATTTTGTAACGTTCGGCGATGTTGCCGGGGGCGCGCGGATGCAGTTGCGGCGCGTCCGGCCCCCGGGCCTGTTCGGGCTCGGTCACGACGGGCAGGTCCTCGAACTCGACCGCGATCAGGTCCCGCGCTTTGGCCGCTATCGCTTCGGTTTCGGCCACGACCACGGCCACCTGGTCGCCCACAAAGCGGACGACATCCGCTCCCTCCCGGCTCGAACCGGGGCCGCACAGCACCGGCTGGTCCTTGACCTGCAATCCGTACTCGTTGCAGGGCACATCTTTGGCCGTCAGCACCAGATGCACCCCATCCAGAGCCTCGGCGCGGCCCGTATCCAGGCTGATGACGCGGGCGTGGGGCCGCCCGGCGAAGAGGACCTTCAGCCACAATTCGTCCTTGTAATTGTTGTCGCCGGGATAGCGCGTCTGGCCGGTCACTTTGCCCGGCGCGTCGAAGCGCGGGACCGATCTGCCAAGGGAGTGTTCAGCCATCGCCGCCCACCTTCGCCGCCCTGGACAGGGCCTGCAAAATCTGGTAATAGCCGGTGCAGCGGCATAGATTGCCGGTCAGCGCCTGTTTGATCTCGTCCTCGTTGGGGCGTGGGCGCTCGGCCAGCAGGCTGGCCCCGCTCAGCAAAAAGCCGGGGGTGCAGTAGCCGCATTGCACCGCCCCTTCGTCAATGAAAGCCGATTGCAGCGGATGCAATTCACCGTCCGCGCCCAGGCCCTCGATGGTCAAGATTTCGCTGCCGTGGGCGCGGGCGGCGGGCAGCAGGCAACTGACCACCGCCACCCCATCAAGCAGGACGGTGCAAGCGCCGCACTCGCCCTCGGCGCAGCCCTCTTTGGTTCCGGTCAGGTTGAGATTCTCGCGCAGCATCCGCAGCAGGGTCTTGTGGCCGGCGCCTCTGACTTCCTGCCGCTGGCCGTTGACCGTGGTCACAATCGGCTCGTCGCCGGCGGCCTGATAGGGAGGGGGGGACTGCCTGGCCGGGGGGAAGCGGCCGTCCGTCCGGCCCCACAGCATGACCGGCCTGGCTGGCAGCGCCTGGCGCTCCTGGCCGGCCTGCAAGGCGCGCAAAGCCCGGCGGGTGTAAACCTCGACGGCGTAGCGCCGGTAGGCGGCGCTGCCGCGCACGTCATCGATGGGGGCGGCGGCCTCGACGGCCAGGCGAGCCGCCCGTTCGATCACCGCCTCGCTCAGGGGTTGGTCGCGCAGCGCCTCCTCCGCCGCCGGGGCCCGGACGATGGTCGGGGCTACGCTGCCCAGCGTAATCCGCGCCCGGCGCACCCGGTTGCCTTCCAGGCTCAAGACCACGGCCACATTGACCACGGCAATGGCCTGCGCCCGGCGCAGCCCCAATTTTTCAAACGTGCCGGTCTGGTTGGCGGCCAGCGCCGGGAAGCTGATGTCGGTGATCATTTCGTCGTCCGCCAGCGCGGTGCGCCGCACGCCGAGAAAGAATTCGGGGAAGGACAGGCTGCGCTGGCCGCGCTGCTGGCTGCGCAACGTCACCTGCGCGCCCAGGGCCCACAGGGGGGTGATGGTGTCATTGGCCGGGGAGGCGGTGACCAGGTTGCCGGCCACCGTCGCTCGATTGCGAATCTGGGGGGCGCCCACCTGCCAGCAGGCCAGGGCCAGGGGGAAGGCCCGCGTCCGGCACAACTCGGAGCCAACGACCCGGTTGTGGGTGACCAGCGGCCCCAGGTGAATCCGGCCTGCGCCATCCAGCCGGATTTCATCCAGGCCGTCGATGCGGCTGATGTCGATGAGCGCCCTGGGGGAACGCAGGCCGCGCTCGATCTCGATGATCAAATCGGTGCCGCCGGCGATCAGGCGGGCCTCCGGGCCATAGCGGTCGAGCAGGGCCAACGCTTCGGGCAGGGAGGCCGGGGCGTGATAAGTTTGCCACATAGTTCCTCGCATTGGACGATATTATAAGCGAGGAAGATTATAGCCCGGCCTGGGAGCGGTGTCAATCGACCCGGCGGGGCAACAGCTTGTCGCCGACCAGGCTGGCGGCAAAGGTGCGCTGGCCGGCGGTCACAAAATCGACGGTGACCAGGGTCTCGTCGCCTTCGTCCGTCACGCCGAGGACGACGCCGGGGCCAAAGGCGGTGTGTTCAACCTCCATCCCGGGCCGGTAAGTGGGCAAAGGGCCGTTGCTGGCCGAAGGTTCCGCTTCGGGAACGGCGTACTGCCGGTCCAGCCACAGGTCGGCGTAAAGGCTGAGCTGGTCGTAGGTTCTCACCCGGCGGGCGATGTCGGCCAACTGGCTGCGGGCCTGGCTGACCCGCTCCACCAGCAACGTTTTATCAGACGAGGCCAGCTCATCGTTGTGGGCCAGGCGGCGGGCGGCGCGGCTGAGAGCCATTTCCAGCTCTCGAAAGACCGCCTTCGGCTCGCCCTCAGCCACGGGGATGGGCACCAGGGTGATGCCGTGGGCTTCGCACAGGGCGGCCCGGGCCACATCGCGGTTGCGCTGCTGGTCCTCTTCTTCCAGGCTGGACCGCCGCCGGCGCTGTTTGCCCTGCAATCCGTGAAGGCGGGCGGCCACGCCGATCTGCGGCCACAGGAAATCCAGCTTCAGCGGACGATGGGTGTCGGGGTTGACCAGCCAACGGGGGCTGACGTTTTCCTGCTGTTCGAAGCCCTTAAAAACACGATACAGAATTTCGCGCCAGGCATTGGACGCGGCGGAAACTGGGAGCATAGCCACCTCCTGACGCACCCGATCGTAGCACAACCGTTCTGTTTTGTCAACTGAGAATTTTGAGCCGGGGTCTGTCCCAGATTTTA
>JBHHXL010000216.1:0-8032 GCA_046757065.1 Anaerolineae bacterium
GGTCAACGTGGTCAATTGGTTGGTCTGCACCGGGCCGTAAGGTCCGCCGGTGCTCTCAATCGTGGGCGGCAGATTCTGAATGTTCACAATCGTGGTATCAATGTCGCTAGCGCCCCAAGTATCGGTTACCCGCAGGGCAATGGGGTGGTTCACCTGGTCGTCGAGGTAAGTAAATGAAATCGTCGCCCCGGAAGCATCATCGAAAAGGCCGTCGTCATCCAAGTCCCAAGCGTACGAAATCAGCGAGTCTCCCTGGGGGTCAAAGCTGCCGCTGCCATCGAGGGCGAGCGGCACCCCCTCGGACCCGCTGTAGGGGCCGCCGATCACGGCCACCGGGCGCGGGTTGGTCACATCGATGGTGGTGGTCACCACGCTGAACGCGCCGTCATCGTCATCGACGCGCAGGGTGAGCGAGTATATCCCCGGCGTGATCCAGCCGGTGTAGGTGATGGTCTCCCCCGTCTTCGTAATCAGGCCGCTGTCGGTCAATACCCAGGTATAGTCCAGGGGGTCGGGGCCGGGATCAACGGTTCCAGCGCCGGATAGGGTCAGCACCTGCGTTTTGGTAATGGTGTAGGGCCCGCCGGCATCGGCCACGGGGGGCAGGTTGTTGACCTGGATCATCACCACGGCCCTGCCGGTGCTGCTTGGGTTGCGGTTGTCGTTCACTTCAAGCTCAACCGGGTAGGTGCAATTATCGCAGCCATCCAGGATGGCCAGGGGGAAAAAGGCCGTCTGACCGTTGCCGTCGTTGAACTGCCCGTCGCCGTCCAACTCCCAGCGGTAGGTGAGGGCGGAGTTGTCCTCGGGCAGGGGATCGTTGCTGCCGCTGGCGTCAAGAGCCAGGGTCTGGGTAAGGCCCTCATCAACATCCAGGCTGGCGGGGTTGATAACGGCCACCGGGGGAGCGTTGTTCACGACGATATTGGCGACCGCCGTCGAGACGCCGCCATCCTTGTCCTTAACCTCGAAGGTGATATCGTAAGCTTCAGGGGCATCCGGCCAGTTAGGGCCCTGGCCCCAGGCAAAATCTACCGAAGGTTCAAAGCCAATATCGACAATATCATTGCCACGCTGGTAGAACCAGCGATAGGTGAGCGTATCGTTGTCGGCGGCCACATCGGAGGCGGTCCCGCTGAGGGTGACGGTCTCCGCCTCCTGAGCCGAGCCGGGAACACTGATGGGGTCGATCTGGGGCAGGAGGTTGTTGACATTGATGCTGACGCTATCGCTGTCCGTACCGCCGTCACCATCACTGACGACAAGGGTCACATCCAGCACATCGGGCCCGTCCGGGACCGGGACATCTGTGATGCTCTCGCCGGTCAGGGTCAGGTTGTTTTCCTGATGGCCAGCATAGCTCAGGTCCCACTGGTACGTCAGTGCATCTGCGGCCACGTCGTTAGCTGTTGCATTCAGCGTCAGGAATTGGCCCTCATCGATGACGTCCGGCGGGGTAACTTCAAACGAGACGAGGGAGGGAGGCGTATTCCCGACGTTGACCTCGACGGCCATCACGCTTTGCCCCCCATCGTCATCGCGGACGGTCAAGGTCGGGTTGTAGACGCCGTCATCGGCGTAAACGTGCTGGACGGTCAAACCGGTGGCCGTGTCTTGCGTATCCTCAAAGAACCAGAGATAGGTCAAAGGATCGTTCTGCCCGGCCGGATCGAAGGCATCAGCGGTCAAGGTTATCGCCACGCCCTCGGTGGCGCTGACAGTATCGGTCGGTTCAAGGATGGTAGGGGACACATTGCGAACATTGAAAAAGACAACAGCCTCGTCAAAGGCCTGGTCCTTATCGGTCACGCGCACCCGCACGGGCAGGTTGTCGTCGTTATCGGGCGGGATATGCGCAGTCAGGACATTGCTCGTGCCCGGTTCGCGGGTGACTTGCTGTTCGTAGTTGCCGTCGTTATTCCAGTCGAAGGCATAGGTCAGGGTGTCCGCATCGCCCGGGTCGGAGGCGACCACCTCCAGGGCCAGTTCGTTACCCTCCTGGTACTCCGGCGCTGACTTGAGGGTATCCAGGATCGAGGGGGTGACGTTGTTCACCGTCACCCGCAGCGGCGTGATGGCTTGATGATTTTCTTCATCGAGCGTGCGGAAGCCAACCGTATAAAACGCATCGCCGTCGCCGAAAACACGGGTGACGGCCAGGCCCGTTGCATTGACGTCAAAGGTGAACCCGTCGTAGTCGAAGTCCCAGGCGTAGGTCTGAACATCGTCGCCGGGGTCCTCAGAAACAACGGCCGACAGGGCTAATGCCGTCCCTTCGTCAACAACCTGATCGGGGCCAAGGTCTACCAGGGGAAGAACGTCGTTAATCTGAGCGATAAAGGTGCTCTGGCCGACGCCGCCGTCGTTGTCGAAAACGCTCAGGGTGACCTGGTAAGTGCCGTCATCGGCATAAGCGTGCTGCGGGTTGTGATGACCGGTCACCGCCGGGCTGCCATCGCCAAAGTCCCATTCGAAGAACAAGGTATCGTCCAGGCCAGGGTCGATAGCGCTGCCCCGGAAGGAAACCGGGCTGCCCTCGTCAGCAACCGCTTCGGCCTCGATGAAGGCGCTTGGGGGCACGTTCAAAATATCGATGGTGGCCTCGTCGGTGAACTCATTGCCAGCGTCATCGACCGCCCGGACGAGGATGGGGTAGTTGCCTTCATCGTTGAAGCGATAGGTGATGGTCCCACCGGTCAAATCATCGTATTCACCGTCGTTGTCCAAATCCCAGAAAAAGTCAAAACTAGCCGCCAATGCGGGCGGCACCTCTGCCGCAATAACCAGGTCTGCGCCCTCATCGCCGCTGTCGGGCGCATTGATCCTGACAAATGGCACAACACCTGGCGTTGAGGTCGGTTGCGGCGTGGCGGTCGGGGTGGAGCCGGGGATAGGCGGGACGGTGGCCTCAACCAACACGGCAATTTCGGCGTCCTGTTGCGCCTCGGAGATGATGCCCAGGTCGAGCGGAGGCAGAAGCTGATCGGGGATAGACTCCACGCTGTAGTCCGCCCGGACGCCGGCCCCCAGGTCAATATCAACCAGAACCAGGCCAGTCCGCTGAAAGGCAAGAAGAGCGATGCCGATAAGCACGCACATGCTCAACAGGAAAAAGAGCGGCAAGACAAAGTCTAGCGATCGGCTAAACTGCTTCCACATCCTCCCTAGCTGGCGAAGGCGCGTACTCATCCGTTAGTTTTCCTCATGAGCAACAACTCAGGCAGACCAAAATAACCTTCGATACAGGAAATAAGAGGTTGGGAGCTGGTTGACTGACACTTTTAACATAGCTCACGGACGCGATAGCGCACAGATGAACACGGATTTTCTATTATTTTTTGATTAAATCCGTGGAAATCCGTGAGCAATTATAACTTTTCGGCTTAAATGTTAAATTTGTCAGCCAATCAGGGTTGGGAGAATGGAAATTGAGCTGCGTATGCTTATGCTCTAATCTCCTAATCTCCTAATCTCCAATCCCCAATCTCCCAAATGGCGCACTACTTCACCGCCAGCTCCCCCTCTTCAGCCCGGGTGCGCTCCGGCACTTGAGCCGCGGGGCGGTCCGGCTGGCGAATGGGCAGCGAAATGTAGAAGGTCGAGCCCTTGCCGACCTGGCTGTCCAGGTAAACCTGTCCCCCGTGAAGTTCAACCATATATTTGACGATGGTCAGGCCCAGCCCCATGCCGCCGTGCGTGCGATGTTCAGGCTTGGCCTGCTGCCACCGGTCGAAGATTCGCTCCCTGTCCTCTTCGGCGATGCCAACCCCGTTGTCCTGAACGCTGACCACAACATAATCGTCTTTGACCTCGGCGTTGATCCGGATCAGGCCGTTAGCGCGCGTGAATTTGACGGCGTTGGACACCAGATTGGTCAGCACCAGGTCAATCTTTTCCTGATCGGCCTGAATCTTCGGCAAATCGGCCAGGGGCGCAATTTCAATCGTGTGCTGCCCCTCAACACTGGCGATGATCTGGGTATCGGCCACCACTTTGCGGATGGATGCGGCCATATCCACTTCTGTGAGCCGCAATAAGGCGGTGCCGGCTTCGGCCTGTTGCACCGCGTGGATGGACTGCGTGATCTCACGCATACGCAGCATAGCCGCTTCCAGGAGCTGCAAATCTTCGCGAATGTACTCAATATCTTCATCGGTGAGATCGGTGGTGATGTTTCGTTTCAGCATCGGCACCAGGGGCAGCATCGCGCCCAGCGGCGTTTTTAACTCGTGGGCGGCGATGTCAATAAACATCCCTTTGAGTTTATCCAGTTGTTGCAATTCCTTATATGCGGCTTCCTGTTTCTCAAACAACTGGGCGTTATTGATAGCCATCGCGGCCTGGTTGGCCATCGTGTGCATCAGACGCCGGCCCTCTTGCAGGAACTCATCCGACCATCCCTCCGGGTGATGGGTGGCCAACAGCATCAGACCCACCAGACCCTGGTTGGATGTCAGCGACGTAATGAAGATGCCGGTCCTGTTGCCCTCGTGGAGCCAGCCAAGCGGGCCGGTTTTTTTAACATCTTCAATGGGCAGGATCTCGGTCGACGCCGAAAGCAACAGCCTGGTTAAAGCCCCCTCAGGCGAGTAAGGGATCGTGGGGCGAGCGGGTTCGGTTTCGCCGGGCAAGATGAACGGAACGAACTTGGCGTCGTCTTCATCCAGCAGGTAGACAAAAACTTCATCGGTTTCCGGCAAAGCTTCCTGGGCGCTGCGAATTACGGCCAGGATCACCTCATCCAGGTCCAACCCGGAAGAAGTTGCCTGCTCGCTGCTCCGGTGGAGCAAGGTCAGCTCTTGAATGCGCTTGCTCAGGCTATCGGTCATATGGCCGAACCGGCGAGCCAGCAAACCTATCTCGTCAGACGAGGTGATGCGAGGGCGCTTCGATAAATCTCCTTCGGCCACGGCCTCGGCGGCGTTGACCAGTTCGTCCAAGGGCGCTATGATACGCGACGACGAGAAATAGCCGATGCCAAACGCCAGAAGAATGGCCGCAGCAAAGGCCAACACCAGGGTGGTGATGAGATCGGCGATGTTGCTGTTGATCTCGTCGCTGGGAATGGCAACCGAGAAGAAATCTCGCCGGGCGGGGTCTTGGGTGGTCAGACGCAATTCGTCATAAAGGAAATCAAAATCCCGGTTGTTAATTCTTACCTGTTTTCGCTGCACCGGTTCATTGGTATTTCCAAGCCTCAGGCGAGCATCCGGATCGAGGTACAGGACCCCCGGATTTTGCAGGGGAGGCGCATCCCCCAGGAGGAAGGTGGACAGTTGCACCTGGCCCGTGTGATCGTAAATGGTGAAGTCGGCCTGGGCCCGGGCCTTCGTCTGGGTTAAGAAATCCTCCAGATAAGTGCCAACCACCACCGTCCCGACGATCTCCACCTGCGGCTCCTGGTTATTCTGAACCTGTGCCGTCGAGGTCTTGGTTAAAACAGAAGCAGCGGTCATAAACAGCAAGCGCCTGTCCACCCGAATAATATCGGCAAATTTGTCGCTCGTTTCGCCTTCGACTTCAACCGTGTCGCCGCGCAGCACGTTGCCAACAATAGGCCAGTCGATTTCGACCGACCCCCGAATAAAATCGTAATCAAGCTGCTGGGAGGATGTTCGATCCCGTCGCAGCTCAAGCAAACGCCGGCCGCTGGCGTCGGTAACCGTCACCCAGTCGATGCCCTGGTTGATGGCCGTAGGAAAAGTCAGTTTCTCCAACACCTCCTGGTTACCCTCTTGAATGGCCTGGGCCATCCCGTCGGTAAACCGCAGCGCGCGCAGCGTTGACAGATGGCGCTGTTCTTGCAAAGCAAAATTATCGGAAAACCTGAGCCCGGCCAGCAGCACCTGCCGCTGAAATTGGACCTCCTGCTGGTTGATGATCAGCCGGGTTGTTAAATAAATGAGCGCCCCGGCCAAAATCAAAATCAGAACTGCGTAGGGAAGGATGATTTTGTACCGAATGCGCGACTGAATTATTTCTAGCAACTGCCCAATAAAACGTCTCAACATAGGAAACCCACCAACCCAACACTACAAACTATATGCCCCCCTAAAACCTTGATAACGCCAGGCGATGATCGATTCAGCCATTGAGGGAAACACAAACGCGTTTCTGTTGACGTTTTTAGTATACCACAAAACCTTGGTACAGGTAATTACCTGGCCTTACACAATGGTACTATGTCAACCCTGGTGGGTTTCCGGCCAACCCGAACTATGGCCTGGCAACGGTTTGCGACGGTCCTAACACTTCAACCAAAGATAATTTTATGTCTAGTTATCTGGTGTTCAACCTACCCTCAATTATCGCTGATTTGCATGTGAATCTCATGTGAATTGTGTGGGAATTCTGTTAAGCGGTCGTCTAAACACAGGTTGGCATTTTTGCAGGATGTTTCTTGAGAAAAAGTGAAAGGTTATTTACGAACCGTTGCCAGGCGGCGGGGTCAGGTAGCGCCTGCTTCCCAATCTTGCAGAACAGCGGCCAGTTCGGCGTAGCTATCGATCACCGCGTCCGCCCGAATCTGTGGATCATCCGTATCTTTCACACCCTTGAAACGGATGGCCCGCATCCCGACCCGTTGCGCGCCAATAATGTCGGTGAACGGCAAGTCGCCGATGTGCACGGCTGCGGCGGGCGTTGCCTCCAGCGCGGCCAGGGTGCTCAGGTAGACGCTGGGATGAGGCTTGCTGCGGCCCACCTCATCCGAGAAGGTGAAGTGTCGGAAATATCCGCTCAGGCCGTCCTCGACCAGGATTTGGTGCAGCACCCGACCCGGAGTCAGGCCGGTATCGGAGATGACGGCCAGGGCGTAGCGCCGCGAGAGATGGGCCAGCATCGCCGGCACCCCCTCCACGACCGCCGGGCGATAGGCCAACAGCATTTGCTCCATCCGGTCCACCATCGCCTGGAGTTGGGTACCGGCCAGCGCCAGGTTCAGGCGATGGCTGAACCCGGTCAGCCATTCCCGCGCGCCGATGGTGCGCTGCTCAGTTCGCCACACCGCATCCCAATGCTGCCACATCTGTTGGGCGGCGGCCCGGGTTTCCTCCCAGGTCAAATCCGGAAAACCGTCGCTTTGCAGGCGTTGGTGAAACTCGCGCAAGCGATCCTCACCCTGGTTTTCGCTGAAATAGAGCGTCCCCCAAAAATCAAAGGTGATCGCTTTGATGGTCACGGTCTATCTCCAAATCCAATTAAATTGCGGCCCGGATTTCGCCGGCAAGGGCCCGGGCCCACGCCGGGGCATCGCCCACGTACCCGGCGGCATCCATCAGAGCCCGCACTTCGTCGCCCGGAACCCAACGGGTGATCTCGGGATCGCGGCCAAGGCGCTCAACCAGGGAAGCAGATCGCCCCCCGGCCACATCTGCCCAGGCGGCCAGGCTGTGCCGGCGGATCACCTCGTGCAGGCGCTGGCGGTCCCCCCCGGCGGCGACGGCGGCCATCAGCAGGCGCTCCGTCGCGGCGAACCGGCCATAGGCGGCCAGGTTGCGACGCACGGCTGCCTCGTTCACCTGCAAATCGCGGATGAGGCGCGCGCCCCGGCCCAACATTTCATCCACGGCCAGGAAGGCGACGGGCAGCGCCTCGCGGCGGTTGGCCGAGTCGTCCAGGGTGCGCTCCAACAGCGAGTGGGCCGCATTGTCCCAGACCACGCGAGGCAGGGCCGCCACCAACCGAGCCAGGCTGTTGATGTTCTCCGCGTTGATCGGATTGCGCTTGAAGGGCATCGCGCTGGACCCGACCTGCTTCCGGGCGAACGGTTCGGCCCACTCCCCGACCGGGGGCGATTGCAGCAGGCGCAGGTCGAAGGCGAATTTGTAGAGCGATCCGGCCAGCCCGGCCAGGGCGTTGACGACCAGCCAGTCCTGCTTGCGGGGATAGACCTGCGTGGCGACCGGGAAGGCGTCGAGGTTGAGGGCGGCCATCACCCGCGCCTCCAGGTCAGCGCCGCTCGCTGCACTCGCTGCACTCGCTGCGCTCGCCTGGGCCAGCAATTCCCGGTAGCTGGCGCCCGTCCCAACCG
>JBHHXL010000217.1:0-7999 GCA_046757065.1 Anaerolineae bacterium
ATCCCCCGCGATCAGCAGCAGCAGAAAAAACGTATCGGTGCGGGCCAGCAACATCAATCCGGCGGCCAGGCCCAGCAGGGCGTAATCGGCGTAGGTCGCCCGGTCCCTGCGAACGCGAGTCAGGTAGACCCAACTCGTCAGGGCGAAGAAGAGCATAGCCAGCGAAGTCTCCAGGCCGTTGACAGATTCCATCGCCGCCAGCGGGTTGAAGAGATAAAGGAACGCGGCCAGCAGCCCGGCGGAATCCCGGCCGGTGACGCGCCGGGCCAGGGCAAAAGCGACGACCGCGCTCAGCGCATCGGCCAGGGCGGCCAGGCTCAGGCCGGCGTGGATCGGGGCGTCGCCGTCCTTCAGCAGGGCGTACGGAGCCAGCAGGACCAGGCTCCACAGGGGATGGAAGCCGTTAGTGGGTGTTACGCCATCCACCGACGCGCCGTTCCCGGCCACGATGTTGCGGGCGATGGCGAAGTAGTAAAAAGAGTCGTCGGGCAGCGTCTTCTCGATGAGCACGGGAACCGGCTGCCAGGCGGCCAGCAGCCTCAGCACCAGACCCGGCAGAACGACCAGCGCCAGAAGTACGGGCAATGCCCTGGCTTGCGCAAGGCGGCAGTTTCTTAGTAACAGCCGGCGAGAAACCTCACTGGGTGTGCACATCGCCCTCAGTATACTCCAACCGTTGCAGGCGAGGTATAGTCAATAAGTCTTAAGGTTCGCGGGCGCGGGGATGGCGCTGGAGCGCGGGCCTACTGAATCTGTCCGCCCGGCGGGTTCTCGGCCAGGGGGGGGTCGTGGGGTAAGGGTACGGCGTTTCGCACGTGAGCGCGGCGGGAGAACGGGCGGCCCAGCCCCAGGCGCAGGACGGTGTACATCGCCTTGAAAATCTCCTGTTGCGAAATCTTCGATGCGCCCCGCTCCCGGTTGGCGAAGATGATGGGGATTTCGCCGATGGTGTACCCCAATTGCTGGCAGCGGTAGATCATCTCCAGCAGGAAGGAATAGCCGTTGGAGAAAATCCGGTCCAGATCGATGTTGAGCAACACCTCGCGGCGGTAGCAGCGGAAGCCGGCGGTGCAGTCGCTGGCCTGCAGGGCCAGCAGCGTGCGGGCGAATCGATTGGCCCCCCAACTGAGAAAGCGGCGGTGAAAGCCCCAGTTCTTGACGCCCCCCTCCGGGATGTAACGCGAGCCGATGGTGACGTGGCAGGTGTTGGCCAGGGCGACCAGATCGGGCACGTAGGCCGGATCGTGGGAAAAGTCGGCGTCCATCGTCACGATCCGGTCCGCGCCGTCGGCCAGGGCGTACTTGAAACCGGCGATGTAGGCCGTGCCCAGGCCCAGCTTGCCGGCGCGGTGGATGACGTGGACCCGGCCGTTCTGGGCTCGCAGCGCCTCGGCCAGCTGGCCGGTGCCGTCGGGCGAGTTGTCATCGATGATGATCACCCGGGCCTTGAGGGGCAGGGCCAACAATTGCCGGGTCAACTCAACGATGTTCTCTCTTTCGTTGTAAGTCGGTACAATGATGCTGGTTTTTGTACCCATCTTCCCAACACGCTGGCTTGTTATGTAGGTCAAACTGTTAGTTTGACCCGCGCACGCGAAGCGTAACAGCCTGCAAAGTACGCAGGATTTTGTTTGCGCTACAAATCGGATCTACTGGGACCTTTGACCGGGGCACATGACCACCGGCCCAGATGAGGAACAATGATACAGGAAAGTGGGTCTTCTGGCAAAGATGGGGATGCCTTCGGGGATTACGGTATTATGGAAAGATAGGGGTAGCGGGCCTGTAACTGTTCTTTAAGCAGGGCAGCTTCTTGAATCTGGCCTTCGCTTTCGTACAACTCAATCAGGCGCAGCCAGGGCCGGGCGCTGTCTTCGTCCTGGCTTATCGGCAGCAGTTGGAGCAGCAACGGGGGATGGCCGACGGTCCGGCCATACAGGACCACTTCGTAGTTTTGGGAGACAAACTGGGGAGGGACGGCCCGGGCGTAGGCTTGTTTGGCTCGCTCCAGGTCCCCTCTGGCCTCGTAGATTTGTCCGAGGTAATAGTAAGCCGGCGCGTTGGCGAAGGGATCGATGAACAGCGCCGTTTTCAAATCCTTCAGGGCGGCAGCTTCGTTAGCGGGGTCGCGCAGCCAGCGGGCCTGGCCCCGCAGCAGATATAACGATCCCCTGGTGGCCGTGTCCGCCGCCGGAAGCTGCTCCGAGACCAGCGTCTCGACCGCTTCGAAGCGGTTTTGGGCCAGCAAGGCCCGGGCCAGGGCGACATAGGGTTGCCTTCGTTCGGATTTGGCTATAATCGCTTTCTTGGCGGATATTTTGGCTTCCTCAGGATCGCCGCCGGCCAGGGCCAGGGCGCTCAGGACGCGGAGATCGTCGGTTTGCCCCCGGGCCGTCTCGATTACCCGCTGGCGCATTTCCGGCTCCCACAACCCCGAACCGGCCAGGTCGGGGAGTTGCCGCCCGGCCAGGCCGTAGTATTCGAGCGCCTGCGCCTCGTCGCCCAGTTCCTCATAAAAATGGCCCAGGTTGACCAGGTAGACGGGATCCGACGGCGACAGGGCTAAGGCCCGCTGCATAGCCCGGATGGCTTCCTGCGGCTGGCCGGCCTGCCACAGCAACCCGGCCAGGTTGGCCTGGTAGTTCGGATTGGTGGCCTCCAGCGCCAGCGCGGAGCGGTAGCCGTCGATGGCCCGGGGCAGGTAGGCCGGCTCCGAAAGGGCCAGGCGGCCCTGGTAGTAAGCCGTTTCAAACCGGTAGAGCGCCAGGCCGGGATCGAGGCGGCGGGCGCGTTCGGCGGCGGCCAGCGCCCCGGCCAGGTCCCCCTCCGCCGCCAGACGATCCGCCCCCCGCAGTCGAAATTGGGCCAGGTCCCACCGGGCCAGGAACAGGGCGTAAGCCAGCAGCAAACCCAGCAGGGGAATGGCGACCCAGCGAGGGTGGCGGGCAGGCGTGGCTGCCTGGCCCGTCGCGGGCCGGGCCGGCGCGATCAAGAAAGCCGCGCCAAGCAGCACCGGCCAGACGATTTGGGTGGCGGTGAAGGTATCCACCATACTTTGCGCCCCAAAGCCCAGCAGCGCCGCCGCCACGCCGAGCAACCTTAACCGGGCGGCGGGATCGGGCCTGGCGCGCCAGGTTCGCCGCGCGGCTACGGCCAGCGCCCCCAGCAGCCAGCCCCCGGCCAGCAGCCCCAGCAGGCCGGTCTCGGCGGCGGTGTTGAGGTACAGGTTGTGGGCGGTGGTGATCTGGTCCCGGGCCTGGGCCGGATCGCGGTATTCGCGCAGGGCGCGCCCGTAGAGTTTGGGGCCAACCCCGGTCAACGGCCGGTCCAGGGCCATCCGGACCGCGCTCTGCCACAGGCTGAGGCGGACCTGGTCGCCGCTGCCGTGGTCGGCCAGGCGCTGCTGGAGCAGCCCCGCTCCGGCCAGCCCGGCCAGCAGAAGCAAGCCCAGGCCGCCCCAGACCACCTTCGCCGGCAGCAGGCTCAGCGTCGATTGCCAGCCGGGTCGCTTCAACAGCCACCCGCCGAGGAAGAAGACCGGCAGCGAGACGCTTAAGGCCAGCACGCCGCCGCGCGAAAAGGTCAGGCCCTCGACGACGACGGCCAGGATCAGCCAGGCGAGCAGGGCCTGCCGCTCGTCTTTATCTTCGCTGCTCAGCCGCAACGCCAGGGCGGGGGGGATCAGCAGGGCCAGATAGGCCGAGAGCGAGGTGGCCCCGTTGAGGGTGAAGTTGAGCCGGTACCAGTAGGGCGGGGTCAAATCGAGCAGCCCGCCGATTTGGGGCCAGCCCTGCTGGAAACCGGCCAGCAGCGGCAGGCCGAAATACCAGCTCGCAAACTCGATCAGGCCGACCAGACAGACCACGGCCCCGGTCAGGTACAGCGCCCGCACAAACTGCCGGCCATAGGTCCACCGCAAATCCACGATCAGGTAGAAGGCCAGGGCGTGAGTCAACGGCTGCCACAAGCCTTCAAAGCTGAAGCGCGGGTAAATGGACAGCGCCGCCGCCAGCAACTGGACGGCCAGCCAGAAGAGCAGGGGCCAATCGAGGGGCGTTTTCGGCAGCGACCCTGACCCGGAGCGGAGGAGGCTCCGCAGCAGCCACCCGCCCAGAATAACGGTCACCAGCAGGTGGTTGAAGACTTTCAGGGGAAAATTGGTGAGGGTGTAAAGGCTGCCGCCGAAAAAGGTGAAATAGACGGTTAGCAGGAAGATCAGAAAAAACGATTTTCCCGACAGGGTCCGCGAGGGCCTAGAATTGAGCATCGGGCACAATTTCCTGCAAGAGCGTTTTCATCGAGTGCGTATCGCCGCCGTAAGCGGCGTTGATCAGGGAGTCAACCCGCGACCAAAATTGAGCGGAGGCGGGGCACGTAGCCGGGATGGCCATAATCTGCGGGTGTTGGGTGGGGGCAGGCTTTTCCTCCGGGGTGAACAGCCCCTCGTGCAACTTCTCGCCGGGGCGCAGGCCGGTAAAGGTAATGGCGATGTCGGTCCCCGGTTGCAGCCCGGACAGCCGGATCAAATCGCGGGCGATGTCCAGGATTTTGATGGGCTGGCCCATATCCAACACGAACACCTCGCCGCCGCTGCCCAAAACGGCGGCCTGCAACACCAACTGCACCGCTTCGGGGATGGTCATAAAATAGCGGGTCACCTCCGGGTGGGTGATGGTCACCGGCCCGCCCCCGGCGATCTGCTTCTGGAAGATGGGCACAACGCTGCCCCGGCTGCCCAGCACGTTGCCAAAGCGGACCACCACGTAGCACCGCCGGCTGCGCTGGGCCACCGCCTGCACGATCAGCTCGGCCAGGCGCTTGCTGGCGCCCATCATGCTTCCGGGCGCTACCGCTTTATCCGAGGAGATGAGGACCAGGCGCGGCACCTCCAGGGCCTCGGCGGCCTCAACCAGAACCCGGGTGCCCAGGACGTTGTTGACGATGGCCTCTTCCGGGTTTAATTCCATCAGCGGCACGTGCTTGTGGGCCGCCGCGTGGAAGATGATGTCCGGCTGGTGCCGGGCCAGCAGGCGGGTCGTCCGGCCAAAATCGCGGATGTCGGAAATGACCGGCGTATAAGCAATTGAAGGGAAGGCGGTTTGCAGCTCCTCGTGGATAAAGAAGATGCTATTTTCGCCGTGGCCGAGCAAAATCACCTCCGCCGGGCCGAAGCGGCTGATCTGGCGGCACAACTCGGAGCCAATCGAGCCGCCGGCCCCGGTGACGAGGATTTTGTGGCCGGTCAGGTAGCTGAAAATCTGCCCCTCATCGGTGGACAGCGGGTCGCGGCGCAGTAAATCCTCGATCTGGATGTTGCGGGCCTGGCTCAACCCGCCGTTGCCCTCGATCAGTTCGTGGTAGCCGGGCAGCGTTTTGATCGACACCGCCTGGCCGCGCGTCTTTTGCAACACCTGGCGGGTGAAATCGCCGCCGACGTTGGGCGCGGCGATGATCACTTCGTTGATGTTGCGTTCCCTGACGACCGCCGGCAGCTCGTCCAGGCCGCCCAGCACCGGCAGGCCGTGGATGGCCAGGCCGACCTGGCTTTGGTTGCCGGTGATGAGGCCGACCAGGTTGTAGGCCGGGCGCGGATTGCGGCGGGCCTCGCGGGCCACGCGGGCCACGCCATCGTCCGTGCCCACGATCAGGGTTCGTTTGATGGCCTGCGGCCCGACCGAGGGACCGACCGGCGGTTCCTCCGGCGGGGAGAACTCGCTCAGGGCGCGCAGGGTGAAACGAAACCCGCCGACCAGAACCAGCGTCATCAGCCAGTCGATGCCCAACACCGAGCGCGGAAAGCCCTGCACCGGCGACCCGGCCAGCGGCAAGACCCACAGCAGCAGGGTGATGGCGCTGATGAGGGTGCTGCTGACGGTTACGCCTCCCAAAATGGAGAGTAACTCGCGCACGCTGGCGTACTGCCAGACGCGCCGGTACAGGCCAAAGATGAAAAAGACCAGCAGCTTTACGGCCAGATAAGGCAGCAACAGGCCCACGTACTTCAAGAACTCCACCCGGAATGTCTCGTCATCGAAGCGCAGGACGAAGCTCAAGACGTAGGCCAGGGCGATCAGGGCGGTGTCCACCAGCAGCAGGTGACGGCCCAGGAGCAAGGGTTGCTTTTCCCGGGTGTAGGGAAACAGCAGGCGATAGGCCGTTTGCAGCATGATCATGATGTCGCCCCAGGTGGATTGATTCTCCACGTAGGCCAGGTCCAGCGCCAGCTTGGCCGGCATCACCTGATCGAGGTAACGCTCCTGCCAGTCGGGGCCGGCCAGGAGCTTCGTTTCATCTTTGAAGTTGAGTTGGGCCGGGCCGGTCATCCCCGGTTTGACCGACAGAACCCGGCGCTGCTGCGGGGTGTAACGGGCGACGTAAACCGGCGCTTCCGGGCGCGGCCCAACCAGGCTCATCTGGCCGACCAACACGTTCCAGAGCTGGGGGATCTCATCCAGCCGGTATCTCCTCAGCCAGCGTCCGGCCGGCGTCACCCGCTCGTCGCCGGCCAGAGTCAGGGCCGGGCCGTTGCGCTGCGCCCCGGCGTACATCGAGCGGAACTTGGCCATCCGAAAGGATTGGCCGTTCAACCCGACCCGCTCGGCCCAGTAGAGGACCTTGCCCGGCGAATCCGATTTTATCCAGAGGGCGATGAGGAGCATCAGCGGGCTGAGGAGTACCAGGCCCAGCCCGGCGATGAGAATATCTAAAAGTCGCTTGATCATGTTAGCTATCTAATCTGCTTCTGGAGTAGGTCACGTTTTTAACGTGACTGTCACGCTACAAGCGTGACCTACTCAGATCACCTCCTGAACGCTTCCACCGTCTCCAGCACGGCCTCGATGACGCGATCCTGCCGGGCCTGGTCCAGGTTTGGATAGAGCGGCAGCGACAGGCAAGACTCATAAATCGCCTGGCAGTTGGGAAATTGCTCCGGCCGCCAGCCGTACTTTTGCCGGTAGTACGGGTGCAGGTACAGCGGGATAAAATGGACCGAGGCGCCGATCCCCCGCTCCCGCAGGCGGGCGATGAAGCCGGCGCGGTCGATCCGCAGTTGGTCGAGCCTGAGACGCAGGATGTAAAGATGGTGAGCGTGCGCGCAGGAGGCCGGGGCCTGCGGCGGCAGGATGAGCTGCGGCACGGCGGCGAAGGCGGCGTTGTAGCGTTCGGTCAGGTTGCGCCGGACGGCGATGCGCTCGTCGAGGTATTTTAACTGCCACAGGCCCAGGGCGGCCAGCACGTCCGGCATATTGTACTTGAAGCCGGCCTCCACCACCTGGTAGCCCCAGGAGCCGTTCCGGGTGTAGCGCGCCCAGGCGTCCCGGCTCATGCCGTGCAGGCTCAACACGCGCACCCGCCCGGCCAGGTCGGGATCGGTTGTGGTCAGCATCCCCCCCTCGGCGGTGGACAGGTTTTTGGTGGCGTAAAAGCTGAAGGCGGTCGCGTCGCCGACGGCCCCGATCTTCCGGCCCTCGCAGGCCGCACCGACGGCGTGGGCCGCGTCCTCCAGCAGGAAGAGGTCGTGTTCGCGGGCGATGGCCTGCAACGCCCCCATCCGGCAGGGCAATCCTGCCAGGTGGACGGGCAGCAGGGCCTGGGTCCTCGGCGAAAGGGCCTGCCCAACGGCTTCCGGATCGAGGTTGTAGTCAACCGCATCGACATCGGCCAGAACGACGGTCGCGCCCGTGTGCTCGATGACGTGGGCCGTGGAGCAAAAGGTCAGGGGGGTGGTGACCACCTCGTCGCCGGGGCCAAGGCCACGGGCGACCAGAGCGGCGTGCATAGCCGCCGTGCCCGAGGACAGGGCGACGGCGCAGGCCGGGTCCAGGCCGACGTAACGGGCGAAATCGGCTTCAAATTGCCTGACCCTGGGGCCGGTGGTGATCCAGCCGGAGCGCAAAACATCGACCACTTCGGCAATGGCCTCCTCGCTGATCGTCGGCTGGTCGAACGGAATGAAGTCCTGGGTCATAGCTTAGTAACTGTCCGTAAATAACTTTTT
>JBHHXL010000218.1:0-7993 GCA_046757065.1 Anaerolineae bacterium
TTAGTAACTGTCCGTAAATAACTTCTCACTTTTTTCCAAGAAACATCCTGCAAAAATGACAAGTTATTTCTGGACAACCGCTTACCGGTCAGCCTGGCAATTTTTATTAGCCGCAGTGCGTTAATGCGCTAAAAGGAATTAAACCACCAATGCAAACCGCAGAGCAAACTTGGCAGGCAACCCTCGGTCAATTGCAACTGCAAATGACCAAGGCTACCTTTGATACCTGGTTCAAGCACACCCAGCTGGTTTCGTACGAGGACAACACGTTTGTGATCGGCGTCCAGAACGGTTACGCGAAAGATTGGCTCGAAAATCGACTGAACGGCACGGTCGAGCGTACCCTGTCCGAGATTGCTGGTTGCCTGGTACAGGTCAGATTCGTCGTGCACTCATCAGAAGCGGATGAAGAGGAGGCCCTCGTGTTACATCAAGACTTGCCGCAAGCCATATCCTGGCAAAATGGGCACGCCTCTAAGGAAAGACCAAGCCTGAAGCTGAACAGCAAATACACCTTCGACAAGTTCATCGTCGGCGCGTCGAATCGGCTGGCTCACGCCGCCTCGTTGGCGGTGGCCGAGAGGCCCGCCGAAGCTTATAACCCCCTCTTTTTGTACGGCGGGGTCGGGTTGGGAAAAACTCACCTGTTGCAGGCTGTTGCCCACAAAGCCAAGGCCAATCAGCGACGGGTAATTTACATCTCCTCGGAAACGTTTACCAACGATCTGATCAACGCCATCCGCAACCGCTCCACCGAGGACTTTCGGGAGAAATACCGCAACACCGATTTTCTCCTCATCGACGACATCCAATTCATCGCCGGCAAAGAGAGCACGCAGGAAGAGTTTTTCCACACGTTTAACACTTTGCATTCATCGGGGGGGCAGATCGTATTAACCAGCGATCGCCCGCCGAAAGCCATCATCACCCTCGAGGAGAGATTGCGCTCGCGCTTCGAATGGGGACTCCTGGCCGATGTCCAACTCCCCGATTTGGAAACGCGCATTGCCATTTTGCGGTTCAAGGCCGAAGAGCAGGGCATCTGCTTGCCCGACGACGTGGTGGAGTTTATTGCCAAACGCATTCAAAGCAATATCCGAGAGCTGGAAGGCGCGCTCAACAAAGTTATTGCCCAGGTGGCGCTCACCCGCACCCACGCCACCATCGAACTGGCAAAGATTGCCTTGCTAGACCTGGTAGCACGCCAATCCAACCTGACCGCCGATCTGATTCTAAGCACCGTGGCCGAATTCTATGGCATTAGCGAAGATGATTTGAAGAGCAAGCGGCGCAGCAAAGAAATAACCCATCCCAGGCATATGGCAATGTACCTGACGCGAGAAGAAACCAATGCCTCTTTACCCGAAATCGGCACCATTCTTGGAGGGAGGGACCACACAACGATCCTCTACGGTTGCGACAAGATGACCTCCGCTATCGAACGGGACGGCAGAATTCGCCAGGAGATGATGGCCATCCGCGAGATGTTATACCAAAAAGTCTCCTGAGCTCAGGAACACCGGGGGGTGAGTTGAACCGCCAAGACGTGAAGTTACGCCAGGAAAAAGCAAAAATCAAGCAAAACTTGGCGTCTTGACTGAGGTTGTTGTAATGGGGCGGTCGCTCACACTTCTCTTTTTATGTCTACAAAAACCCTGGATTCTGTGGATAAACCGTGGATAACTGTGGATAACTACCTCAAAATGGGGATAACTTTCTATAACCACCTCTGCATATTTTTCGGCCTCCCGGTGCAACTTTCAATATGTAGGGGCTCAACCCGACCCCCCACCTATATTTAGTTGCAGCGCCAATTTCCGCCTGGCGTTGCCTTCCCCCCTTCCGCTGGTTATCAATTTTCTTTTCCACATCTTCTTCACTGCCCCAGTTTAACTTCAAGCCACATATAGCCATCTCTACCTTACCTCCCCCCCTAGATATGGGCGTTTCTACGGGATCAGCCGGGTTTTCCACATATCAACAGGGCCTATTACTACTGCTAATCTTTATAACTAACTCTCATTGATTGGGGATAAGATCTGTGAATAGCTGAGACGGCAAGAGCTAACAACGCTCGGTTCTTTGGGAATTCCCATGATCGCTCCCCGTATAAGGCGTCATCTGCATTTGACTTAAGCAAACAGACGGTCTAAGATAGGCTCCCGGATCGACGCAGGCGCATTCACGGCATTGGCTATAAAGGCTTTAATAAAAGAAGTTTTTATGGAAGAGGACCCACCAATGATGAGTACCGAACCTACCCAGACAGAACCCCCGTCTAGGTCTACGCCCTCGCCGTATCAGTCCCCCGCTGACCCTCCTCCCGGCAACCCGCTACTGATGTCTAGCAACGGGGAAAATGTTAAGCAACTGACACGACAGTTGAGCGAGGCGGCCCATCTTTATCATATTGGTGTTGCACTCTTTTCAGCAACCTATGTGGATGAGCTGGCTCAGGTGCTGCATCAGGAATTAAGACGCCTGATTGATACATCCAACCTGGCGATTGGTATCTACGATGCTTCCCGCCAGGAGATGAATTTCCCCCTGGTCATTTACCGCGGCCAGCCGCTGGATGACGTTTCCGCAAAGCTGTCAGGCGGAGACAATCCGCTGGACGTTGTTGTTCGCACCGGGAAGCCTCTGCTGCTTGAGGATTGGCAAACTGCGCCGCTGTGGGGCGATGCGCCTCCCCGCGCCTGGTTGGCCGCGCCTCTCCTGGCGCGGGAGGAGGTACTGGGGGTCATTGTTGTGCAAAGCGAACAGCCTGGCGCCTTCAGGAGCCAGCACCAGGCTGCCCTGGTGGCGGTAGCCAACCAGGCTTCGCTGGCTCTCAGGAACATTCAGTTTCACCAGGAGGGCCAGCGGCGCATCGGGCAACTGGCGGTGCTAGAAGAGGTGGGCCGGGAGTTATCCTCGACGCTGGACCTGGACGAAGTTTTAACCAAGATTATGCATCGCATCAACGCCGTGCTGGAGGTCGAGGCAGGCTCGTTGTTGTTGGTAGATGAGAAGACGGATGATCTCGTCTTCCAGATCGCCCTGGGGGAGAAGGCAGAAGGCGTTAAGCCGTTTCGGTTGAAAAAAGGAGAGGGCCTGGCCGGGCAGGTGGCGTTGACCGGCGAACCGCTGATGATAGCCGACGTTCAGAAGGACCGGCGGCATTTCAAACAGACCGATGTCACCACCGGCTTTTTAACCAGGTCTATGTTGTGCGTGCCCATGATCTCTCGCGGGCGGGTCATTGGCGTGATTCAAGTTCTGAATAAAATTCAAGGCGATTTCTTGGAAGAGGACCTCGAGCTGCTGGGGTCGATAGCCAACTACGCGGCCATCGCCCTGGAAAACGCCATCCTGCTTCGCAATGTCCAGGCCGAGCGAGACCGGGTGATCGCCGTCCAGGAAGAAGTGAGCCGCAAACTGGCCCGCGATCTGCACGATGGGCCGACGCAATTGGTGGCCGGCATTCTGGGGAGTATCGATTTTGTGAAGCAAGCCATCAAGCACAACGAACTCGATCTGGCGGAAAAAGAGCTGGCCGAGATGAACGAGTTGGGTCAACGGGCCAGCCATCAAATGCGGACCTTGTTATTCGAGTTACGCCCGCTGGTGTTGGAAACGGAGGGGTTGGTTCCGGCCCTCAATGTATTGCTCGAGCGCCACCAGCGAGATGAGGCTGCCAAACTCCATCTTGAGGTCGTAACAGACCGGCCCGACGGGCAAATAACACCTCTCCCGGCCAGGATTTCGGCCGCCCTCTTTGCCATCGCTCAAGAAGCGGTGAACAACGCTCTCAAGCACGCCGAAGCGGATAATATCCGGGTGCGGTTGTTTGAAAGAGAGGGCAGCCTGGCTATGATCGTGGAGGACGACGGGGTCGGTTTTGATATGGCCAGCGTCATGTCTGGTTACGAACAGCGAGGTAGCCTGGGTATGGTGAATTTACAAGAGCGGGCCGAGCAGATTGGTGGCAAGTTCGTTATGAAGTCCTTGCCCCAACAGGGTACAAAAGTGACGGTTTGGCTTCCTCAGTTATCAGCAGGATGACCGGCAGAAGCAACAACAGGGTGCGTCCAAGTTTTTTGGAAAGCACAGGGGGGAATTGGGGGGACACACTCCCTTCGGTCGCACACCCCCCGGTCCTCCTAAAATGTCGGACACACCCCAACAACAGATTTTAATTGACAATAAACTTGCGGAGTATTATAATTGGTCCGGGTTATTGCAGGCCTGGGTTTGCATCTTTATCGCAACCAATGTAGTATATTGAGGGTTTTGAGCGGGCTGCTGTTGATTAGGTTAGGATTCACTGATCTTGTTTACGGTTTTTCTCATTAAGCAGTTGTCCAGAAATAACTTGTCATTTTTGCAGGATGTTTCTTGGAAAAAAGTGAAAAGTTATTTACGGACAGTTACTAAGGATTGCTTCGTCAACGATTCTTGTGGAAAAAGTTGCGCTGGTCGTCTGTTCTAGCGTGAGTACAACGGCTCTGGCATCTTGAAAACCCCTTTCAAGATGCCAGAGCCGCTTTTGTTTAGTGTAGAATTCTTTGCTTGGGCTGAATGTAGTTTCTGGATGGGAGGTAATCATATGACCACCACGAATGACCCCTGGCAAACTCCAATGGACGATAGTTATTGGCAAGCTCTTTTAGAGGATGGGGAAAGGACCACACCTTTTGAAGTAACCAATTGGTCGACCGACGTCACGTCTGAGGACATTACCTCGGCGCTTGTTGGCGAAGCTCCTCCTGAGCTTGAAAAACAAGCGCAGGCCTCAACGCACGACCAGGATTGGGAGCGGAGCCAGGCCGCTTTTGAGCAAGGTCAGGTGTTTACTTTAGAAGTAACCGGTTTTAATCGTGGTGGCCTGTTAGTGAGGTCTGGGGGTCTTCAGGGGTTTATTCCGGCGTCCCAGTTGGTTCATCTGCCAAATCACATTGAAACCGAGGCTCGAAAATCGGAGCTGGCCCGGCGCGTGGGGGAAACGCTTACGCTGCGCATCATAGAGCTTGATCAAGAGCGAAACCGGCTCATCTTCTCCGAACGCGCGGCCCAAAGCCTGGATGAAAATAAAACGCTGGATGACCTGGCGGAAGGGGACATCCTTCAAGGCCACGTAACTCACGTCTGCGGGTTTGGCGCATTTGTTGATCTGGGCGGGGTGGAGGGCCTGATCCACATCTCCGAGCTTTCTTGGGGGCGCGTAAACCATCCCTCTGATATTCTGTCGAAGGGCCAGGCGGTGCAAGTGTATGTCTTGGGGGTGGAGCAAGCTCAGCACCGGGTGGCCTTAAGCCTCAAACGCCTGAAACCCAATCCCTGGTCGATGGTTGATGAAAATTATGAAATCGGCCAGATCGTCAATGGGACGATCACCAATGTAGTCAATTTTGGCGCGTTTGCCCGCATTGAAGACGGCCTCGAAGGCCTGATCCACATCTCCGAACTGGCCGAAGGCAATTTCCTGCACCCTCGCAACGTCGTGCGAGAGGGGGATCAGGTCAAGGTCAAAATTCTAAATATTGACAGCCGCAACCACCGGCTGGGGCTTAGTATGCGCCAGGCCCGGCAGGATATGTACCTCTGATCGCAAACGCTGCGTCCCCTCGGTAGTTGACATAGTCATACGGATCGGGTAAACTTGAGGTATGGCTGCGCGGCGCAAATCCAGGAAATCTTCGACCGACTTTGTCGACCAATTCCTCGACCGACTCAGGCCAATGCAGCGCGAGCTGCTTGGCCTGCTTCTTGTTGTTTTCACCATTGTCTCGCTGCTGGCCCTCTTTGCGGTAACCCCAGGCGTTCTCACCGATAGTCTGGCCCGGTTCCTGGCCGCCCTCTTTGGCTGGGGGGCGGTGCCGGCGATGTTGGGCGTCGGCGTGCTGGGCATCTTAATGATGGTGGGCAACTTGAGCCAGGAGTCACAATCGCTGCCCCTGGACATCATCGTTGGGGTCGAGATTGTGTTCGTGGCGCTGCTGGCCTTGCTCCACATTGTAGCCGGGGGTAACGATTCGCTGGCGGTGGCGCAGGGCGGCGGCGGGGGGATCGTCGGCTGGGCGCTGAGCGCGTTTTTGGTCAACCTGGTGGGCGGCCCCCTGGCGTCGTTGGTGTTGGTGTTGCTGGGCGTCGTTGGCCTTGGGTTCGCCTTTCGCTTGAGCTGGCAAGATGTCTGGAGCTTTGGGGCCCGGACCAAAACCTGGATGCAAACCCGGTTGGTCCCCAGGTTAGACCGTTGGCGTCAGGCGCTGGCCGACCCGTCCCTTGAAGGCGAACCGTTACACTATGAGGAAGTCCGGCCGCAAGCGCCCAGGCGCTCGAAGAAGAAGGCCAAACCGGCTGCCCTGGACCCGCCCACGATGACCGCCGAAGCGGCCATCGAAGCGATGCCGGCCCGCGCCGGACGGCGCAGCCGCAAGCTGCCGCCGTTGGAACTGTTGGCCCCGCCCGCCCAAACCACCGAGCAATCTTTGCCGGCCAATACCCGCTACCAGGCCCAGATCATCGAAGAGACGCTGCGGGGGTTCGGCGTGCCGGCCGAGGTCGTTGAAATCAATCGTGGCCCCACCGTGACCCAATTCGGCCTCCAGTTGGGAACCATCGAGCGGCGTATGGCCAACGGGACCATCGTTCAGCAGCGGGTGCGGGTCAGCAAGGTGACGTCGCTGGTGAACGATTTAGCCCTGGCGTTGGCGGCGGCCCCCATCCGCATTGAAGCGCCCGTGCCCGGCCGCCCCATCGTGGGCATCGAAGTGCCCAACAGCAACGTCAGCCTGGTCTCCCTGCGGGGCGTCCTGGAGTCGCCCGAGTTTCGGCGGGGGAAAGGTGGTTTGAAAATCGCCCTGGGCCGGGGCGGATCGGGCGAACCTATCGGCGCGGACTTGACGGCGATGCCCCACCTGCTCATCGCCGGAGCCACCGGTTCGGGCAAGAGCGTTTGCCTCAACGCCATCATCACCTGCCTGCTGGTCAATCACCGTCCCGAGGACCTGCGCCTGCTGCTGATCGATCCGAAAATGGTGGAGCTAGTCTCCTTCAACGGCCTGCCCCACCTGCTGGCCCCGGTCGTGACCGATCTCGAGCAGGTGGTCGGCGCCCTGGCCTGGGTCACCCGCGAAATGGAGCGTCGCTACAAGCTGTTCGCGGGACAAGGCGTTCGCAGCATTGCGACCTACAATCGCAAGGTCGGGCGCAACGACAAATTGCCGTATATGGTGGTGGTTGTCGATGAGCTGGCCGATTTGATGATGCTGGCCTCGGATGAGGTGGAACGGTACATCTGCCGCATCGCCCAGATGGCCCGCGCCACCGGCATCCATCTCATCATCGCCACCCAGCGCCCCTCGGTTGATGTCGTCACCGGCCTGATCAAGGCCAACTTCCCGGCCCGCATCGCCTTTGCCGTCACCAGCCAGATCGACTCGCGCGTCATCCTCGATACGCCCGGCGCTGAGTGTCTGCTGGGCCGGGGCGATATGCTTTACATGGCCCCCGACTCCCCGAAATTGGCCCGTTTGCAAGGCTGCTTCGTCTCCGACGCCGAGATCGAAAATATCGTCACGTTTTGGAAGAAGGTTGATGCCGAAGCCGAAGTTGCGGCGATGGATATGGAGCGGCCGTCCTCTTTGCCCTGGGCCGGCCTGGTGGCCGAGGCCGAAAAGGATGATTTGCTGGAGGAGGCCGTCCGCCTGGTGGTGGAAACAGGCCGGGCCAGCACCACCTTCTTGCAGCGGCGATTGGGCATCGGCTACCCGCGCGCTTCGCGCCTGATCGATCAGCTAGAAGAAGAAGGGATCATTGGCCCGGCGGATGGGGCCAGACCTCGACAGGTGTTGTGGCGGGAAGATCGGGCTGACGCCGACTACGCTGAGTTCAAAAGCGACGTGGGTAGTACACCGGGGCGCAAGTGACCCTATGTTAAGCCGTATCCTTCGGCAGGCTCAGGATACGCCTTGGCCCCGATGGGTCGCCTGATCCGCACCCTGAGCCT
>JBHHXL010000219.1:0-7989 GCA_046757065.1 Anaerolineae bacterium
TATGACCTTCATCGAGCAATGGCGCGCAAAGCTGGCCGAGTCATTGAGCGAGTTCGCCCGGTTGGCCGCCGAAGCCCAGGACATTGACTTCCGGACCGGCGTTTTGGCGGCGGGTGTGCTATGGCCTATCCGGGAGCCGGTGCAGGATTTCGACGGCGAGGCCATCGATGCCGTGCGCCACATCGCCGGGGCCGGCGGCAAGCACATCCTGCGGGCGGTACAGGGCTGGGATGCGGATCGCCTGGCGGCGGCGCGCAGCCTGGCGGAAGCGGCGGCCCAGAACGACGACCTGGCCGCAGCCCTGGCCGCGCTGATCGAGCATTTCGACGCGGCCAATACCTTCGCCGAGCTGCTGGCCCCGCAATTGGGCGACGGCTCGGCCCAGGTGGTCGAGCAGATCAAAGCCGCCCTGGTCAACATCGGCGGCATCATCAACATCCAGTCGCTGAACCTGCAACTCAGCCACGAGATCGAGGTGCCGCCGCCGCCGCCGCCGAACCGCCCGCCCGAAATCGTCGAGTTCGTCGGGCGCGAAGCGGAGCTGGCCTATTTCGCCGATAAGCTGGCCTCCGAGCATCTGGCCGTCATCACCGGTATGGCCGGGGTGGGTAAGACGGCCCTGGCGGCCACCCTGGCCGAGGTCTGGCAGGCGCGGCATATGGGCCAGCCGGTGGAATCCAGAACATCGGTGACCGACACGTTGATCGGGGCGGTCCTGGACCGGCAGGCGCAGGCGCAGGGCAAGGTCTTTTGGCACGCCTTCCACGAGGGCGAGGGGATTATGGCCATCATCTGGAAGCTGGCCGCCTTCCTGGCCTGGCACGGCCAGGAGGACCTGTGGCAGATGCTGCAGAGCGCCCGCCAGACCGGGGGCCGGCCCCCGCCGCCCGAAACCCTGTTCGATTATGCCTTCCAACTGATCCGGAGCAGCGGCTACCTCCTCTGCCTGGATGACGCCCAATTTTTCGAGGATGACCCGCTACTGTCCGGCTTCATCGACCGTCTGGGGGAATTGATCCGGGCCGGAGAGGTGTCGCTGATCATCACCTCGCGCCAGATGCCGGACTACATCCGGGCGGTAAAGTTCGAAGCCCTGGGCGGGTTGAGCCTTGAGGACGTCCGTCTGCTGGTGGCGGCGCGAGGGCTATCTCTGACCGGCGAGCAGGTGGAAGAACTTCAGGCCGATACTGGCGGCAACGTCCAATTCCTGGTAATGGCCATCGACGCCCTGAAGCGCGCCTCAAACCCCGGCCGGGTCATTGCCCGCCTGACCGAAACCGACGACATCGAGCGTTTCCTTCTCAAGGAGGTGGACGAGGGCCTGACCGGGGAGGAGCGGGCGGTGATGACCGCCGTGGCCGTCCTGCTGGGCTATCCCGGCACGCGCGACGTCATTGAGACCCTCCTCGATGGTGAGAACATCCGGCGCACGCTACGGGACCTGTGCGACCGCTACCTGCTGGTCGTCAGCGAAGGCGAAGCCGGCAAAGCCTATGGCCAGAACGCAATCGTTCGGGCTTTCTACTACGACCTGCCGGGCCGCCGCGAGCGGCAGGCTATGCACCGCCGGGCAGCGGCCTTCTACGAAGTTGACGAGCCGGACGCGCTGCGGGCGGCGCTCCATTACGAGCGGGCCGGCGAGATCGAGCAGGCGGCCCGGCTGGCTACCGCCGATGTCCGGGCCTTCATCAACCAGGGCCAGATTCCGGCCTTGCGCGGCCTGCTGGAGCGGTTCAAGGCCGGGCAGTTGGAACCGGTGCTGGGGGCGAAGGTGAATATCGCCCGTAGCCAGGTCTATTACCACCTCGGCCAGGGGCAGGAGGCGCAGGCCGGCCTGCACCAGACCCTTTCGGACCTGGCTGCACTGGCCGGCTCGCCCCAGGTCAGGGAACTCAAAGCCCGCGTCTGCCGGCATTTGGGCGGAATGCTGCGGTCCGAGTCCCCCCAGGAAGCGCTGGCCTGTCTGGAGCGCGGTTTAACCGAGTTGGAGCAGGGCGAAAGCGCGGTTGAAGCGGCGGTCTTGCATCTTTATACCGGCAGCGTTCAGATTGCGCTGGGGGATTACGGGGCAGCCTTGAGCGCGGTCGAGCGAGGATTGGCCCTGCTGCCGCCGGGCCCCAGCCAGTGGCGCATTGACGGCCTGATCAATCGCGGCGTAATCTACGGCGCTCAGGGAGACCTCAAGCGGGGGATGGCGGACACGCAGCGCGCCCTGGAATTCAGCCGCCAATTGCACGACTACGTCCGGATGATTACGATCCTGGGCAACCTTGGGCTTGACAGGTACACGACCGGTGATTGGGCGGGGGCGGCTGCCGACTACCGGCAGGCCGTTGACCTGGCCGAGCAGTTGGGGAACAAAGCCCAACAGGCGATACTGTCCTTGAATTTGGGCTTTATGTATACGAATATGGGGGATGACGCGGCGGCCCTGGACCACCTTACCACCGGCCTCGAGCTGGCCCGCCAGAACAACCTGCGCCAGTTTGAAGCCGGCTGCCTGTCCAGCCTGGCCGACCTGCACCTGCGCCGCTGCGACGCCCCCGCCGCCGAACCCCTGCTGGTCGAGGCCGAGCGCATAGCATTGGAACTCGGCTTGAAATACCAGTTGCAGGAGATCTACCGCAGCTGGGCCCAGGTCCGCCTGGCCGGGGGGGATGCTCCGGCAGCCCAGGAGGATGCGGAACGCGCCCTCGACCTGACCCGCGAGCTGGGGATGGAGCACGAGGAGGGGATGTCCCTGCGGGTCTTGGGGCAGGTTCTATTGGCCAACGGCCAGCCCGAGCGGGCCCTGGACGCCTTCGAGCAAAGCCTGGCCCTGCTGGCCGACAATCCCTACGAGGCCGCCCTGACCCGGCTGTCCTGGGGTCAATATTTACATTCCAGACCGGATGCCGCCCGGGGGGGCGCCCTGCTACAAGAGGCGCAGGCTACGTTTAAGGCCCTGGGAGCCAGGCGCGAGGTGGCGACGGTCGAGGACCTGTTAAGCGCCGTGCCCGTCCTGGGGGGTTAGAGGACCGGTCCTGCCAGTTTTGAGGGAGGAACCAAAATGAAGGCCAAATCTATCCTCATTAGCTTACTGCTGCCCTTATTTTTCCTCGTCACCTTCATCGCCTTGCTGTCCCCGGTCCGGGCGCAGGGGGTGATCACCGTCACCAGCACCGCCGACGACGGGCCGGGTACACTTCGCCGGGCGATACAAGACGCCGCGCCGGGCGATGAGATCAATTTCGACTTCACCCTCAGCGGCCAGACCATTTTTTTGACCAGCGGCCAGCTTGAAATCGATAAAGATCTGGCGATTACCGGCTTAGGCGCGGGCGCGCTGACGATCAGCGGCAACGACAGCAGCCGGGTGATCCGGGTGACGGGCGGGGCCACGGTCGTAATTTCAGGAGTCACGATTGCCGACGGCAACATTCTTGGCGCGGGCGGCGGCCTGTGGAACCAGGGGGTGTTGACCCTTTCGCATAGCGTTGTGTCCTTCAACACGGCCCAGGGCGCAGACGGCAGCGGCGGCCCCACAAGCGGTCCGCTTGTGGGCGGCCTGGGCGGCAACGTCAGCGGTCTTGGCGGCGGTATTTACAATCAGGGGGCCTTGCACCTGTTGGACAGCACGGTGACCGCCAACCAGGTCTTTGGGGGGCGGGGCGGCAGCAATAGCAGCTTCGGCAGCGGCGGCGGCGGTGGGGGCGGCGCGATGGGCGGCGGCATCTTCAACGATGGCGGGATGCTGGTCATCGCCAACAGCACCCTGTTCTTCAACGACGCCATCGGCGGCAACGGGAACTTTGGCGGCCCCGGCGTCGGGGGCGGCGGCGGCGGCGGGGGGGGCAACGGCGGGGACGGCGGCGATGGAGCTACGGGGCCAAACCCCGGCGGGGATGGCCGCGACGGCGGTTTCGGGGGCGGGGGCGGCGGCGGCGGTAGCCCCGGCGGCTTTGGGGCTGGCGGCGCTGGCGGCGACGGCGGCTTCGGCGGGGGTGGCGGCGGCGGCGCTTCGTTTGGCGGCGCTGGAGGTGGTTCCGGCTTCGGCGGCGGACAGGGCGGCGACGCCGGTTCTCCGATCTCAGATGGTGGCGGGGGCGGCGGCGGGGCCGGCCTGGGCGGGGCCATCTTTAACCAGAACGGCAGCGTGGAGGCGGTCAACAGCACCTTCTCCGACAACGTGGCCTGGGGCGGCAACGGCGGCGGGACCCACGCCGGCGGTGGCGGTTTTGGCGGCGACGGTGGGGGCGGTTTCGGCGGGGCCATCTTCAACTACACCGGCACCGTGACGCTGGCCAACAGCACGATTTTCAACAACGATGCCGACGGCGGCTTCGGCGGCGACACCTACGCAACCGGCACCACCGGCACCCCCGGCGAAGATGGCGACGGCTTCGGCGGCGGTATCTTCACCATGAACAGCGCCGCGGCCACAACCACCCTCCGCAATACCCTCCTGGCCGGCAACCTGGGCACGTTCGACCCCGATTGCAGCGGCAACCTGAACTCGTTGGATTATAACCTGATCGAGGATACCGAGGGCTGCAACATCCAGGGCGCGACCGGCAACAATATCACCGGGGTTTCGCCGGCGCTCGATTTCTTGAAGGACAACGGCGGCTCGACCGAAACCCACGCTTTGCTGCGGCTCGACCAGAACCCGGCCCTCGATGTGGTTGATAACGGCAGTTGCCCGGCCACCGACCAGCGCGGCCAATCCCGGCCCAAGGGCGCGGTCTGCGACATCGGAGCCTATGAGTCCGATGACATCCAGGCCCGGGTCTATCTCGAGTCGGTTGGGGCGGGGAACGGGGTTTCGAGCGCCCGGGTCTACCGTCTGCCGGGCGGCGAGCTGGTCGGAGACCCGGCCGGCACCGACGCGGATGGCTATTCGCGGCTTTTGCCGGCGGTTGAGATCGGCCACCAACTGGTGGCTCTGTGGCCGGTCAGCCCCACCGTGCCCGGGCTGGCGCTCTTCGGCGACAAGGCCCAACTGTTTCTAAGCAGCGCCGCGCCGGTGACGTCGGGGCTTGAGGCGGATGAGGTTGGCAGCCGGCCTGGCGTGGTTGAGCTAACCGTGTCGTCGGCCAGGCCGCTGGTGCTGTTCAACCTGGACGTTTCCCTGGAGTGGGACGCCCGCAACGACGAGCTTTTTATGGACCAGCTGCGCTTCGACCTGGAACGCGCTTCGGAACTCCTTTATGATTGGACCAACGGCCAGGCGGCCCTGGGGCAGATCAATATCTATCACGACCGCCAGCGGTGGGCGGAGGCCGATGTCAGAGTCTACGCCACCAACCGGTTGCGGCCCAGCGCGACCATTGGGGGCATCGTGACCGGCGTCTTCACCGACCCCGATAAGTCGAATATCGTCTACGCCCCGGGTCTGGTGCGCATAGGCGCGGTCTGGAATCGCTACGGCGAGTCGACCGGCAACCTCGGCGAGGACTGGCCGCGGGCTCTGGCCCACGAGCTGGGGCATTACGCCTTCTTCCTGGATGACAACTATCTGGGCTTTGGCCCGAATGGGCTGATCGTCCCGGTAGACACCTGTGACGGCACGGCCATGACCGATCCCTACCGCGACGACTTCAGCGAGTTCCACCACCAGGCCGGTTGGGATGTCAATTGCGCCAGCACCCTGGCCGCCCAGACGACCGGGCGCTACGACTGGCAGACGATCACGACTTTCTACGATATGTTGGATGGGGTCAATACCAATGGCGGCCCCAACAACCTGCCCCTGATGTTGACCCAGATCAACGTCACAACCCTCACCACCCCCATCCTGACGCTGGACGACCCTGTTTTCTTCCTGTCCCAAAATGGAGCCAAGGTCCAGCCGGGCGACAGCGCCCGCGCCATTCTCTTTCAGGGGGAGCGCCTGATCGACCTGGGCACCTCGCGCATCGACCAGGTGCGGGCCCGGGGCGCTCGGCCCGGCGACCGGGTCTGCCTGTACGAACTGGCCGCCCCGGCCGGGCCGCGCCTGGGCTGCGAGGTCATCGAAGCCGGCGACAATCAACTGGAATTGGCGACCCGAACGGACTGGCGGCCCGAAATTATCATCTCGCCGGTCAACTCGACCACGATCAACATCCGCCTGCCGCTGGCCGGGAGCGGGCTATCGGGCGGGGAGACGGTCCAGGCCCGGCTCTTCCCGCTCAACAGCTCGGCGGTGCCGACTCGGACCCTGATCCTGGAGGCGACCGGTCTGGCTTATAGCGGGACGTTCACCTTGACTCAGGGTGACGTGGGCGGGTACGTCCAGGTCTGGGTGGATGAGCTGGCGACGGAAACGAACCCCCGCCGTGAAATCGTGACCGACTATGCCCTGGGTGGCAACCCGGCGCCGATCAAGGGGACGGCGGGGCCAGCGCCGATCAAAGGGACGGCGGGACCGGCTCCGACCATCTCTTCGGATGGTCAGATTCTATTGTATGGCAAGGACCTCTCCTTCCAGGTGGGCGAGTTCTACACCTTGCAGGCGGCCACAAATGTTCCTGCCATCCCGCCCTGGGCCACGCTCGTGGGCCAGGCCTACCGCTTGCTGGCTTCGAACAACGCCCCCGATCTGCAAAAAACGTCGATCAGCTTCAGATACCTGGGCCGCGAAGTGCCGCCCGGCCAGGAGCAATGGTTGAAGGTGTACTACCTGAACGAGGGCCAGCCCGGGGCCGGCTGGCGGCTGCTGACTACGACCGTGAGCCTGACCTACAATGTGGCCTCGACGCTGGCTCAGGGCGAGGGGCTGTACGCGCTGATGTCCAGCATCGAAATCCCCCTGACCGAGGAAGGCTGGAACCTGATTTCCTACCCGGTTCAGGAGACGCGGCCCGTCAGCCAGGCCTTGCTGTCCATTGCCGGGGCCTACAACACCGTCTACGGCCACGTCGAGTCAGACACCGCCGATCCCTGGAAGGTCTACGCCGTGGACGCCCCGGCCTGGGTCAGCGACCTGGCCTGGCTGGAGTTTGGCCGGGGCTACTGGCTCAACATCACCGATACGACCACGCTGCGCCTGCGAGGAGACCCGGTGTCGAGCCAGGTGGAGGCCGGCAACGTGCCCAATCCGCCGGCGACCTTCTACGGGGCGGTCATCAGCGCCACCAATTTCACGCCGTCGCCGGGGATGCCGGTTGTAGCCAAAGTGAAGGAACAGCCGTGCGGCCAGGGGTTGACCCAACTCCAGGAGCTGGACGGGCAGATGCAGGTGGTCTACGCCATCGACGTGCTGGCCGAGGGCGCGGGCGCGGCGGCCGGGTGCGGCGCGCCCGGACGGTTGATTACTTTTGAGGTTGGCGGGCAGGTCATCGCCAGCGAGGCCACGTGGGATAATAGCCAGGTCTGGCGCTTGGACCTGGACGTTTCGGGCATTGAATCGCTGCCGCGCCTGTACCTGCCGCTGGTCGTCCGGCGGCCACTGCCCGAGGGGGTCGATCTGGTCATCACCGACTTCCGGCTTGAGCCGCCCAACCCGGCCCCGAACCAGCCGGTGGTGGTGATGATCACGGTCGAGAACCGGGGCGCGGAAGCGGCCAGTTCGTTCTGGGTCGATTTCTACGTGGACCCTGACCCGGCCCCGACCCAGGCCAACCAGGTCTGGAACGAGGTTTGCCGGGCGCACTGCATCGGCGTTGCCTGGCAGGTGCGCGATCTGGACGGCGGGGAGTCGGTGACGCTGACTTCGGAAGAAGGTAACTTTTCGGTGCCGCACACCATCTGGCCGGGCTCACTGCCGGGCGGGACGCACCAACTGTACGCCTACGTCGATAGCTGGAGTCCGGGCGTGGCCGAAGGCGCGGTGGCCGAGACCGACGAGGGCAACAACCGGGCCGATCTGGCCGGTGTGGTCGTAAGCGGGGTTGGCGGGCAGCAGGCAGAACCATCCTCGCGGCCAAAACTTCCGCCGCGTCCAGGGCCCTAGTACAGCGCGGCGGAAATATCTCGGTGGTTACCTGGCGCCCTTCGACAAGCCCTTCGACAAGCCCTTCGACAAGC
>JBHHXL010000220.1:0-7978 GCA_046757065.1 Anaerolineae bacterium
GTCAAGTGTCACGTGCTACGCAATACGCAATACCCGAAATGCTATTTACAAACAGTTACTTTGACAAGCGTTCTGGCCTGCGTCATAATACGGCGGCTATGAGCCACGAGATCATTCAACACAACCGCGTCACCTGGATAAACGTCGTTGGGGCCACCGTCGAAGACACGGAGTATCTCCGCGAGCATTACGGGTTCCACCCCCTCTCGTTGGAGGACTGTCTGAGCCGCATCGAGCGCCCCAAAATCGACGAGTATGATGACGAGGACTACCTGTTTATCGTCATGCACTTTCCCATCTACGACCACGCCCGCCAGGTCAGCCGGGCCAGCGAGGTCGATTTTTTCATCGGCAGCGGGTTCGTCGTCACCGTTCACGACGGGGTGTTGAAACCTCTGGTTAACTTCTTCAACGATTGCCGCGAAAACGAGGATACGCGCAATCGCTATATGGACCGGGGCGCGAGCTTCTTGCTGCACGCCATCATCGACCGCCTGGTGGATTACATTTTCCCCATCCTGTACAAGGTGGAGAGCCGCATCCGCGATATTGAAGAGGACATCTTCACCGAAGACATGCGCCGCATCGTGCGCGATCTATCGCTGGCCCGCCGGGACATCATCGCCCTGCGCCGCATCATCCGCCCGCAGGTAGCCATCGTGGCCAACCTGGAGCAGGTCGACCGGCCCTACATCCGGGAGGAGCTGGAGGACTACTTTGGCGACATCCTGGACCACCTGAACAAGGTCCGCGACATTATCGACGAGGACTACGAGGTCCTGGCCAACCTGAGCGATACCGGCGAGACGTTGACCTCGTATCGCATCAACGAGGTTATGCGCATCCTGACCGTCATTTCGGTCATTATGCTGCCGTTGACGCTGATCAGCGGCATCTACGGCATGAATGTGACTCTGCCTCTGGCCGGGACCCCCTACGCTTTTTTGATGATCATCGGCCTGATGGTGATCATCTCCGGGGGGATGCTGGTCTATTTCCGCTACCGGGGCTGGCTGTAGCGGGCGAAGTACAACAGATACCAGGGATGAGTCACTACCACTCGAAGGCGGTCGGTTTGTGGCTGGTTGCGGCCCTGACCCCCGCCCTGTTGACCAAGAATCCGTTCTATTTGCTCATCGCCATCCTGGCCGTGGCCGCCACTTACCGGAGCCTGGACCGCAGCGGGCCGGCGGCCTGGGGCTGGGGCCTGTTTCTGCGTCTGGGGCTGATCCTGGTCGCTTTCAGCGTCGTCTTCAATTTGCTGTCGGTCAGGGCCGGGGCCACCAAACTTTTCACCCTGCCCGAATTGCGCTTCGAGACCACCCTGGCCTCACAGCCGCAGACCGTGCTCCAGCTCGGCGGCCCGGTCAGCCTGGAGAGCCTGGTCTTTGGCCTCAGCTCCGGCCTGGCCCTGCTGGCCGTGCTGGTCAGCTTTGCCACCTTCAACACCCTGGTCGATCACTACCAGCTTCTGCGCAGCGCGCCGCGCTTCCTCTACCAGTCGGCTATTGTGATGTCCATTGCCATTACCTTCGTTCCGCAAATGCTGTTGGCCCAGCAGGAGATCCGCGAGGCGCAGGCCCTGCGCGGCCATCGCTTCCGGGGCATCCGCGACCTGCTGCCGCTGTTCATCACCCTCCTGGCCGAGGGGCTGGAGCGTAGCATCACCCTGGCCGAGTCGATGGAGGCGCGCGGCTTCGGGGGCGGGCCGTCCGCAGCGACCGCGCCCAGGAGTTTGCTGCTGAAGAGTCTGATCGCCCTGGCCCTGGCCGTGCTGGCCGGCGGGGCCTTTGCCCGCAGCTACTTCCCCAACAAAACCCCCGGCGGGCTGGCGATGCTGGCCGGCGGGGGGCTGCTGGTCGTCGTCCTGTGGCTGATCGGGCGGGGCGTGCAGCGCAGCCGCTATCGACGCGAGCTGTGGCGGCGGCGGGATACGCTCCTGGCCGGGGCCTCGCTGATCACCAGCCTGGCCCTGCTGGTCACCTGGGCTACGGGGCGGGCCGCGCTGATCTTCTACCCTTATCCACGGCTGGCCTGGCCGCCCTTCAACCCGCTCCTTGGCCTGGTCATTGTGCTCATCGCCGCCCCGGTTGTGGCCGGTCGCTTAAGCAGAGAAGGCAGCTATGATTGAGCTGAGCAACGTTACCTACGTTTATCCCGGCCAGGCGCAGCCGGTCTTGCGAGACGTGTCGCTGCGCATCGCAGCCGGCGAGTTTCTGCTGGTGGTCGGGGCCTCGGGCGCGGGCAAGAGCACGCTTCTGCGCTGTTTGAACGGGCTGGTGCCCCACTTCCACGGCGGGAGCATCTACGGCCGGGTGCGGGTGGACGGGCGCGACCCGGTCGCCGTGGGGCCGCGCGGGATGAGCGACCGGGTCGGCTTCGTGTTCCAGGACCCCGAAGCGCAGTTCGTGACCGAGCGGGTGGAGGACGAGCTGGCCTTCGCCCTGGAAAACCACAACCTGCCCCAGACGACGATGCGCAAGCGGATCGAGGAGGTGCTCGACCAGTTGTCCATTGCCCACCTGCGCCGGCGGCGCATCGAAACGCTGTCGGGCGGGGAGCGGCAGCGGGTGGCCATCGGCAGCGTGCTGACCTTGCAGCCGTCGCTGCTGGTTCTGGACGAGCCGACCTCGCAGCTCGACCCGCAGGCGGCGGAAGAGGTGCTGACCACCCTGCAAAAGCTGAACGAGGACCTGGGCCTGACCATCGTCATCTCCGAGCACCGCCTGGAGCGGGTGGCCCAGTACGCCGACCGGGTCTGCCACGTGCCGGGGGGCGGGGAACCGCCCCTGGCCGGCCCCTCCCGCCAGGTCCTGGCAAAAACGAAACTGGCCCCGCCCCTGGTGCAACTGGGCCGGGCGCTCGGCTGGCAACCCCTGCCCCTGACCATTAAAGAAGGCCGCCCCTTCGCCGCTGAGTTGAAACCCCGGCTGGCCAGGCCGGAACCTCCCGGCCCGGACTCTCCGGCCCCGGCCCGCGCCGCGCCGGCCATCGCCGCCCGAAACGTGTGGCACCGCTACAACGGGGCGGAGGCGCTGAAGGGCGTCAGTCTGGAAGTCGGGCGGGGCGAGTTCGTGGCTTTGATGGGGCGCAACGGCTCCGGCAAAAGCACCCTGCTCAAGAGCCTGGTCGGGCTGCTGCAACCGCATCGCGGCCAGATTCGGGTCTTGGACCGGGACACCGCCCAGACGCCGCTGACGGAGATCACCCGGCAGGTGGGCTTTGTGCCGCAAAACCCTGGACGACTGCTTTTCAAAGATACCCTGGCCGAGGAACTGGCCTTCACCCGCCGCGCCCACCGGCTCCCGGTGGACGACCCTGCCCCCTTACTGGAGCGATTGGGGTTGGGCGGCCTGGCCGGGGCCTATCCGCGCGATTTGAGCGCCGGCGAGCGGCAGCGGGCGGCGCTGGCCGCCATCCTGGCCGCCGAACCCCAACTCCTGCTGCTGGACGAGCCGACGCGCGGCCTGGACTACCGCAACAAGGAGCAATTGACCCGCATCCTCAAAGACCTGTGCCGCCGGGGGGTGACGGTGGTGATGGCCACCCACGACGTGGAACTGGTCGCCCACAGCGCCGACCGGGTGGTGATCCTGGGCGACGGGCAGATCGTGGTCGATGGCCCGGTCCGCGAGGTGATGACCGAGTCGCTGGTCTTCGCCTCGCAGATCAACAAGTTGCTGCGCGACGACCGCTTCTTGACCGTGGAGGACGTGCAACGAAGATTGGAAGGATAAAGATAGGGATAACAAAAATGGACAAAGTCCATCTCAGATGCGGTTCCGAGATTTAGGCAAGGCTGTGGTATAATCAATTAGAAAAAGTCAAGGCTTATTGGCCGTGTAAAGGAGAATGCAGTGCCTAAATTAGCCTACAAAAATGAACTGCCTCCTGCGGACGAATTCCAAAAGGCATTGGCCGAAGCAATGACGAATACCAATCCCATTGATGATTTGCTGGAGTTGGCCAATGACTTATGGGAGTTTGAGCAAAAATATCAAATGCCGTCCGCGGATTTTTATGAGAAATATCAAATGGGCTCGCTCGATGATGAATTGCAGCATTGCATCGAATGGGTGGCAACGTATGATTTTTTCATGAAGACCAAACGCAAGCTGGAGACAGCCTTGATGCGCGCCGCTGTACAGCCGGAGGTTTCTGAGCCAGCATCGTGAACCTTTATCATTATCTGGTGCGTTTGGAAACAGTTCTCCATTCTCGTCAGGATATTGACATAAGGTTGTTGCAGATTGACGCCGTAACTATCGGCGTTAAGTTTAAGAGTGAGCTGCGCTTTTACGATGGTTCGTGTCTCAGTATTGTCGAACAATTAGAGCCGGTTGGAGCACGAGACTTCAATCGTACCGCTTACAAATTTCACTATCAAGACAAGGATGGTGACCTGATTTTTCGCTATGATAACTCCCCCCATTATCCTCATTTATCCACCTTTCCAGCTCATAAACATATTGGCAGCCATATTGTTGAGGCTGAACCACCAGATTTGAACGATGTGTTGGCGGAAATTGACGCAATCATTTACCCCAATGCGGAAACAAAGAAGCCCGAATGACGGGCGGATGGATGATAAAATCTAAGTTTTTGTCCACGGTAATTCTGGTTCTGGCCAGCGCGCTGGGCATCTGGGCCTTTCTGTCCCCGTTTTTCACCCTGGGCGCGGGCCGGGCCGGGGCGGCGACGGCCCAGGGCCTGGCCCACGCCGACGACGCGCCCCTCATCTTCATCTTGCTGCTGGGGCTGTGCCTGGTAGTCATCGTAGCCAACCTGGAGACGCGCAGTATGGATTCGCGGATGGTGGCCGTGCTGGGGGTGCTGGTCGGCATCAACGCCACCCTGCGCCTCATCCCCGGTCCGGGCGGGTTTAGCGCGGTCTTCTTTCTGCCGCTGCTGTGCGGCTACGTCTTCGGCGCGGACTTTGGCTTTTTGCTGGGGGCTTTGTCGCTGCTGGCCTCGGCGATCATCACCAGCAACGTCGGGCCCTGGCTCCCCTTCCAGATGTTCGCCGCCGGTTGGGTGGGGCTTGTCTCGGGCTGGCTGCCGCGATTTCCCGGCCACCGCCGCCTCGAGGTGCTGCTGCTGGCGGCCTGGGGCGCCGTGTCCGGCTTCCTGTACGGGGCCATCATGAACCTCTGGTTCTGGCCCTACCTGACCGCCCCGGCCGGTGGGACGGCCCCAGCCTCGACCAGCGCCGTCTGGGAACCGGGCCTCGGCTTGCTGTCAACCCTGATCCGCTACGGGTTGTTTTACCTGACCACCTCGATCTGGTGGGATACGGGCCGGGCTGCCGGCAACCTGATCTTCATCCTCCTGGTGGGCCTGCCCACGCTGCGCCTGCTGCGCCGTTTCCAGCAACGCTTTCATTTCAGCGCGGACGAACCCCAGCCGGTTGAAGGCTGAGAGCAATTATCTCAGAATTCAATGCCGGCCTGGGCCCGAACGCCCTGCGCCTGAAACGGATGCTTGATCTCGCGCATTTCGGTCACCAGGTCGGCGAAGTCGATCAGCGACTGCGGGGCATTGCGGCCGGTGATGACCAGGTGCAGCATCGACGGCTTGTTGTGGCGGAGCCAATCGATGACGCCGGTCACGTCGAGCCAGCCGAAGTGCAGAAGATAGGTGAACTCGTCCATAATGAACAGGTCATAACCGCCGTCCAGGATTTTCTGTTGGGCGACGTGCCAGGCGTGGACCGCCCTGGCCTGCGTCTCGTCCATATCGCTGCTGGTCCAGGTCCATCCGTCGCCGGCTACGGTCCAATCGATGCCCATCTTCTCGGCGGCCAGGATTTCGCCGTAGCGCGCCCGTTCATGCTTGATGAACTGGATGACCCCGACCTTCAGCCCGCGCCCCCAGGCCCGGGTCATCAACCCCAACGCCGCCGTCGTTTTGCCCTTGCCGTCTCCGGTGTGGACGATAACCAGCCCCTTTTTCTTTCTGGCGCGATCAACCAGGGTGCGCACCGTCCTGGCCGTGTCGGATTGAGGGCCGGGGGCCTGTCCCCGGCTTTCCTCGGACCGCCGTGGCGTATCTGTGGTTTGCGTCATTGGAATTCCCTCGCATCAAAATCCGGCCAGGCCAGTCCGGCCAGGCCCAGCCCCAAAACCAAACCGACCAGCGGGAACCAGGCGAAGGCCCGGCCCGGTTCCGTCTCAGGCCGGGGCTCGACGAAGGGCAGGGGAATGGCCGTTAAGAATCCCCAGGCGACCAGGAAGGACTGCAACATCACCACCGCTATTTTACCGCAGCCTGCGCCGGACGGCCATGTGCCAGACGACGATCCCGGCCAGCAGAGCCAACAACATCGCCCCACAGCCCGTCAGCCCGCCGGCGACGGCCAGCCCGGTGCGAAACAACCGCCGCAGTCGCGAAGCGCGCCCGGCAGGGGGGGCTCCGAGCTGCTCTTCCCCCGGCGCAGCGAGGTTGTTGCGACGGGCCGGGGCGAGGGTAACCTCCTCGACCCCCGGTTGGGGCAGCGGAGAGGTCGCCGTCGCCAATACCTGGGCGATGGCCGTGGCCGGTGGAGTGTTGGTGGGGGGCGGCGTCGGCGTTGCCACCTGCACGGTGAGTTGCACGCTGCGCTCGCCGTTCGGGTAGACGACGCGCAAGGTGTGGGCCTGCGTCTGCGCCGGGCAGACCTCCTGGCCGGCCTGGGGATCGACCTGCACCCCGTCGAGGAAGACGGCGCTGGCGTGCTCCACGTTCCAGCGCAGGGTTGTGCACGCGCCGGCGGCCAGGTTGAGCGCGTCGGCCCCGAAGTCGATCACCGGCTCCGGCAGCGGGGTTTCGGTCGGTGGGACCGGCGTATCCGTGGGCGGGGCGACGGCCACGGGGTCTGGCGTGTCCGCCGGCGGCGCGGTCGCGGTCGGCGTCGAGGTGGGCGGGGGCGGATTGACGTTGACCGTTACCTGGGCGGTGGTCTCCAGGCCCTCGGCGTTGCGGGCGACGAGGGTGTAAACAGTCGTCTGGGCCGGGGCGACGGTCTTGCCGCCGGGCGCGACCACGCCCTCCTCCAGACCGTCGTAGCGCAGGAAGGCCACTTCGGCCAGGGACAGGTCCCAAGCGAGGGAAACGCTGTCGCCGGCGAAGATGGTCGGGCGGTCAACCGTGAAGTAGGCGATGACCGGCGGAGGCAGCGGGGTGGGGGTGTCGGTGGGTTCCGGCGTGTTCGTCGGCGCGGGCGTCGGCGTCGGTGGGGGGGTGGGGGTGGCGGTAGCCGTGGCGGTCGGCGGCGGGGTATCGGTCGGGACCGGGGTGTCGATGGGCGCTGCGGCGCAAATCTGCTCGAAGGGGATGGCCGGGGGCGTCTCTCCCCCGGCGGGCGAGCTCTCCCCCCAACGCCAGCCCTCTACATCGCCGTGGCGCACTTTATGGGCCGAAGCCCCCACATTCGAGAACAGCCAGTTGCCATCGATGAAGTGGTAGTACGACCAGAAGATACAGGGTGCGCCCTGGCATTGGCAGAAACAGGATTCGGCCGGGAAGCTGCAACCTTCGTTGTCGAGGCGGCAGACGGAGTTTGCCAGGCCGCCGGCCACGCCGATGTTCAGATCCAGGCCGGAACGCTCCAGAACGTCCAGCCCGGTGATTTCGTCTTCGGAAAATTCAATGCACTGGGTGATGACCTCATCATCCCCGTGAACCACGACCAGGCCAACTTTGTTCGGGCCGTCGACCTGGGATGAGGCGGCGCTGAACGCAACCAGCAGCACGGTCACCAGGGCCAACATCAGACGGGGGCGTTTGCTGATCCCACCGAGCGCTCCGGGTGAGGCAGAAGCGATAAGCCCCCGCGCAAAATTGCCAGGATTGAGCGGAATTTTTCGTCTCATCGGCAGGTGTCCTTACAAAATCTGATGGGCGTAAGTAACTCCACGGTTTAGTCGCATCCTTCGGCAGGCTCAGGATGCGGTTTGAACCGATTCTCGCGGCTGATTTGCGCCTGAGCCCGCATTGCGAG
>JBHHXL010000221.1:0-7936 GCA_046757065.1 Anaerolineae bacterium
GAACCAGGGATTTGCTTTTTCGGCCACCTCCTTTTCTGCCCCGTCAGCGTGCAAAGGGCCGCAGCCGCCAGGCGGCTTTGATGAGCGTCCAACGATGAGCCAGGCCCCTCGGCTCAAAAATCAGGAATAACATCAAGATCAGGCCAAAAAAGATCGGCCGGAAGGAGGTTAGCAGGCTGGAAGCCTGGCCGGGAAAGAATGTAGCCAGTAAATTCCCCGTCCAGTTGGCCACGTCTTCCAGGAGAATGACGGCGGTTGCGCCCAGGAAAGGCCCCAGGTTCGTGCCCAACCCGCCGATAACCAGCATACCCAGGAAGAAGATCGATTCTTCAAGCCCGTACCCCAATTCCGTGCCCACTTCTCGCTGGCTGTGAGCCTTCAATGCGCCGGCGATACCGGCGAAGACGGCCGCCAGGAAAAAGGCCCGCAGCTTGTAACCGAACAGATTCACGCCCAGCAGCTCGGCGGCCAGGTCGTTGTCACGGATGGCGACGAAGGCGCGTCCCAGACGCGTCCGCGTCAGGTTATAAGCCAGGATGGTCGTAATGACCATAGCCCCCAGAGAGAGGTAAACGAAGTTGGCCGTGTCGTTGAAGGACAAACCGCCGAGTTGGGGTATCGGCACGGCGATCCTGCCTTCGGCCCCTCCCAGGTAATCTTTGAAGGTGTGGCGGGTCAACCAGGGGATGATGAATTGGGCCGCCAGGGTGGCCATCGCCAGATAGAAGCCCTTGACGCGCAGCGAGGGCAGGCCGAACAACAGGCCGACGACGCCCGTTCCCAGCGCGGCAATGGGCAGGGTGATGAAAAACGACAGGCCCAGGTGGGTAGCCAGCAAGGCCGAGATGTAACCCCCCACCAGCATAAAAGCGGCCTGCCCCAGCGAAATCTGCCCGGTATAGCCCGTCAAGATGCTCAGGCCCTGCACGGCGATAACGGTGTAAGCAATCTGGTTGACCGTGGTGATGACGTAAGCGTTGCCCCAAAGGGACACCGTAGCCATCGCCAGAAGGGCCAGGGCCAGCAACACCCAATGCCAGGATTGGCGCAAGAGCGACATATCCTGCCGGTAGGTGGTGTCAAAATCACCGGCGGGGCGCAAAGCTGCCATAAGCTAAACCCTTTCAATCCGTTTCTGGCCGAAGAGACCCTCGGGCCGGATGATCAAGACGATCAGCAACAGCACGTAGGGGGCGATCTCAGCCGAATTTCGAACTTCGATGAACTTGGAGACTTTGACCAATTCCTGTACCAGGCCCACGCCCAGGCCGCCCAGGATGGCCCCTGGAAACGAATCCAGGCCTCCGAGCAAGATCGCGGGGAAGGCGACCAGGACCACCACCGACAGGTTCAGGCTGACGCCGGTCAGCATCGCCAACAGGATGCCACCAATAGCGGCGATAACCCCGGCAATACCCCACGATAGCCCGAAGATGCGGGGCACGTTTAGCCCCACGCTGCGGGCCACCTCGTGGTCTTCAGCCGTAGCCCGCATCGCCAGCCCAACCCTGGTAAATTTGAAGAACAGGGCGAAGCCTGCCGCGGCCAGCATAGCCACGATAAAGCTGACAACCAGCGTCTTTTTCAAGATGATGGTGTCATTGAGCGCCCCGGGAAAAGGAATTCTGAACGTATCGCTGGGCGGAAAGGGGGCCGGAAAGTTCGCCGTCGGTTGAATGCCGAAGGCGATGCTGGTCAACCCCTCCAGCAGCAGGGCCAGGCCCAGGGTCATCAGGATGATGGAAAGCAACGGCTGGCCCGTCATCGGGCGGAGCGCCAGCCGCTCGATCAGCAGCCCCAGGGCGACCGCTCCAACCAGGGCCAGGATGACCGCCACCCCAAACGGCAGGTTGAAGACCTCTTTACCGTTTTCGTTGGCTCCGGCGAACCACCAGGTTAAATAAGCGCCGAGCATCAGCATATGCCCCTGGGCGAAGTTGAAGACCTCCGAGGATTTGAAGATCAGCACCACGCCCAGGGCGATCAGGCCGATGGTCGCGCCGTTTAAGAGGCCGGTAATGACTTGTTGCGGTACAATGGCCCAGTTCATGCTGCCAGTGCCTCCTGTCGGGGGGAATCCACCGTGGCCAGGGTTTCAAGCCGGAGGGTGGTATCGATTTGCCCGGTGCGCCCGTCCCGGTACTCGACGGTGGTGCTGACTTTGATTTCGGGCCGGTTGGAGTACAGGGCGTCGATGATGTCGGCGTAGCGGTCGGCCAGAAAACGGCGGCGCAATTTGCGGGTGCGGGTCATCTCGCCCTCGTCGGCGTCAAATTCTTTGTGGAGCAGGACGAAGCGATGAACCTGCGCCGAGCCCGGCAACGTCTGGTTGACAGATTCCACGTCCTTCCGGATCAACTCGTAGACCTCCGGTTTTTGGGCCAGGTCGGTGTAGGTGGTGTAAGTCAGCCCCTGCTTCTCGGCCCAGCGACCGACGTTTTCAAAATCAATGGTGATCATTGCCGTGACGAATGTCTGGCTTTTGTCGCCGATGGTCATAGCCTGGCTGATGAAAGGGCTAAACTTCAACCGGCCTTCGATATATTGGGGCGAGTACTTCTCGCCGCCGGCCAGCTCGATCAGGTCCTTCACCCGTTCCAGGTAAATCAAATGACCGTCCTCGTCGATGTGCCCCGCGTCGCCGGTGCGGAACCAGCGCACGCCGTTTTCGTCGGTGTAAATGGCCTCCTCGGTGGCCTCCGGGTTTTTGTGGTAGCCCAGAAACAAGCCGGGTCCGGTCAATAAAATCTCCCCTTCGGGCGAGATTTGCATCGCCGAGTCCCGGACCGGCTTGCCGACCGATTCGAACTTGATGTCGTCCGGCGGGTGCATTAGAGCGCCGCCGGTAACTTCAGTCGAGCCGTAGATCTGCCGCAGGGACAACCCCAACGCCCGGAAGAAGCGGATGACATCGGGGCTAAGGGCCGAGCCGGCGGTGTAAGCGGCGCGGGCTTTGTGCAGCCCAAACTGGCTGAGCAGGGGGCGGTAGAAGAGGAAATTTCCGAGCTGGTAGAGCAAGCGCCAGGTGAGCGGCGTTGCCTTCTTCTGGAAGTGGAAGTCGGCGACTTTGTATCCAACCGCCAGAAAGACCTTGTACAGCCAGCGGTTGAGCCAGGTGCTATCTAGCATCCGGGCCTGGATGGTCGCCACCAGACTCTCCCACAGGCGAGAGTTGTAAAGGAGGCTGTCGGGCGCGATCTCTCGGATGTTTTCCTGAACCGTTTCCGGTTTTTCGGTGAAGTTCAAAATAACCCCATCGACGGTGTGGGGGGCAATATCGAGGGCTGCCCCGCCGATCCAGGCCAGGGGCAGAAAGGAGACGTAGTTGTCGGTATCGCGGCGGGGATCGATCTCGCCGAAGGCCTGAACGGCGTAGACGAAGTTCTGGTGGCTGAGCATCGCCCCTTTGGGCAGGCCGGTGGTGCCGGAGGTGTAGCAAAACATAGCCGCTTTGGAGGCATCGCCGGCGGCGATCAGGGCTTCAAAGCGGCTCGAACTCTGTTGGGCGGCCTGCTGGCCGAGGGCCTGGATCTCTTTGAAATCCAGCAGCCAGGGGTCATCATAATGCCACATACCCCGGTCGTCCCAATAGATCACGTGCCTGACGCCGGGCAGCTTGTCCTTGATCTCCAACAATTTGTCGCATTGTTCCTGGTCTCCGGCCAGGACGAAGGTGGCGTCGGAGTGGGTAACCACGTATTCGACCTCGCGCGGGGTGACATCGGTGAAGATGCCCACCACCGTGGCCCCGACGGCCATAATGCCCAGAGCGCCCCACAGGTATTCCCGGTCGTTGTCGCCGATGATTGCCACCCGTTCCCCCGGTTGCAGGCCCAGCTCAACCAGGCCCAGGCCGAAGTCGCGCACCTGCCGGTATTCATCATCCCAGGTGTAGTTTTGCCAGATGCCGAGGTCCTTCTGGCGGACGGCGACTTTATCGGTTCCCTGGTATTTGTTGACCTTCTCTAGCCAAAATTGTGGGAGCGTTTCAGGCGATGCCACGCAAGGGTCCTCCTTGTTTGGGTATTGGGTATTCTCCAATCTTACAACCGGTGCTCCTGTCCAAGATAGGCCCGGATCACTTCGGGATCGTTTTTGATTTCATCCGGCGTGCCCTCGGCGATTTTCACCCCAAAATCGAGCACAATCACTTTGTCGGCGATGTCCATCACCAGGCCCATATCATGCTCGATGAGGACGATTGTTAAGTGTTGCCGCTCGTGCACGTCCAGGACGAAACGGGCCATATCCTCTTTTTCTTCAACGTTCATACCCGTCATCGGTTCGTCGAGCAGCAGCAGGTGCGGCTCGAGGGCCAGGGCCCGCCCCAATTCGACCCGCTTGCGCAGCCCGTGCGGCAAGGCCCCAACGACGGCCTTGCGGATGTGCTCGATCTCCAGGAAGTCGATGATCTCCTCTACCCGGTGGCGGTGGGCGATTTCTTCATTGAGCGTCCAGCCCCAGTAAAGCAGGTTCTGGACCATATTGGAGCGCATATGAATGTGGCGGGCGGCCATCAAATTATCGAGGGTGCTGAGGCCGGTGTAGAGGGCAATGTTTTGGAACGTGCGGGCCAGGCCCAGCCTGGCGATCTTATGCGCCGGTGCTTGGGTCAGTTCGTGGCCTTCAAAGGTGATTGAACCCCGGTCGGGCCGGTAGAAGCCGCTGATGCAATTCAGCATCGAGGTTTTTCCAGCGCCGTTGGGGCCGATGATGGCGGTGATCTGACCCTCCGGGACTTCAAAGCTAACGTCGGTCAGGGCGCTCGTGCCGCCGAAGCTCAGATAAACGTGCTCAACCTTCAGGATGGTCTGCTCTGTCATTCAGGGTGTTACCTCTACTCGGTTGTGGCTTCGACCTGCAAACCTCGGATGACAAAATCAACGAAAATGGCGGCGATTTCCTCGGCGGAGAGACGCCCTTGCTCATCGTACCATTGCGCCAGCCAGTTGGTGATGCCCAAAATGGCGTTGGTCGTAAGGGGAACATCGACCGCCCGAAATTGGCCGGCATCGATACCCTCCTGGATCATCCCTCGAAACAATCGTTCAAATTCGTCGCGGTCGGCGACAAATCGGTGGCGCAGCTCCGGCGACAGGGAACGCTCCTCGTGGATGAACACGGCCGCTTCGTCCAGGTGTTCGGCAATCGAACAAACGTGGAAGGTGATGGCTTTTTCCAGTTTGGCGGTTGGGGGCAAATCCGAGGCGGCAATTTCCTCCATCGGCTTGATGATGGCGGCCATCCCGTTCTCGTAGACGGCCATCAACAGGTCCTGTTTGCCGGAGATGTGATGGTAAAGGCTGCCCTTGAGCAGGCCGACCGCATCGGCGATGTCTTGCATCGAGGTGCCGTGATAGCCTTTTTCTCGGAAGATTTTAACTGCCGCCTGACGGATTTCCTGGTCTGTCGTCAAAGACAAACTCCGCAGTTTTGCCTTATGAAACTTCAGGGCCGATGAGAATTATCCTGGAATCAAACCGTGCCACCGATGGCTAAAAAACCAAACGTTTGGTAGGCTGGGGAAAGCGAGCGGATTATATCACAGGCAGTATGGTTTGTCAACAAAAATTCGACGGCCCTGACGCAAATCAATTTTAAGGTTGGCTTGGAGAAATTTAGAATGAGCCGGGCAAAGCTGTGCTATAATTTCCAATGTCGTCGTGGCCGCGCGCGGGTATGGCCTCAATTTAGTTCTCGAGGGAGGGAACTGGTGACCACAAAAAACACAATTGCCCTGGAGTTCGTCCGCTTTGTGCTCAAACGGAACCCGGAGGCGCACGATTTTGGGGCGATTTACGATGCCATGTCCAGGGCGGCAAGTTCACATTCTTTTCGCAATCTGGGCTACGACGAGTTATCAGTCGCCGGGATTTCCTTCTCCCTGAACGCCGTTGATTCCCTGGAAGAACTCATCGACCAGGCTCGCAAGCTGGATCGGGAGGACGAATGACCAGGCGCTTTGCTATTTGATTCGCCCTCGCACCACCACCACCCCCGCGCCGAACTCGGCCTCCTCGAAGGTGACCGGCAACCGATCGGCCCGCTTCAACTGCCGCTGGATTTCGGCCTCCAACTGCTCCCGAATGGGGCCGGGCACGGGTAGAGTTAGCTCCAGAATCTCAACCAGCGGCAGCCCATCGCGCAGGGTGATGCGGGCCTTGCCCCCCACGTGCACCCGTAGCCCCGCAATCGTCGCATCCCCCTCCCCGCCGACGTAATCCGGGGTGATGACCACGCGGGGATGCTCGAAGGGGATGTGGGGATAGCGGTTCAGATACCAGGTGATGGTTTGCTCCGCTTCCAGTTCAGTCAGGGTTACCTGCCAGGTTTCGCCGCCGTGGTCGCCGGAGCGAATGTAGGCCAGCAGTTGTTCGACCTCTTCGTCCCGGACCGGCTCGACGACGTAGGGTGGGTTCTGGGCGGCCAGGACGGTCGTCCAGGCCAGCAGATTGCCGGCCAGCAACACCATCCCGAACCACAGGTTCACCGAGCGTAGCTTCTGTCTCATTGCGCCTGCTCCTGAAAATAGACCGGTTCAGGAGTCCGGAATTCATCACCTGCACTTGCGCGCAGGTGCAAGTGTCCGGACTCCTATTTTCATCGTTGGTGGTGAGCCGTCAGGTTCATGATAACTCCCTTGAGTTTCCGCCTTCAACGGAGCGAGCCTGCGCCGCCCGCCGGTTGACCGGATGGGCCTGTTTGGAGGCCGGGGGCGGGTTGACCTCGGCCGGGTAGAGGGCGATCTTTTGTTTCAGGGGTATGGGCCGCCTGGGGTGCAGGTCGCGCTGGTTGGTTTTGGCGGGCCTGACGAGTTTGCCGTCGCGCCACTCCAGGTCGAGCCACCATTTCCAGAGCGGATTGCGCTGGCCGTACTCCAACGCGTCGTCCAGCCAGATGAAAAAGCGGCGCAGCGCCGGGACGCCCACCGCCAGCCACAGGGCCAGGCGGTACAGGCCCCGGCTGGGCTTGTTGAACGGGCAGACTTTCATGCAGCGCCCGCAGGCCGAGCCGCCGGGGTTGGTGACGCGGTAGCGGACGCAGGCTTCCACATCGGGCTTCCACATCTCGTAGCCGTTGAACATCACCTTGTCGCCAAACGAAATCGCCCCGCAGGGGCACTCCCTGGCGCATTTCATGCATTTGCGGCAAAAATCTTGCAAGCCAAAATCGATGGGCTTATCGACCGCCAGGGGCAGGTTGGTGGTCACCACCGAGGTCTTGAAGCGCGGCCCCAGGAAGGGGTTCAAGACCAACTCCCCGATGCGGCTCAGCTCGCCCAGCCCGGCCAGCAGGGTCAGGGGCAGATGCAGTACCTGGCTGTCGGCGTTGGTGTGGGCCCGCGCTTCGTAACCCAACTGGCGGAGGTAACCGGCCACGGTACAGGCGATGGTCGAGCCTTTGAGATAGGCTCGATAGCTTTGCGCGCCGCTGATCCAGTCATCCCCGCTGGAGGCGTCCATCGTCTCAAAGCCCTGGTCGATGAGCAGCACCACCGCGTACTTGTGCCGGGGTTCAATGGGGTTGCCCTGCAGGTCGTGAGAATACCAGACGTATTCCGGAACCCGGCAGATGCCGACCACGTCGGCGTCGAGGAAGTAACACAGGGCCTTGATGTGCTCGGACAGTTCCCCCGGATCGTCCGGCAGTGGGGCGACGTCGAGGGCGACCTGGCCGTCGTGCAGGGGTATTTGGCTGCGCATCATTTCGCCCATAGCCACGGAGAGCGGGTATTTCAGGACGAAGCGCGGCAGCTCGCTTTTGGGTTTCGGGCCGAGGTCGCCGAAACGGGCGCGGGTGAAGAAGTTAGCCCGCTGCGGCACGCGGGGCACCTGGTCCGTGATCCGCGTCGTCGGTTGCTCAACGCGCTTGATCTTTTCCATCGGGTACTTGCCCAAGTGCAGCGGGCGTTGGCGGAATGAGAAACGGCGCATCG
>JBHHXL010000222.1:0-7834 GCA_046757065.1 Anaerolineae bacterium
TTATCTACAAATCTGCCGTGACGATAAAGGCAGATCTCCTCCGGGTATCCATTGCCGGGGAAATGATATGAACTTTCATCGACCTCTCTATGTAGTTGATCACCGGCCTGACCTGGTGGGGCGAGGCATTGAAGCGGAAGCACAAGCGGCTCCCACGCTAGCTGGGAGAGAGAGATAGAAGACCGACTCCAACGTTAGACGCTTCGGCTTTGATCGACCACCGACCTGGCCTGATTCAGGAACTGGCAGCCTTGTACAAAACGAATCTAACAGCCATAGCAAACGAGGTGGTCCAGCAAATCGATTCCATACAAAGGGTTGCTGCACTATGGGCAGATTCACCTTGGATTACCGCGCCGATCAGATTGAAATAGCCCTGGCCAACAGAGCGCCGGTGCAGGTGCAGGGCGGCTCGGTCACGCCAGACACCGTTCGGTTTCGCCTGGTTCCCTACCTGGGGGTAAGCCCAAGCCAGGTGACTCATCTTAAGTCTGCCATTGTCGAACGTTTGGGACCCCAGGTGCGGATTCGCGCTCATCGCCATGAAGGTGTGGTCGAGGTTGAGATGCCGCGAGCCATAGCGGAGGCAATCTCCCTGGTTCACTTAGTCACCAACCTGGCCACCAGGCCAGAACCGCTTTCCGCCCTCCTGGGTGTGGACCAGCACGCCCGCCTGTTGTTGCTGCGCCTGCCCAGCCAGAGCACTAAACACGCCCTGGTGACCGGCGCGGCGAGCACAGATAGACGAGCCTTGCTGGAAACTCTGGCCCTTTCGCTGGCTATGCTCAACTCGCAGGGGGCCGTGAATTTCGTCGTGGCCGGCGTCCGGCGGCTGCATGGCCTGCCCCACCTGTTGTGGCCCTGGCCGGTACTCGCCACCGTCCCGCAGACGGTTCGTGCGTTGGACTATTTGTTGAGGACGGTAGTGCCGGAGAGGAAAAGACGGGCTGGCCAGACGAAGGAGGAAGAGCAGGCGGAGTGGCCTCGCATTGTCGTCGTCATTAATTGCCTGGATAACCTGGATAAATGCGCCCTTGACCTGGTGCTGGACTTGATTCGCGCTGACCCGGCCGGCATCCACGTCATCGCTACCTTCCAATCGCCCGCCAAGCGTGACAAAGAGCTACGCGATCACTTCCCGACCTTCATAGTCGGGAGCGGCGAACCGGGGGAATTTCAGCTACAGGTCAATAACCAGGTTATCCCCTTCCAGGCTGCAACGGTGGCCCAAGAGGAGATCACCTCAATCATAGCCCAGTTGCAGGCCAAGGAGCGGACTGCCAGCGGGCCGGGAGGGGGAACTCAGCGGATATGGGTGGAGGAGACGCCACCATCTCGTCCTCGATGGCGGATCGGATGGGGACGGTTGGGATTGTAGCAGACGGGGTGTGCTATGCAACGGCTTCTCGAATTGCAGGCCAACCAAATTGAACAAGTCCTGTGGAGAAACAATATCGCGGCCCAGGTCATCGGCGGCGATGTGTTACCCCGGCTGACCACCTTCCATCTCACGGTCAGCAACGACCAGGGCGATGTCCTGGCCAGGGTGCAAAGGTTGGCCAGCACGCTGGCCTTGCGGCTGGATGTGTCCGGCGAGGTCCGTATTGCGCGCCACGGCGCAAAGATCGTGATCCAGGTGCCCCACGGCCAGTTTCGCCCGATGTATCTGCTTCGCCTCCAGCAGGAGGTTGAAGCGGCCGCGCAACCGGTGCCGACCCAAACCATGCTCCTGGGGCTGGACGAGGACGGGCGGCCCCTCTTCTTGAACCTGACCGCCCCGGATGTGGCCCACGCCCTGGTGGCCGGCACGACCGGCTCCGGCAAGTCATCCTTGATGCTGGCTATGGCCCTCTCGCTGGCGATCAATAACCGCCCGGACCGGACCCGGCTGGTCCTGATCGACCCCAAGGGGCGCCAGTTCTCGACCCTGGCCGGGCTGCCCCACCTGTTGGCCGGCGTCGTCACGGGGGTTGACAGTGCTTCGCGGGCCGCCGGCGCGTTGGCCGTGATGGAGAAATTGCTGCTCGAAATGGAGAGGCGTGACCGGGCCGGGGTTTCGCTGCCCCACATCTTCGTCTTCATCGACGAGCTGGCCGATTTGATGCTGGTTGGCGGCCCTCCCTTCCGGGCAGCCCTGACCCGCCTGACGCAGCGGGGCCGGGGGGCCGGCATCCACGTGGTCGCCGGCACCCAAAAGCCGACTGTCGAGGTGATCGGCTCCCTGGTCAAGGCCAATTTCCCGACCCGCATCGTGGGGGCCGTGGCCAGCCCGGAGGATGCCAAGGTGGCCGCCGGGGTTCGTGACACCGGGGCCGAAACATTGGCGGGTAAGGGGGATTTCCTGCTCATTGCCGGGGGCCTGAAGATTCGCTTCCAGGCAGGCTATGTCCCCCCGGAGGCGATCCCGCAGGTGGTAGCGCACCTGGCCGCAGGCGAAGCGTCACCGGCCGGACGGAGATGGGACATCACCAGCGGCGAACCGGCTGAAACGACGACGCTTGGCGGGCGGCTGCGGAAGTTGATCCCCTTCCCCCTCGTCGGGCAACGGGGCGGGCACAACCGCAGCGACCCCCCGCAGGCGGTGGCCGATGCGCAGGCCGGGATGAGCGCCTGGCAGCTCCGCCTGAAGTATGGCTTCGGGGGTAGTAAAGCGGAGCGGCTGGTGAGAGAGTACGGGCCCAAAGCAACGGGTTAAGCCGGAATTTGAATAGTCAAGGTGGGAGAGGACTTATGAAGCGAATATTTGCCCTGGCCGCCCTCGGGTTCGGCCTGACGTTGGGTGGCTTCGTCGGATACAAAGTAAGCCCCGACGCCCTGGCCCTGATGATCGGCGTCATCCTGGGGATCGTGGCTACCATCCCCATCAGTGTTTTGGTGGTCTGGGCCTTGCGCCGCCAGGCCCCAATCCAGGGCCAGGGACAACCGTCACCATATCCCCCGGTCGTGGTCGTGCAGCCCGGCAGCGGCCCGGTAACCCCGCCCTGGGGCCAGTCGCAGACGGCCTTGCCGCCCCCCGCCGGCGGTCGCCGGTTCAACATCATTGGCCACAACGATGACGTTGAACCGGCCAACGTGGGCAGCACGCGAAGCGCCTGGGCTGACGATCAGCGTTAGCACCCTGCGGGTTAGGGCGCGCCTGGATCGCCGCTGCCGATCAAGCACCGGAGTGCAAACATTTTGTGCCAGGGGCCGACTTCGCAAACCCGCAGGGTTACCGGCTTATTGCGAGGTTGGCCCTCCGGACTCGTTTCACAAATGAGCGGGCAACCTGGCCCGAAAAATCAGGGGTATATCTGATAGAAGATCACCCAGAAATGTGATAGGCTCACTCGGAAACTATGTCACAGGGCAAAGTGGATGATCTGAACCGGGGAGCGAGGCCGGAAACTCAAACACCAGGGATCAACGAGCGGGCGGTGACGCTTCGCGTGCAACCAGACCGGGTTTCGCATTACGGCAGCCCTGAGTTTCACCCCCGGTTGTCACGGAGGATTAGAAATATGGATATAAATCAATTGGACCTGGCACGACTGGCGGTAGGCGCGATTTGGGCCCTCGCTATCATTTCTTGCCTGGCGATACTCACCTGGCTCTGGTATAAGCGTGGCGGCACATTCAAGAAGTATTTCCTGGCGTTGCCAGGCTACCGCAGAGCGGCAATGGCCATCGCCATCATCACCGCCCTGGCCGAGATCGTCATTGTCTACGACCTTTACCAGAGCGGGCTATGGCTGGCGCCCAGTGCGCTCTCTGGGGCCAAAACCGCCGCCTTCGTCATCCTGTTTATCGGCAGCCTCATCGCTGAAATGCAGGATTTGCGCCGCCCGATTCGCCTTTTACTGTTCGTCGCCGTGGTGGCCTTAGGGCTGTACCAGATCCAGGTCAATATCCTGGTCAACTTCGACCACGCCAACCTGCCAGAATCGGTTACCACCTTCTTCGCCTATCGCTTTTCCCCGACCACGCCAGCGGATGCCCGGTGGTGGGCAGCCGTCGTCGACGGCGTGGTCCGCACCTTTGTGGTCATCATCATGTGGTTGGTCACCGGTCTGGTCTGGCGAGGCGAGGCACGCCCAGCGAGCCAGCGAGGGGAGACAGAGGTCCCAGGTTCGACCTCGGATGAACCGGCCCCGGCTCTGAGCGAGCACCAACTCGGCCAGATTTGGGAGATGGTGGCTGTTTATAAAGCGAAGCCAACGGCCACCCTGCCAGACGTGGTTCAAGAGGCCAACACCATCAACAGCGTATCCACCGCCCGCAGGGTCCGCACGCTGGCCGTAGAGCACGGTTACCTGACCCGTGGCTCTGGGGGGCGGTCCTATCATACTAATGGCCAATCGCCAACATACATGAACTAGCCAGGGTGATATCGCCTGGCCATGGCTGGCATGTCAAAGGGAAACCACCCCAATCAAGTGAGAAATCGGTAGACTTTGACCGGATGCTGCCGTTGCGAGCGTCATAATCTACTGAATCATTAAACCGGTGCTCGATAGGGCCGGCGCACGCTGGGTCACCGGCCTGGCCTTGCTATTAGGGGCTGTCTTTTTAACGCCGCTCATTCCTTTCATGGTTTCATCTTGGCGCGTCACAGTGTGCCATCATCCTCATTTCTTTCTCCTTCTTTAACGTGATGCTCCAGGCCACCGTTTAGAGGGGAGATTACTGGGTAAGCAGTCCTGCTCCCTCATAACGACCCACCCGCTTCCCGTGGCCTGCCGCACCCTGACTGGTCTGTGCTGGCCTGAATGATGGACCAAGCCCGTCTCGAAGCGTCCGGGTTCCGCTTGATCCCAAGCAATCCGTTCCACCGGCAAAATGTAGACGGATGGATACATTCGATTCGACAACCTAGAGAAAGTATGGTAAACTATGGTCGCGTAAGAGAAATTTTACATAAAGAGGCTTACTTGCCTCACCCAGGAGCAGGCTTGATGATGAAAAACGAGATGCTTACTCCCGACGAGGTGGCTGACTACCTGAAGGTCCCGATTCAGACCATCTGGCGATGGTGCCGCAAGGGCACGCTCCCCGCCGTTAAGATCGGGAAATACTGGCGCGTCCCCAGAGAAGAGCTGGATGACTTTATCGAGGCCAGAGGTAATTGGCCACTCCGGGAGAGGGAGGAAGTCCGTGGGTAAGGTCATCGCCGTGTCCCAACACAAAGGCGGCGCCGGCAAGACCGTCACCTGCGTCAACCTGGGTGCCTGCCTGGCCGAGATGGGCAAGTTCGTGCTCCTGATAGACACGGATCCCCAGGCAGCCCTGACACTCAGCCTGGGCATCAATCCCACCGAGCTAGAGCGGTCCATCTTCGACGTCATCGCCCGCCCTAATTTGCCTTTGAGCGAGGTCGTCCTTAACAGCCAGGTCTCCGGCCTGGCCGTCTGTCCCAGTCATATCAACCTGGCCGTGGCCGACCTGCAGTTCGGGGGCCGCGTCGGCCGGGAGCGAATGCTCAAGAAAAAGCTCGACCCTGTGCGGGATGATTACGATTTCATTCTTATCGATTGCGGCCCCACCCTTGGACTCTTGACCATCAACGCCCTGACCGCCGCCGACTCGGTGCTCATCCCTATCCAATCCGAGCTCTTGTCTCTCTACGGACTGAAGCACCTTCTGGACACCATCAAACTGGTGTGTGAGGAACTAAATGAGAATCTGGAGATTGAGGGCTTCCTGCTCACCATGTATGACGCCCGAACCCGGTTGAGCGAGGAAGTGGCAGAGAACGTGCGCAGGACCTTCGGCAACCAGGTCCTCGATACGGTCATCCGGCGCCGGATCAAGCTGGCCGAGGCGCCGGCCGCCGGGAGTCCTATCACCGTCTACGCCGGCCACTCCGAAGCTGCCGAGGACTATCGCAATCTAGCAAGGGAGTTGTTGAACTGTGCCTAAGAGACCCGGTGTCGCCGATATGGAAATCTGGAAGGAGCTAGGGACCCGCACTGAGGAAACCGGAACCCGGGCTCTTAAGGAGGCCCGGCTCATCGACATTGCCCTGATCCGGCCCAATCCCCGCCAGCCCCGAAAGTCTTTCGACACCGAGGCCCTACGTGAGCTGGCCGAGAGTATTCGCGAACGCGGTTTGCTCCAGCCAATCCTGGTCCGGCCGGAAGGGAATGAGTTCATTATTGTCGCCGGCCACCGGCGTTATGAAGCGTGCAAGCTCATCGGGGTGGAGCAGATCCCGAGCGTGGTCCGGGAGGCCAGCGAGCACGAGGCCCTGGAGCAATCCCTCATCGAAAACGTGCAGCGGGAAGACATCAACCCCGTCGAGGAAGCCTTATCCTACCGCCTGCTTATGGACGAACACAGCTATTCCATCCGCGACATGGCCGCCAAGGTCCATAAGAGCGTGGGTTATATCCATAGCCGGCTGGAACTGCTCAAACACGAGGATCTGGCCCAGAGCGTTAGCCGATCTGAAGTGGGCGTCTTTGAGGCCAGAGAGCTGGCCAAGATCGAGGACGAGGAAACCCGGCGGGAGCTGACCAACCGGGTGGCCACCGGCGAGGTGGACCGGGCCACGCTCAAACAGGAGGTGAAGAAGCTAACCGGCAAGGCTGAGCAGCTTCCCCTGTTTGACGCCCAAGGCTTCTCGCGGCGCTGGAGCCGGCTCCGCAAAGACCTGGAATCCCTCGATGCCAATAAGCTGGCGGCTGAAGATCGGGATAAGGCACGCCAGTTTCTAGAGGAGATCAAAGAGACTATCGACGGATTGCTAGCCCGGATTGAGTAGTAACCAGATATATTGTTAGTGAATTAAAAGCAGAAGAGCCACCGGCCCGCCAAGACCTTGTGGCTCTCTACTGGACATGACCCGCTCCGCCGGGGAGTGGTCTGCGTTATACATAAGTAAGTATACCACACTCCGGCGGTCAAAGTCAAACATGCTCGGGAGAGGGGAGGGAGAGTTTATGGCCACGGAGCGATTCAACCGACAATTCATTCTGCTAGATTTCGAGGACCTGGACAACCCTGAGTTCATGGAATTCGTCCGGTCGCCGGAGTTTTCCACCTATCTGACCATGCGCCGCTACATCTGGCGTTCCGACAAGGCCCATAGCCTGGGCCTTCACGAGTACTATGCCCAGGGTCTCCTGGCCTGCTCCCTGAGCCGTGAGAAGATCGCAGAGGCCCTGGGCGGCGTAACCCCCAGGACGGTCACCAAAGATATCAACGCCTTGATCGAGCGCAGAGTGATCAAATCCGTGAGCACGGGGCGAGGCAACATCTTCATCCTGGGTAAGTGGGCTACAGACGAGGAGGAGGGGGTCTATTACGAGTACTTCTTCCTCGATAGACTTCACCTCAGACTGGAAGAAAACTTCCAGTCTGAGGAAGAACCAGGCCCAACTAGCCTGGGTGGAAGAAAACTTCCAACCAGATCGGAAGAAAACTTCCAACCAGCGGAGAAGCCCAACCCGGGTGGAAGAAAACTTCCAGACAGCCTGGAAGAAACCAACCGCCCAGACAGGCAGGAACCTTCCAACAGTAATATAGAAGAGAATAGTAGAAAAGAGAATAGAGAAGATTCGAAAGATTCGAAGGACCTACCATCAAATTTCTCTCCAAAAACAACCCAAACTCCTTCACCCCTGATGGAAACTTATATCGACACCTGCACTCGCGAGTTTTGGGACGAAGACCACCTGAGTAGCAACATCTCTCGGACCTACAATCTCTGGGCGAGGACAGGCCTTGGCGAGGAAGAGTTCGTCGCCAAGATCCTAGAGGCGAGAAAAATCACCAAGGAGCGAATCAGCTTGAGTGCAGTTCACGACAGGGGTAAGAAAATGGCCTATTTCTTTGCCGTGCTGGAGGACGTACT
>JBHHXL010000223.1:0-7762 GCA_046757065.1 Anaerolineae bacterium
GTACCAGAAAAATATTACGGAGATATATCCCGGTTGAACCATTCGACCCCGGCGGCGCCGCCCGATTTTGCCGCCGGTCATCTTGGCATTAGAATAGAGTCGGAGTGAGTAGCTATGTTCTTCGATGAAGTCAAAATTTTCGTCAAAGCCGGAGATGGCGGCAACGGCCTGGTCGCCTTTCGCCGCGAGAAATACGTGCCGCACGGCGGGCCGTCGGGCGGGCACGGCGGGCGCGGCGGCCATGTGATCCTGCAAACCGACCCGCAGTACAACACCCTGGTCCATTTTAAGAAGCGCAGCCACTTCAAGGCCGGGCGCGGCGGCCACGGCGGCAGCAAGAACATGACCGGGGCGGACGGCGATGACCTGATCGTGCCCGTGCCGCCCGGCACCACCGTGCGCGAGGCCGGCACGGGCCAGCTCCTGGCCGACCTGGTGGAAGCGGGCCAGCGCGTCATCGTGGCCAGAGGCGGGCGCGGGGGCCGGGGCAACACCGCTTTCAAATCCTCCACCAATCAAGCGCCCCGCATCGCCGAGCGGGGCCTGCCCGGCGAGGAGCGCTGGATCACCTTGGAACTCAAGCTCATCGCCGATGTGGGCATCATCGGCGTGCCCAACGCGGGCAAGAGCACCCTCCTGGCCGCCGTCAGCGCCGCCCGGCCCAAAATCGCCGACTACCCCTTCACCACCTTGCAGCCCAACCTGGGAGTGGTCATCGTCGATGACCGGGACTTCGTCCTGGCCGACATTCCGGGGCTGATCGAGGGCGCCCATCAAGGGGCCGGGCTGGGGCATCAATTCCTGCGCCACGTCGAGCGCACCCGGCTGCTGATCCATTTGCTCGACGGCGCAGCGCCCGACCCCCTGGCCGATTTTGATCAGATCAAGGCCGAACTGGCCCACTTCAGCCGGAGCCTGGCCGGGAAACCCCAACTCCTGGTTCTGAACAAACTTGATCTGCCCGATGCCGCCGGGCATTGGCCGCAAGTGCAGGCCCGCGCCGATGAGCTGGGCCTCCCGGCCCACCGGATTTCGGCGGCCACCTCGCAGGGGGTGCAAGCCTTGATGCGCGCCGTCGTGGCCCGCCTGGCGGAGCTGCCCGAAACGACGCTGCTCGACGAAGAAGCGCCTGTGTTCACCCTGGATGACCCGACGGCCTTCACCATCGAACGCCTGCCCGGCGGCTGGCGCGTCCACGGGCGCGATGTCGAGCGGCTGGCCCTCCAAACCTATTGGGAATACGACCAGGCCGTGCAGCGAGTCCACCGCATCCTGGAAAAAATGGGAGTGATCGACGCCCTGCGCCAGGCCGGCGCCCGCCCCGGCGACACGGTCTTTTTGGGCCAGGTTGAGCTGGAGTGGGCCTGGTGAGCGACACTCGCCTGGGGGTTCTGGGCGGCACCTTCGATCCGATCCACTACGGCCACCTGCTGGCCGCCGAGCAGGCGCGCGAGACCCTTGGCCTCGACCGGGTCTTGTTTATGCCTGCCGGCGACCCCCCGCACAAGATCGGGCGGCCAAAATCGGCGGCGCACCACCGGCGGGCGATGGTTGAATTGGCCATCGCCGGCGATCCGGCCTTTTGCCTGTCAACCATCGATCTGGACCGCCCCGGCCCCCACTACTCGGTCGATATGATCGACCAGGTCCGGCGCGCCTTCGATCTGTCGGCGGAAACCTGCTTCTTCATCCTCGGCGCCGACTCGTTGTGGGATTTGCCCGGCTGGCGCCGGCCCCGGCAACTCATTCAACAATGCCGGCTGGCCGTGCTGCATCGTCCCGGCTACGAGCCAGAGGTCGAGCAACTGGCCGCAGCGCTGCCCGGCCTGCCGGCCCGCCTCGATTGGGTGCCGATGCCCGAAGTGGGGGTGGCCTCGTCGGATTTGCGCCGCCGGGCCCGGCAGGGCCTCAGCCTGCGTTACCAGACGCCGGAAGCGGTTATCGCCTACATCCGGCAGCACCGGTTGTACGGCTAGAAGGCCGGGCAGCAAGGGCGGGCGCTACAGATTTTTTGACAGATGCGTCATTCTGATTATACTCAGCCCATTGACCCATCGAAGCCAGACTGGTTACTACTCAGCCGGTACGCATCAGATGCTTGAGGGACCGGAGACTAGAGACTGGAGATTGGAGATTTGGCCTAATCTCCAATCTCCCGGTGTAAATCACCGCAAACTGCCCAGGCTGAGCAGTCACCCAGACTGAATCCAGACGGTTGACCATTATCTGAGCAGGGTGTGCAATTTCCCCCATCATCGCCTGACGGCTCGATATTTATGGCTGGTGTCGCCGATGACCTATCTGCTGTCCGTGATTGCAATTATAATCGCTTATCTGAGCGGCTCGATTCCGGTGGGGTACATTGTCGCCCGGCTGTACGGGGTGAATGTAACGGCCTCCGGCAGCGGCCGGATCGGCGGCACAAACGTCTTGCGCTCCGTCGGGGTGCTGGCCGCCGGGTTGACAGTGTTGGGCGATGTTCTGAAAAGCCTGGTTCCGATTTACCTGCTGATGGCCGTCGGCATCGATCCGCTGACGGTTGCCCTGGCCGCCGCCGCGGCCGTGATCGGGCACAACCACTCGATCTTCCTGGGGTTTCGAGGGGGGGTCGGCGCCGGCACGGCCCTGGGCGCGCTGGCGGCAATCTCGTTCATCGCGGCCCTGATCGTTGGCGTCTGCGCCCTGGTAGCCCTGGCCCTCAGCCGCTATGCCTCGGTATTGTCCACGACCACCGCCATCCTGACCCCAATCGTTTTGACGGTTATGGTTCTGTTTGGACTCCTCCCTGCTTCGTACATTGTCTTTGGCGTGATCATTCTGGGGGTCATGTTCTACGCCTTGCGGCCAAATTTCGCTCGGCTGCGGGCCGGCACCGAGCGCCGCATCGGGCAGCGCGCCGAAAATATCGCCGCCTCCTCCTCGCAGCGATAAGGCCCGAACTTCCCCAACCTCTGCACAGCCCAATCGAATAGGAGTCCATTCGCGCGGCAGGGTGTGTCCCAAATTTTAGGTGCGACGCACTTCCAACGAATCAATTACCTGAAAAGCACGTTGGGAACCACAAATTCGTGCCTTGAAATGAGCGATAGAAGTGCGTCGCACCTGATCCGCCTAAAATTTGGGACAGACCCCGCGCGGCAAAACCGGTTGTATGAGCCGGATCACTTGTGGTATAATCCAGGCGATACCGGCCAGCCCAAGAAATCGTGACCAGGAGGAGGCAATATGCGTTTTGCGGACCTGACCTTAGGCGTTGAAGAAGAGTACCAGATCATCGATCCTGAAAGCGGGGAACTAACCTCCTACATTCAGGAGTTTATGGATGAAGGTCGGATCATCTTTCGCGATCAGGTCAAGCCGGAATTTATGCAATCGCAGATCGAGGTCGGCAGCCACGTGTGCCGCAATATCAAAGAGGCGCGGCAGGAGGTCATCCGCCTGCGCCGCCTGGTGGCCGAGGTGGCCGACAAGCATCAGCGCCGGATTGTGGCCGCCGGAACCCACCCCTTTTCAAAATGGGAAGAGCAGGACATCACCGACCGGCCCCGCTATCACGGCCTGATCAGTACTATGAAGTTTCCGGCCCGCCGCCTGCTCATTTTTGGCATGCACGTCCACATCGGCATTCCCAACCGGGCGCTGCGCATCGATATTTTGAATCAAATCCGCTACTTTATGCCGCACATCCTGGCCCTATCCACCTCCTCTCCCTTCTGGCGCGGCCAGAATACCGAACTCAAATCCTACCGCTCGATTATCTTCAACGATCTGCCGCGCACCGGCATTCCGGAAGTCTTCATGTCCCACGATGCCTACGACCGCTACGTGCAGACGTTGGTCAAAACGAATTGCATCGATGAGCCGACCAAAATATGGTGGGACGTCCGCCCCCATCCGAAATTCCCCACCCTGGAAGTGCGCATGTGTGATTGCATCACCAAGATCGATGAGGTCATAGCTATCGTGGCCCTGATCCAGGCCGTGGCCGCCAAACTGATCGACCTGCGCCGCAACAATCAAAGCTGGCGTTTGTACCGGCGCGAGTTAATCGAGGAAAACAAGTGGCGGGCGGTCTGCGACGGCATCGACGGCAAGCTGGTTGACTTTGGCAAAGAGGAAGAGGTGCCGCTGCGCTTTTTGGTGAATGAGTTGTTGGAGCTGGTGGACGACGTGGTCGATGAACTTGGCCTGCGCCAGGATATCGAGTACATCCCCACCATTCTGAAAGAGGGCACCAGCGCCGACCGCCAGCTACGGAAATATGAGGAGACCGGGGACCTCAAAGCGGTGGTTGATATGCTGGCCGAGGAGACGGTGGAGGGCTGCTAAGCGGCCGCCTGGCGCCGGGGTAGAATCAAAAACGAGGTCCGCTCGCAAGCAGACCTCGTTTGTTTTTTGAGAAGCCCCGCCATGCCGTGTGATTACCAGTTGTCTTTGAACCTGCTTGCGCAGGTGGGAGCCTAAATCAGAAAGTCTTGCCTTGCCCTGTCGCAGGCTACCGCATCCCCTCTGACATCCCGGCCCCCGTAAAAGGAAGTGTTGGCTCAAGACGCGTGGTACATCACGAACATGGCAGGGATTGCCCGTATCTTAGCACGATGATTTTATCTTGGCAAATCGGGCTTCTCGTTTGGGGAAAATCTTGTGGATAACTCTGTGGATACGCGGTGGAATACCGGCGAAACCGTGGGAATGTCTGGGGAAAAGCTGTGGATTGGTGGGGGGGTGGGTTAGTAGATTAGTAAATTGGTAGATTGGTGGATTGGTGAACTGGTAAACCAGAAAACTCAAACTGCCGGGCCAATCTACCAATCTACTAACTCACTAATCCACTTCTACCAACCTACAGATCCAGCTTGATGTGCAACTCTTTCAACTGCGCCTCCGAAACGGGCGTTGGCGCGCCGGCCATTAAATCCGCCGCGCTCTGGCTCTTGGGGAAAGCAATCACCTCGCGGATGTTCGGCTCCCCGGCCAGGAGCATCACCAGCCGGTCGATGCCGACAGCGATGCCACCGTGGGGCGGCGTGCCGTATTCAAAGGCTTCCAGCATATGGCCGAACTTCTGGCGGGCGTCCTCGATCTCCAGGCCGATCAATTCAAACACCGTCTCCTGCAAGTCTCGCCGGTGGATTCGGATGCTGCCGCCGGCGATCTCGTAGTTGTTGCAGACCAGGTCGTACTGCTGGCCTCGCGCCGCGCCGGGTTCGGTTTCCAACAGAGGGATGTCCTCCTCCATTGGCGCGGTGAACAGGTGATGGCTGGGGTCCCAGCGCTCCTCGTCCCGGTTGTAAACCACCAGCGGAAAGTCGGTGATCCAGCCAAACGCCAGCACGTTGTCATCTCGCAGGCCCAGGCGGTTTCCCAATTCGATACGCAGCCGGTTGAGGGCCTCGTTGGTTACCTCTGCCTGGTCGGCCACGAACAGCAGCAAGTCCCCGGCTTCGCCTTCCAGACGCTCGATGATGCCGCCGACCTCGTCCGGCGTCAAGAATTTGGCAAACGAGGAGCGATGGTCCCCGCCGGCGTCAACGGCCAACCAGGCCAGGCCCCTGGCCCCAAACTCCTTGACCAGGGCCGTCAATTCGTCGATTTGCTTGCGGCTGTAGCCGCCGCAGCCCCTGGCGTTCAACCCCTTGACCGATCCACCGGTCTCGACGGTGCCGGCAAAGACCCGGAACTTGCTCCGGGCAACGAGGTCGTTGATGGTCTTTAGCTCGAGGCCAAAGCGCAGGTCGGGGTGGTCGGTGCCGAACCGGTCCAGGGCCTCGGCGTAGGTTAAGCGGGGGAAGGGACTGGCCAGCAATTGCTTGTCGCTGACCGTTTCGACCAGGCCGGTCATCAACCGTTCGACGGTGTCCAAAACGTCCTCGCGATGGACAAAGCTGGCTTCGAGGTCAAGCTGGGTGAATTCCGGCTGGCGGTCGCCGCGCTGATCCTCGTCCCGGAAGCAGCGCACAATTTGAAAGTAACGCTCGTAACCGGCGACCATCAGCAATTGCTTTAATTGCTGCGGGCTTTGCGGCAGCGCGTAAAACCGGCCGGGGTGGACGCGGCTGGGCACCAGATAATCGCGTGCGCCTTCGGGCGTGGTTTTGAACAGAGTGGGGGTTTCAACCTCGATAAAGCCCTCGTCGCTGAGGAAATTGCGGATGAAGCGGTTAACCTCGTGGCGGAGGATCAGGTTGCGCTGCATTCGCTGCCGGCGCAGGTCGAGGTAGCGATATTTCAGGCGCAGGGCCTCGTCGATGGCGACTTCCTCGTTGATGTAGAAGGGGGGGGTCTTGGCCCGGTTCAGGATTTCGACCGCCTGCGCTTCCATTTCGACCTCGCCGGTCGGCAGGTCCGGGTTCTCCTGGCCGGGTGGGCGCCGGCGCATCACGCCGCTAACCTGAACCACGAATTCCGGGCGTAGTTCCCGTCCGCTGGCGTGGGCTTCAGGCGCGCTGCCCGGATCGAAAACCACCTGGGTTACCCCCCACCGGTCGCGCAGGTCGATAAAGATCAAACCGCCGTGATCGCGCCGTCGATGGACCCATCCGGCCAGCGTCACCTGTTGGCCATCGTGTTCGGCGCGCAGCTCACCGCAGGTATGGCTCTTGAGCATGATAATGAAATCCCCTTTGTTCCAAGAAGTTTGGGTAGCTGCCCCGGTACACATCCGGGTACGCTGGCTCTATTTTATCATAAAAAGGGGCAAACTTGCTAAAAGCCGGGGGCGGCCGGCCAATGGCCCTGTTTATCCCCCGGCCAGTTTCACCTGGTAGCCCAGCGCCCGCAGCCTTTCCGCGACCTTGTGCCGGTGATCGCCTTGTAGCTCAATTCCCCCATCCTTCACGGTCCCGCCGGCCCCGCACAACGTTTTCAGCGTTTTGGCCAGGGCGGCCAGATCGGATGGGGTCAGGACAAAACCGGAAATGACCGTCACCGTTTTGCCGCGCCGCCCCTTTTTGGATCTCATTATCTTCAGGGTTTGTTGATTGGGCGGCAAAGACCGCGGTTTGGCCTGCTTTTTTCGATCACCGGTTTTGGTTGAAAAGACCAGCTTTCCTTTCTTACGGGCCATAGTTGCAACCCTGCTCAGGGTGTGTTTCAAATGGGTTGAAGGAGTCCAGTGTGGGCGCTACGTATCGGCAGCGGGGCACAGATTGCTGAGGGTGCAATCGGAACAGGCCGGGGTGCGGGCCTGGCAGACGCGCCGGCCGTGGAAGATCAGCAAGTGCGAGATGTCGATCCAGTCCTCGCGGGGGACCACGGCCATCAAATCCCGCTCGATCTTGACCGGGTCGTTGTGCGCGCTCAAGCCCAGCCGCCCCGACAGGCGCTTGACGTGGGTATCGACCACGACTCCCTCGGCGATGCCAAAAGCGACGCCCAGAATGACATTGGCCGTCTTGCGGGCCACGCCGGGCAATCTCAAGAGAGCATCCATCTCGGCCGGAACCTGACCGCCGTGCTCGTGAACGATGATCCGGCAGGCGTCCTGGATGTGAGCCGCTTTACGGCGAAAGAAACCGGTCGGGCGAATCGCTGCTTCGAGTTCGGCCCGGTCTGCCCCGGCAAAGGCCGCCGCCGTCGGGTATTTCTCGAAGAGGGCCGGCGTCACCTGGTTGACCCGCTCGTCGGTGCACTGGGCCGACAGGATGGTAGCTACCAGCAGCTGGAGCGGGTTGGCGTGGTCGAGCGCGCAGCGGGCGTCGGGATGGGCCGCTCGCAGGCGGCGGGTGATGCCGTTCAGCCGTTCAGCCGCCGGGGCCTGGGG
>JBHHXL010000224.1:0-7743 GCA_046757065.1 Anaerolineae bacterium
GCGGCGCAACAAGAAGCACATCTCGATGGCCGAGATGCAGGAATCGATTGAGAAGGTAGTCTACGGCCCTGAGCGTAGAAGCCGCATTATCACCGAGGAGGAGCGGAAGATCACCGCCTATCATGAAGCAGGGCACGCGCTCGTTGCCAAGTTGATGCCCAATACAGACCCGGTTCAAAAAGTAAGCATCGTAGCGCGGGGTATTAAGAGAGGGATCACACGAACTCTACCGGAGGACGACAAGACGTTGATCAGTCGTGGCGATTTCGCCTCTCATCTGGCAGTTATGATGGGGGGACGGGCTGCGGAAGAGCTTGTCTTCGTTGATGTTACCACCGAGGCGGAAGGTGATCTGGAACGCGCAACCAAATTGGCCCGGAGTATGGTCACCCAATATGGTATGAGCGAACAGCTTGGCCCGCTGACCTTTGGCGAGAAGGAAGAGCTGGTCTTTTTAGGCAAAGAGATTGGCGAGCAGCGCAATTACAGCGAAGACGTGGCCCGGCAGATCGATAGAGAAATTCGCCGCCTGATGGAAGAGGCATACGAGGCCGCCAGGCGGATCATCACCGATCATCGAGACAAACTGGTGGAAATTGCCGAAAAATTGATGCAAGAGGAAACGCTCGACGCTCAGGCTTTCAATGCCATCTTCGCTTGAGGGATGATGGCGCTTGTCGCTACGCGCCCGGCAGTATAGAAACCAAAAAGGGAGGTTTCACCTCCCTTTTTGGTTTCTATACCTCCCTGTTAAAAGCCGAGCTGCTTGACTCTCCGGGCAAGACATGACATAATACCAGTATGCCAGACCTCTGAATCTGTAGAGACAATTCCAAGTTCAGTTGACAGTTTACAGTTGGCTGGGGTATACTTTAATCGTCAGAGGGCATCATCTACGTTGTCTCTGGTGGCCGGCATAGCCGTTAATGCGTCGCTTCAACTAAGGCCAGGAGGTTAACCATCGTGGCAGGTAAGAGTGGGTTATATTATCCGAATAAAATCGGGCGCATTTACCTTCAAGCTATGGAAGAGGTCATGGGCAAAGGTGGTATCAATGCCGTCCTCAACCTGGCTAAACTGCCCGAATTGATCGATAATTACCCACCCAACAACCTGGATCGCCAATTCGATTTCTCCGATTTTAGCGCCATTAACCAGGCCATCGAAGATATGTACGGGCCGCGGGGAGGGCGTGGCCTGGCACTGCGGGCCGGACGCGCCTCGTTTGCCCAAGGGCTGAGTGAATTTGGGGCCGTTATCGGCGTCAGCGAATTGGCCTTTAAGGTTGTGCCGTTGGGGACGAAGCTGCGAGTCGGTCTGCGGGCTATGGCCGAAACTTTTTCAAAATTTAGCGACCAATCCAGCGAAGTGCAGGAAGAAGAAGACCGTTTTGTTTACATTATCCGCAAATGCCCGGTCTGCTGGGATCGACAAAGCGACCGCACCCTTTGTTTCGCCGCGGTCGGCATTTTGCAAGAAGGTCTCCGTTGGGTCAGCGGCGGCAAAGACTTTCGTATTGAAGAATTCTCCTGTGTGGCCCAGGGCGATGCCGATTGCCGGTTCGCCATTTACAAAGAACCACTCAATTAGAAGCCAGGTTCCCTCCTTTGGAACGAGGTCCGGCCTGGCCATATGCGCGACCTGAATGAAACACACGCTACTGATAGTCGAAGACGATCCTGATACCTCTGAAATGCTTCGTGTCTACTTCGAGGCGCAGGGGTATGCCATCGTTACCGCCGAAAGCGGCGAAGAAGCCCTGGAACTCTGTCAGGACGAGCCGCCCGATCTAATCCTGCTCGATGTGCGCCTGCCCGACATCGATGGCTTTGAGGTAGGCCAGCGTTTGCAAGAAGACATTCGCACCAGCCGCCTGCCAGTCATATTCGTCACCGAACGGCGCGAGCGGGATGATCGTATCGCCGGCCTCAAGCTGGGGGCCATCGACTATATCACCAAGCCTTTTGATGTTCAAGAGCTGCGCCTGCGCGTGCGCAACGCCTTGCGCAGAGCCGGCAGCCAGAACAATCCGGTGACCGGTTTGCCGGGCGAAACCCCGACCGCGGACCGGCTGGGCTTGATGATGGAGCGCGACGGCTGGGCTACCATCTCGGTCATCATTCACGGCCTGGATACTTTCAACGAGATTTATGGGTTTGTGGCCCGGGACGATGTGTTGCGGGCTGTGGCCCTCATTCTGACCAGCGCCATCGACGAGTTGGGCACGATGGACGATTTTGTCGGCCACCCCGAAGAATGCCAGTTCGTGATCATCACGGTGTCGGCCAAAGCCACCGAATTAAATCGCCATATCAAGGAACGACTCGATCAGGCGATGATCTACTTCTATCCCATCCACGACCGTGAAGCCGGCTACGTGACGCGCGGCGGAAAAAGTGGGCGGCGCGAAAAAGTGCCCTTCATGAACGTTTCAACAACCGTCGTCTCTCAGAAAGATGGACAGTTCTCCGACCTGGAAAGCCTGAAAAGCGCCCTGACGCCCATTTAGCTCTACTCGTTCATCGCTTTGTTGCGGATTTTCGGAGCAGTGTGATCCTCTGGCGCACTGCTCTTTGCTTCTGGCCCTGGCACGCTTCGCGCTATGCCGCTTCTACGCCACCGCAAACGCATAGCGCGAAGCGTGCGTTTGCCACAAAATTTCAACTCAGATGAAACACACCCAAATCGGAGTTGCTGGCCGGTCCGGCGAGGGATGGTGTGATGGACATCCAACAGGCTATCGAACGGGTCAAATCAATAAAGACCCGTCATGAAGCCGACTTATTCAAAAAGGCCAACGTGGTCGGCGTCGGCGTCGGCTATATCTGGCGGCAAGGCCAACTGACCGATGATATTGGCCTGGTGGTCAACGTGCGCCGCAAGGTTCCCCTGGCACAGTTGGCCGAGGAGGACGTAATCCCTGAGGAATTGGATGGCGTCGAGGTGGATGTCAACGAAGTGGGTGACATCCGGCCATATTAGAAGCGAGAGGGAAGAATCATGGCCGTCGAAATGGGTCTCGCCAGGACCGTCAAGCAAGACAATTTGGGGCATCTGATCAAACGCCGCAATGTTGTTGGCGTTGGGGTTGGCTACAAGGTGACCGCCTCAGGCCCCACGGACGATCTGGCGGTGGTGGTCAATGTGGCCAGAAAGTTGCCGCTGGCCCAACTCGCCGAGAGCGATCTGGTTCCCAAGCAAATCGACGGCGTCCTGACCGACGTCGTTGAAACGGGCGTGTTCCGGGCCTGGCAAGCGATCCCGGCGATTGGCAAAGGTTTCCGGGAGCGGTACCGGCCCACCATCTCCCCCGGCGCTTCGATTGGGCATCGAGACGTTACCGCCGGAACGTTCGGCTGCCTGGTGCGCCGGGGCCGGCAGGTCTACATCCTGAGCAATAACCACGTCCTGGCCGACGTCAACCACGGCAAATCGGGCGACCCCATTTTGCAACCGGGCCGCCTCGATGGAGGCACGCCCGCCGAACAGGTGGCGACCCTGGCCGATTACATCCCGCTCGATTTTGGGGGCGAGGAACCCCAGTGCGATGTTGCCACCGGACTGGGGAAAGTGCTGAACGTCATAGCCCGGCTCCTCGGCTCCCGCCACCGCCTGCTGGCCTACCAGGAAACCGACGGCATCAACCACGTCGATGCTGCCCTGGCTGTCCCGCTGGATGCCGGCAGCATCACCCCCGAGATTTTGGAGATTGGCCGCCCGCGAGGCGTGGCCCAGGCGACGTTGGGCGATCCGGTCCAGAAAAGCGGGCGCACCACCGGCCACACCGAGGGCCGGATCGTGCAGATCGATGTCTCGACCTCGGTCGTTTACAACGGGCGCGCGGCCCAATTCAGCGGCCAGTTGATGGCCAGCGCCATGAGCGCCCCCGGCGATTCGGGCTCGGCGGTGCTGGATATGGATAACAACGTGGTCGGCCTGCTCTACGCCGGCTCGGACGTGAGCACGCTGATCAACCCCATTCAGGCCGTGCTGGAGGCGTTACAGGTGGAGCTTGTCACGTAGCGAGGGGGAAGAAGGAAGGATGAAGGCGGAGGGATGAAGGATGAAATAGGTTGCAGAGCGTTCATCCTTCATCCTTTATCCTTCTTTTGGAGCGGGGGGCAAGCAAGGCCACGGAAACCACCCGGTCCCCCGGCCGCAGGCGCATCAACGACACCCCCCGCGCCGGGCGGCCCTGCTGCGAGATGTCTTTGATTTTGGCCCGCAAAATCAATCCCTCGGCGGAGACAATGGTCACGTCCTCAGAGAGAGCCACCACCCGCAGGCCAACAATAGGCCCGGTGACGTCGATGTTTCTGCTGATGGCCCGCACCCCGCTGCCGTAACGCTGCTGCCTCGAAAACTGGTTGAGCGGCGTCCGTTTGGCAAAGCCCTTGGCCGTGACCACCAGAAGCTGCTTGTCCGGGTCAACGACATCCATCCCCGCCACGCGATCTCCCCTGGTCAGCCGGATGGCCATCACCCCGGCCGCGGCGCGCCCCATCGGGCGCACGTCGTTTTCGGAAAAGCGAATGGCCTGGCCCTGCTCGGTGGCGATGATCAGTTCGTCATCGCCGTGGGTCAGCTTGACCCAGCCTAGCTCATCGTCGTCGTCCAGGTTAATGGCGATCAGGCCGCTGGGTCGCACCGAGGCAAACTGGTCCAGCGAATTGCGTTTGATCCGGCCCTTGCAGGTGGTCATCACCAGATATTCGGCCTGCTCAAACGAGGGCACGACCACCGTGGCCGTGATCTTCTCGCCGGGGCTGATGTTGATCAGGTTGACCAGCGGCACCCCTTTGGAGGTGCGCCCCGCGTCGGGGATGGCGAAGGTGCGCTCGGAGTAGACCTTGCCTTTGTCGCTAAAATACAAGATGGTGTCCAGCGTGCTGGCGGCGAAAAGAAATTCGACCGCGTCCTCGTCGCGGGTGGTTATGCCCGTGATCCCGCGTCCGCCCCGGCCCTGGGTGCGGTAGGACTTGCTGGGCATCCGTTTGATGTAGCCCCGCCGGGTCAGAAAGATCAAGACCTCCTCGTCCTTGACCAGGTCTTCTTCGCGGAACTCTCCGGTGGCGTCGGCCAGGATGCGGGTGCGGCGCTCGCCCCCGTACTTCTCCTTCAGCTCGACCACATCTTCCTGGATCAGGGCCAGAATTTTTTGCGGATTAGCCAGCAGGTCTTCCAGGTAGGCAATCGTTTTTAGCACCTCCTGGTATTCATCCTCGATTTTCTGGCGCTCCAGGGCAGCCAGGCGGCTGAGGGTGATGTCGAGGATGGCCTGGGCCTGGACCTCAGTCAGGTTGAACCGGTCCATCAGCCGAAGGCGGGCCTGCGCCGTGTCGCGGCTGTGGCGAATGGTCTCGATGACCGCGTCGATGTTAGCCAGCGCGATTCGCAACCCCTCCAGAACGTGAGCCCGACGTTGCGCCTTTTTGAGATCAAAGTCAGTGCGGCGGACGATGACCTCGCGCCGGTGCCGGATGTAAGCCCGCAAGGCCATCTTCAGCGGCAGCAACCGTGGCTCGCCGTCGAGCAGAGCCAGCATGTTGATGCCAAAGGTGCTTTGCAGCGGGGTGAACTTGTACAGTTGGTTCAAGACCTGGCGGGGCTGCGCGCCGCGCTTGAGTTCGATCACGACCCGCAGCCCGCGCCGGTCCGACTCGTCCCGCAGGTCGGCGATATCCTTCAGGCGACCCTTGCGCGCCAGGTCGGCGATGCGCTCAACCAGGCTGGCTTTGTTAATCTGGAAGGGGATCTCGGTGACGATGATCCGGTGCCGGTTGCCCCTGACCTCCTCGATTTCGGCCACGGCGCGCATCGTCACCCGCCCGCGGCCGGTGGCGTAGGCGTTGCTCAACCCCTCCTGCCCGATGATGGTCGCCCCGGTTGGGAAATCCGGGCCTTTGATGAAGTTCATCAGTTCGTCAACGGTAACCTCGTCGATCTCGTCGTAGCGGTCGATCAGGTAGCTGATGGCGTCGCACAGCTCGCTCAGGTTGTGGGGTGGGATGTTGGTCGCCATACCCACGGCAATGCCGCTAGTGCCGTTCAGCAGCAGGTTGGGCAGGCGGGCGGGCAAGACGGTCGGCTCTTGCAGGCTGGCATCGAAGTTGTCGGTCCAATCGACCGTATCCTTGTTAATATCGGCCAGCAGCTCCTGGGCGATGGGGGTCAGGCGGGCTTCGGTGTAGCGCATCGCCGCCGGGCTATCGCCGTCAATCGAGCCGAAATTGCCCTGGCCATCGACCAACTCCTCCCGCATCGAAAAATCCTGGGCCATACGGGCCATCGCGTCGTAGACCGCCGCGTCGCTGTGAGGGTGGTATTTGCCCAGCACCTCCCCCACGATGCGGGCGCTCTTGCGGTAGGGCCGGTCCGAGCGCAGGCCCATGTCGTGCATAGCGTACAGGATGCGCCGGTGAACGGGCTTTAAGCCGTCCCTGGCGTCGGGCAGGGCGCGCGAGACGATGACGCTCATGGCGTAATCGAGGTAGGCCGCCCGCATTTCTTGATCGATGTCAACTGCTTTTACTTTGCCGATGTCCATTGCGGTCTCCATCATCAGTGGTCAGTCATCTAGCCACCTTACAGTTTTAGAAATGGCTCACAGATGAACACGGATTATATCAAAAAATAAAGAAAAATCCGTGAAATCTGTGAGAATCCGTGAGCTATTTCAGTCAACAAACCAAAGCGTAGGGTAGCCAGGTCAGTCATCAGCCATCAGAGATTAGAAAATGGTTTCAATTTGGAAAAAGATGCAAAAAAGAAGCCTGCGCCCAGAGGGCCAGGCACAGCGCCGTGTACCCTATAATTATACCTTAAATCGGAGGATTGGGCTACTGGCAGCGTAGATTTGGGCGTGTAGCGGGTTGCGATGCTGGCCTATTCATGGTACATTCTACCAATCCACCAACCTCAAACAAAGGAGTTTGACTATGTCCAACTATGAAAACATCCTGGTGCGCGTGGATGGCCGCGTCGGGGTCGTGCAACTGAACCGCCCCAAAGCCCTGAACGCCCTCAACCCCACCCTGATGGCGGAACTGATCGAGGCTATGGAGAGGTTTGAGCAGGATGAAAACATCGGGGCTATCGTCCTGACCGGCAACGAAAAAGCCTTTGCCGCCGGAGCCGACATCAAGGTTATGGCCGGGGCCACCATCCCGGATATGCTGACCGGCGGCTTTATCGAGGCCTGGGACCGCATGACCCTGATCGGCAAGCCCATCATCGCCGCCGTCAGCGGTTGGGCCCTGGGCGGCGGCTGCGAAATGGCCATGGCCTGCGATATGATCGTCGCCAGCGAAACGGCCCAATTCGGCCAGCCGGAGATCAACCTGGGGGTAATGCCCGGCGCCGGCGGCACCCAACGCCTGACGCGGGCGGTGGGCAAGGCGATCGCGATGGAGATGGTCCTGAACGACCGCAAACTGAGCGCCCAGGAGGCCCTGGCCCACGGCCTGGTCAACCGTGTCGTCCCGGTGGAACGCTATCTGGAGGAAGCGATCCGCCTGGCCCAGCAAATCGCCGAACGAGCGCCGGTGGCGGTGCGCATCGCCAAGGAGGCGGTCAACAAAGCCTTCGAGACGACCCTGCAAGAGGGCGTCTACGTGGAGCGCCGCCTGTTCGCGATGCTCTTCGGCACGGAGGATCAGAAAGAGGGGATGAAAGCCTTCATCGAAAAGCGCCGGGCGGACTGGCAGGGGAGGTAAGAGAAATTGGTTGATTGGGTATTGGTTG
>JBHHXL010000225.1:0-7743 GCA_046757065.1 Anaerolineae bacterium
TGAACATGAGCCATCTTTTCTACCCTGAACAGGAGGCCCTTATGCTCCTTGCCCGGCCTCTTCCTGGCCAGCCTCGCCGATCACCTCCGGCTCGGCCTCCTCGGCCTCAGCAGGTTCCTCAAGTTCCTCAATCTCCTCGACCAGGCGCGGGGCCTCGATCTTGGCGATCAGAGAGTCGGGGTCTGAAAGGATAGTGATCGCCTCCGGCAGTGACAGGTCTCCGACACTGATCGCGGCGTTGTACTCGGCCAGACGGCTAATGTCAACTTCAATCGCGGGCGGAAGGTCGCTCGGCAGACATTCGATTTGCAAGGCATCCAACCCCTGCACCAAAATCCCCCCAAGTTCCTTGACCGCCGGGGCCTCGCCGGCGAGATGCAACGGCACTTCCGTCGCGATCTTCTCCGTCATAACGACCTGTTGAAAATCGACGTGGAGCAGTTCGTGCTTTACCGGCGAACGCTGGATATTTCGGGCCAGAACCATTACCGGCTTCTTTTTGCCCACCTTCAATGAGATGAGATGGTAAAGCCCTGCCTGTTGCAAGACTCGCCGCAGGGCTTTGGCCTCGGCCTGAATGCTCTGCGCATCGATAGAACTGCCGTACAGCACGGCAGGCACCCACCCTTCGGCGCGCAGTCCCTTTACCTTTTTACCGATGATCTGTCGTAACTCGGCTACAAGTTCAATTTCTGCCATGTTTAATCGTTCCTCATTCAATATAGCGGTATCTCGATCTTGAACAACTTGCCTATTGTAGCCAAGGGAAACCGATTCGTCAAACCAGATAGCAGAGAACTAACGTATCAGCTTTACATAGAACCACTGGCGCTGGTCGTCGGCCTGGTTCGTGTTGAACACCAGGTCGTCCGACACACGAGCGCCCAGGCGATCAACGACGTACAGTGTCCAGGTTCCGGTCACATAAAACGGCGCTTCAAAAACGACGTTGCCCTGTTGGATGCTAAACTTGATAACTTCACACTTGTCTTCATCATTGTTGTCATCATCATTGATAGGGACACAGGTTTCGGCAGGACCGCTGGCCACGCAAAACTCGCCACAACTCTCCACGCTCTCCAGATAAAATCCCCCCGGCCGGAATTGACCGACAACGCGATAGCCCGGTAACGGGTTGTTGCCCGCATCGGTGATGGCAAAATAGACCACAAAGATGTGATTCTCGGTGCTGTAGGTTAAGGGCCCCTCCACCACTTGAAGCGGAAAGCGAGAGCCGGGCGTCGGTGTGGACGTCGCGACCGAGCTACCGCCGCCGCCGGTCGATGTCCCTCCGCCGCCGGACGATCCCCCCCCGGACGATACGACGGGCGTCGCCGTGGCGGTTGGTTGTCCCCCTGGCTGAAAGGAGAAAGGCTGGGTCGGCTCTTTGGTAGCCGTCGGGGTGGTGATGACCACCAGGGTGGCGGTGGCGGTGGGTTCAGGGAGTGGAGTCTCGGTGGGTGTGGAGGTGGGGAACGGGGTGGCGGTGGGGGTGCTGGCCGCCGGAGGTTCAGCGCTCGAAAACTCGCCCGCCGCCGCCCCCTCTCCATCCCCCGATGCAATAACTCCTTCTCCCGGCGATACCCCTGTTGGCAAAATCCCGGGTAAGAGTAACAGCGCCCCCAAAACCACAAACGCGGCGCAAACTACCAACGTCAGGCCTAACAATATGACAATTTGTCCTCGGCTCATAGTGCCCACCTTCCCAGGCTCGCAGAGCGCCTACACGGCTCCTGTACATTATGTAACATAATCTGATATTATGCAAACTGCGCCCCTGGTTAAGGAACCTTTGCCAAGCTCTCTAAAATCGTGTATCCTGTTCTGGCTACTGTGTAATACTGGCCTATTGCTCACACCTATTAGAGTTGTTCCCTTTTAAGCAATAGCAAGTGACCGGCACTTGAACATTCGTTAAAGAGGCTCTTTTTCTTCATAATGAGGCTGGAAACGTCCCCAAAAGTGCCGGTCACTTCAACGCCGTTTATTCAGGAACAACTCTATTATAGATGAGAATCCATTAGGAGAAAGTAACCTTGACCGATCACGTCCGTTATTCGATTATAGCGCCCTGCTACAATGAGCAAAATGTTTTACACGAGTTATACCGCCGCATCCGCGAGGTGATGGACCAGACCGGCGAATCGTGGGAACTGATCCTGGTCAACGACGGCAGCCGCGATCAAACGGGGGAGATTATGCGCCAACTGCACGCCGCCGACCCCCGCGTCCGCTTCATTGACTTCGCCCGCAATTTCTCGCACCAGATCGCCGTCACGGCCGGGATGGACTATGCCCAGGGCGATGCCGTGGTTTTGATCGACGCCGATTTGCAGGACCCGCCGGAAGTCATCTTGGAGATGATCAACCAATGGCGCGCAGGCCACGAGGTGGTCTACGCCGTACGCGCCCAGCGCAAGGGGGAAAGCTGGTTCAAGAAGTTCACGGCCACCCTTTTTTACCGGATCATCCGCCGCCTGACCGAGGTGGAAATCCCAATGGATACCGGCGATTTCCGGCTAATGGATCGCAAGGTGGTCGAAGCAATGAAAACGATGCAGGAGCGGCATCGCTTTATCCGGGGGATGACGAGTTGGGTCGGCTTCCGCCAGACAGGGGTGGAGTACGTGCGCGAAGCCCGCTACGCCGGTGAAACGCACTACCCTTTTCGCAAAATGCTCAAATTTGCCCTGGACGCGGTCACCGGTTTCAGCTACTTCCCCTTGCAATTGGCGACGGTTTTTGGGTTTGTCATTGCCGGCTTTAGCGCGGTGGCCGTTGTAGTCGTCAGCCTGATGCGGCTATTCGGCAACCAGGCATTTTTCGGCCAGGCCAGCACCCTGGTGGCCGTCCTGTTTCTGGGTGGGGTGCAGCTCATTTCGCTGGGCATCATCGGCGAATACCTGGGGCGCATCTATGACGAGGTGAAGGGGCGTCCTCTCTACATTGTCCGCGAAGCTAAAGGGTTTGAGCAAAAGAAGAAGACAGAAGGCAGAAGGATGAAGGATGAAGGATGAAGTTGTATTGACTGGCAGCTTCCATTCCAAAATCGCGACTATTCAGCCGCCTGGCAAAAACAGGCGACCGGCACTCCCGTAGGGATTGGGCGCTTCAAGGGTAAGATTCGCCCATAATCTTGACAGTTTTGCCGCAAAAAGTGGCCTTTATAAGTGCCGGTCACCTATAGCCTGAATAGTTACCCAAAATCGATTTCATCCTTCATCCTTCATCCTTTGTCATGCGCTAAATATCAACATTCCTGCGTTTATTCTGGTAAAAGGACAAACCACCCGAAGCAGCAACACCAGGAGCCGCTATGTACCCCGACGACAGGGTGTTGGTAGCCGTTATGAATAGCCGCCGGGATTGGGCCAGCGTGGAAAGCGAAGGCTGGTACCGGCTACCGGTCAAGCACGCCCCCGAGGGCTCCCCCCACTTCGACTACCTGGCTTTTTACTTCACCCGTCACTTTGACAGCGACAAATGGGCCATCCACTACTACGCCCCCATCGAAGGCCACGAGCTGGTCACCCGGCTCGATTTGCGGCCCGACCAACCGGACCACCCCCACGCGCACCGCTGGTATTACAAGCTTCAACTGGGCCAGCTCAGGCACAAGATTCCGCCCATCATCGCCCATCGCTGGCGGCGGATCACCTTTATCGCTACCAGCGGCGACCGCTTCGAGCAGGCGCTCGAAATCAGCGAGCTTTTCGAACAAGAATCCGCCGCCGGCCGTTTGTACGTGACCCTCAAGGAAGCAGGTCTGCACCTCGACCGCAACTGGCTCCTCAAAGAAACCGGGGCCGTCTGGTGATGAGATTGCATTACAGTCGCGCCAGGATCGCTGCCAACACAGCGGACGTTCCCGCTTCGGCGGAGCCATCCGCGCGGAGGCGGATCGCCCGCTCGGTAAACGCCCCTTCAACCGCCGCTTCGATTCGTCGGGCCGCCTGCGCCTGGCCCAACCAGTCCAGCATCAGCCGCCCGGCCAGGATGGCCGCCAGCGGATTGGCTCGACCGGTCCCGGCAATGGCCGGCGCGGAGCCGTGAATCGGTTCGAAGTAGGCGTGCTCATCCCCCAGGTTTGCCCCGGCGCATAGCCCGATGCCGCCGACCGTCGCCCCGCCCAGGTCGCTCAAAATATCGCCGAAGAGGTTCTCGGTGACGATGACATCGAAGCGGTCGGGTTCCAGGATCAAAGCCTGGGCCGCCGCATCGACATACAGGTAATCTCGCTCGATACCAGGATAGTCCGCCGCCACCTCATCAAAAATCTGGCGGAAATAGGCCATGCTGCGCAGCACATTGCTTTTGTCTACGCAACACACGCGTTTCTTGCGGTTGCGGCGAGTCGCTTCCTCGAAGGCAAAGCGAACGATGCGCTCCGTCCCCAGGCGGGTAACCAGCAGCGTGTCCAGAGCCACCTCGCCGTTGGTGGCGATGATCCCCCGGCCACGGCTGGCGTACAATCCTTCCGTGTTCTCGCGGACCATCACCCAGTCGATGTCTCCGGCCCGGCGTCCGGCCAGAGCGGTAGGCACATTGGGGTAGAGCCTGATCGGTCGCAGGTTCACGTATAGATCAAGGCCGTTGCGCAATACGCCGCCCAACACCCCGGCCTCGGTTCCGTCCGGCAGACGCACGTTGGGCAAGCCGGTCGGGCCCTTAAAAATGGCGTCGGCAGCGCGGCAGGCGGCCATCGTTTCGGGGGGCATATTGAGGCCGTAGCGTTCATAGCAGGCCGCGCCGGCCTCGTAGGCGGTCATATTCAGGGCAAAGTCATCGGCCACGGCTGCAAGCACCTGTTGCGCCGCGTTTATGATTTCCGGGCCGATGCCATCGCCCTCGATAACGGCAATGTCGTAGGTTTTCATTCCCCTAAAGCGTTGGATCGAACTCCTGGCGCACCTGGTCGGCCACCAGATGCGGCGCCAGCACCAGGTTCTGCCGGTGTAAATCCTCCATCACCTTCAAAATATTGGCTTCCTTGCCCACTTTCCTCGAAACCCCCCGCCGCACCTCCTTAACAAAATCCTCGGCGCTCCATTCGGAGGCCTCAAGGCCGGCGGCCACAGCCTGCTTTCGATTGGCCTGCAGGACCTCGGCGATGCGCTCCATCGTAATTTGCTTCTTGGTACGCCGCGAACCGGTCGCCTTCTTGCCGGTCGTGGCCCTCGAGGACCGTTTAGCGCCGGCGCGACCGGCAGGCTTTTTGCGCCCGGCTCTGGCCCGCTCGCGTTCCTCCCGGCTTGGCACGGGGACCAGGACCGCCCCCAGACGCTCTGCGACGCGCCCAACGGTAACCAGGTGACCGTCCTGGTTCAGCGCCGTCACCTCGGCCGCAACTCGCTCAACCGCAATATCTTCACCAACAGTGTTTTTAACCATCACATAAAAATTCTCGGCCTGCTCCGGGGAGGCGTTCAACTGCTCCGCCAAATCATTAAACATCGCTTGCACCTGTTTTGATAGATTTTGACACGCGTAAAGAATGGTACAATAAAAACACCGAGACGAAAAATCGGGACGACTCCCCTTGACGTGCTTCTTAACGAGGGCTACAATGGGGGCTGCAAGCCATAGGCGGGTCGCACTTCTCGCCAATTCTGTTTTCATTGGAGTCGGCAGCCCCTGCGGGACAACAACGACGCGAAGCGCGATAATTTCACCCCCGCTTGCGCGCAACCCCTCCCCGCCAGCGGGGAGGGGCCAGGGGCATAGGCGCGAACTTAAGGGTTTGAGCCTATGGGAGCTAGGGGAGGGGTATGCTCAGAGGAGACGTCCAGATGTTGATCACGAACGGAACCGTCTTGACCTTCGGCCAGGACCCGCCCGGCCCGGTCATCGACGATGGCGCGGTCTATTACGAGGATGATAACATCGTGGCCGTCGGCCCCAGCGCCGAACTGGTCCGGCAATATCCCGACGCGGACCGGCTGGATGCCGGGGGCAAGATTATTATGCCGGGCAACATTTGCGCCCACACCCACTTCTACGGCGCGTTTGCCCGGGGGATGGCGGTTCCCGGCGAACCGCCCAAAAACTTCATCGAGGTTCTGGAAAAGTTGTGGTGGAAGGTGGACCGCGCGCTTACTTTAGAGGACTGCAAGTACAGCGCCCTGGTGGCCCTGGTCGACGCCGTGCGGCACGGCACGACCACGCTGGTGGACCATCACGCCAGCCCCAACGCCATCGACGGCTCGCTGGACGCCATCGGCCAGGCGGTAACCCAGGCCGGTTTGCGAGCCTCGCTGTGCTACGAGGTGACCGACCGCAACGGCAAGGCGGGGGCCAGGGCCGGCATCGCCGAGAACGTGCGCTGGATCAAAAAGGTGGCGGGTCTGCGGGCCAGCCAGGATGCGGACGGCCGCAAGTTGGGCGCGGCCTTTGGCCTGCACGCCGCCTTCACCGTCGATAACGACACGCTTGAGCAATGCCTGGCGGCCATCGACGGCCTGGAGGCGGGCTTCCACATCCACGTGGCCGAAGACCGGGCCGACCAGGACCACAGCCAGGCTCACTACAACCGGCGCGTGGTCGAACGGCTGGAACAACAGGGCGTCCTCGGCCCGCGCACGTTGGCGGCCCACTGCGTTCACGTCAATCCAGCGGAGATCGGCGCCCTCAAAACCGCGCAGACGAACGTCAGCCACCAGCCGCGCAGCAATATGAACAACGCCGTCGGCGTTGCCCCGGTCCTGGATATGCTCGACCGGGAGCTGGTCGTTGGCCTGGGCAACGACGGCTTCTCCAACAACATGTTCACCGAAATGCACGCCGCCTACCTGCTGCACAAATCGGCCAGCGGCGACCCACGGGTGATGGGCGGCGATCAGGTCATGACCCTGGCCTTCGCCAACAACGCCCGCATCGCCGGCCTGTTTTTCGAAAAGCCGGTCGGCCAACTGGTCCCCGGCGCGTTCGCCGACATCATTCTGCTGGACTACGCGCCCTACACCCCCCTGACCGGCGGCAATTATCCCTGGCAGATCATCTTCGGGATGGATGGCAGCCACGTCACCCATACCATCTGCGGCGGGCGGATGCTGATGGCCGACCGCCAGCTCCTGACTCTCGATGAGGAGGCCATTGCCGCCAGAGCCGGGGAACTGGCGCAGGGGGTGTGGCAACGGGTGGCAGGGATGTAAAGTGATGAAGGATGAAGAATGAAGGGTGAAGGATGAACCGTGAAGAGGCCCTGGAAAAGATCGCCTGGCACGAGCTCAAACATTTGACGCGGGAAGAAGCGACCGAAATCATCCAACGCTTTTTCAATGAGCCGCTCAAACCAAGCCTGCGGGAGAAGCTGAACATCACCGCCATCATCCAGTGGGAAACACACGCCCCGCCGCCCGATTTGCAGCCCGGCCGGGAAATCTACCGGCCCATCCTCATCGACCGTATGAGTGAGCCTTTCCGGGGCGCGACCAACGACTACCTGGCCGATTATCTGCGCCGGTGGATGGAGCTGGAGGTGGACGAGGTGGTGGGCGATCTGCCGGATTGGTTTGCCTGCCCTGCTTGCGATTACCGCACCCTCCCCGTCCGGGGCGACTGGGCGGTCTGCCCTGTCTGCGGCTGGGTCAGCGATCCGGTTCAGGAGGCGATGCCGGGCGAACGGGTCGGCGGCAATCCGGTCAGCCTGGACGAGGCCCGGGCCAATTTCAGGGAAATCGGCGCGATCAGCGAAGAGAAACGGGCCGCCGTCGACCCCGAAGGACCGCGAAAGTATCCAAAAAG
>JBHHXL010000226.1:0-7681 GCA_046757065.1 Anaerolineae bacterium
ATCCTGGGCCGGATGCTCAGGCCGCGCGTCTGGCAGCACCTGGCCCGGAGTTTTGCCCCCGGCCAGCGCGTGCTGGAACTGGCCTGCGGCACCGGCGAGGATGCCGTCTGGCTGGCCGGGCGCGGCGTGCAGGTGGCCGCCACCGACGGTTCGGCCGGGATGGCTCGCATCGCCGCCGCCAAAGTTGAAAGGGCCAGGCTGGACGGTAAGGTGTCGGTCCAGCAGGTTTCGCTGCAACAGGTGATGGGCGGCTTCTTGGCCGGCCAGCAATTCGACGGCGCTTACTCCAACTTTGGCGGCCTGAACACCATCGGCGACTGGCGGCCCCTGGCCCAGGCCCTGGCGGAGATCGTCAGGCCGGGCGGCAGGCTGGTCCTGGTGCCGATGGGGCCCTTCTGCCCCTGGGAGATCGTCTGGTATCTGGTCCACGGCCGGCCCAGGCAGGCCTTCCGCCGCTTCGGGCAGCCCGCGCCGGCCACCCTGGGCGGGGCGGTGATCCCGATCTGGTATCCGTCCGCCGGACGGCTGCGGTCCGATTTCAAGCCCTGGTTCGAGCACCTGTGCACCGAAAGCCTGGAGTTGTGGCTGCCGCCCAGCTATCTGGACGGCTTTGTCAATCGCTGGCCCGGCCTGTTCGCCTGGCTGCACCGGTTGGAGCAGGCAACGGCCCGCCTCAGCCGGGGCTGGGGCGACCATTACATCATTGCCTTCAGCCGGCGCTGAGGGAACTTCCAGAGAAGATGACCCGATCTACCTTTACCACCGGAAATGAAATGTTAACCTGGATTCAGAGCCTGACCGGAGCTGTGGTGCGCCGCTGGCTGGCCTTGCGCTACCGCGTCCTGAGCCGCCGCTACGGACGCCTCGTCCTGGAGGAGATCGACGGCGTGCCTTTGATCGTCCTGCCCGACGTGTTCAACCCCGTCCTGTTGCGCACAGGGGAGTTTATGGCCGGCGTGTTGTTGAAGATGCCGCTCCCCGCCAATGGCGCTGAGGGTCCGCTGTCCGTTCTGGACCTGGGCACCGGCTCCGGGGTGGGCGCGATTTTCGCCGCCCGGCGGGGAGCGCAGGTGACCGCCGTCGACATTAACCCCGAGGCGGTCCGCTGCGCCAGGCTCAACGCCCTGCTCAATCGCCTCGAAGACAGAATTTGCGTGCACCAGGGGGATCTGTTCGGGCCGGTGGCCGGCCAGCAGTTCGACCTGATCCTGTTCAACCCCCCCTTCCACCGGGGCCAGCCCCGCACCAACCTGGATCACGCCTGGCGGGGCAGCGACGTTTTCGAGCGCTTCGTGGCCGGCCTGGGCGGCGTCTTGAAAACGGACGGCCAGGCGCTGATCGTCCTCTCCTCCGATGGCGATGGCGAGGAGATGATGGATATGTTGTGGGCCGGCGGTTACCAGGTCCGGACGGTGGCCCAAAAGAACCTGATCAACGAAATCTTAACTGCGTATGCTGTGAGTGCCAGAAAATGATCATCTTTTACAATCCCCAATCCTCATCTAATCGCAAACCGATTCTGCCCCTGTCGCTGCTGGCGGTTGGGGCTGTTCTGGAAGGCGAGCACGAGTATCGCATCGTGGATGGCAACCTGGAGCCTGACCCGCTGGCTCGCCTCGACGCCTTGATTCAGGAGAGCGAGGCGCCGCCCGTTCTGGCGGTGACGGTGATGCCCGGCCCCCAGTTGGAGCAGGCCGTCCCGCTCTGCCGCGAGTTGAAGCGCCGCCACCCGCAACTGCCCATCGTCTGGGGCGGCTACTTCCCCAGCCTGCATTGGGAGGCCTGCCTCCGTTCTGAGTTTGTGGATTACGTCGTTCGCGGGCACGGGGAAATGGTCTTTCCCCGGCTTGTCGAGGCGTTGAGCGGCGGGGGGACGAGTCTCGAAACCGTGCCTGGCCTGGCTTACCGGGACCCGGCGGGCCAGCCGGCCACCAACATCGAAGCGCCCATCCCGCACCCGGCCCAATTGCCGCCGATGAATTTCGACCGGGTGCCGGTGGAGCGTTACCTGCGACACACCTTCCTCGGTTCGCGCACGCTGGGCTACCATTCGTCCTATGGATGCCCCTTCTTCTGCAATTTCTGCGCCGTGGTCAATATGGTCAACGGCCGCTGGCTGCCGCAAACGGCCGGGCAGGTGGCCGGGGTGGTCGAAAGCTACCACCACCGCTGGGGGGTCAACGCGGTCGAATTCTACGACAACAACTTCTTCACCCAGGAATCGCGGGTGGCCGCCTTCTCCGAGCGGATTATGCCCTTGCAGATGGCCTGGTGGGGCGAGGGCCGCATCGATACGATGTTCAAGTACTCCAGCCGCACCTGGCGGTTGATGCGGGATTCGGGGTTGCGGATGGTTTTCCTGGGGGCGGAGTCCGGTTCGGAAGAAACGCTGAAGCGAATGGACAAGGGGGGCAAGATGACCCCGGCCAAGACCCTGGAGATGGCGCGCCTGATGCGCGAGTGGGACATCGTGCCGGAGTTCTCCTTCGTCATGGGCAACCCTCCCGACCCGGAGGCCGATCTGCGGGAGACGATGGAGTTCATCCGCAAGGTCAAACAGGTCAACCCCGCCTCCGAGATCATTATGTACCTGTACAGCCCCGTGCCGCTGGCCGGTGAACTCTACGAGCAGGCCAAAGCCGAGGGCTTCGCCTTTCCCGAAACGCTGGAAGCGTGGATCAGTCCGGAGTGGCTCAACTTCTCGCAGCGCCGCAGCACGACGATGCCCTGGATCAAGCAAACCTTACAGGACCGCATCCACGATTTTGAGCGGGTCTTGAACGCCTACTATCCCACTTCGACCGACGTGAAACTGACCGGCTTCCGGCGGGGTGTGCTGCGGGCTATTTCTGCCTGGCGTTACCATCTGCGCCTCTACCGCTTTCCCCTCGAACTGCGGGCAATGCACCGGGTGGTGGCCTACCAACGGCCCGAAACCTCCGGTTTTTAGGCGTTGGTTTGGTGGGGGGACATTCGTAGTGATAGCCAGCCTTCCAATCCGGCCATCTTTTAGGCTCCTGGCTTCTGCCGGTTTATTTTTGCTGGCCTTTATCTTGCTGGTAACCCGGGTTGTCATTCCGGCCACGGGTCATATGACGTATGGCTTCATCGGGCCGTATACGTCCTCCCGTTTGCTGCTCCAGGGGGAGTTGGGTCCGCAGGCCTACGATAACGATTGGTTTATCGGGCAGGTGCGGACCATCACCGAACAGCCCCTCGATGAAGTCCTGTCGCCCAACTTGCCGACGATGGCCTTGATGGCCCTGCCCTTTGCCTATTTACCCCCGCAATTGGCTCGCGACACCTGGATTTGGCTCAACCTGTTCATCCTGCTGGGGTCGTTGGGACTGCTGTTGATAACGCTGCACCGCTTCAACCGAAATGGGCCTCAAGCCGTCCGGTGGTTCTTGCTGCTCGCCCTGGCTATGGGTTTTTCCCCCCTGCTTCAAAACTTCGTGCTTGGCAAAGGCTACATCTTGATGCTGGCCTTTTATGTCGGGGCCCTGTGGGGGCTGGTCACCAAACGCGATGCGCTGGTCGGTCTGGCGCTGGGGTTGGCCTTTGTTTTCAAAACCAGCGGGGTCCTGCTGTGGTTGCTGTTGTTGGTTTGCCGTCGCTGGAAGGCATTAGGTTGGGGGATTGGAACGGTGTTGGGGATCGTCTTGATCAGCCTGCCCTGGATTGGGTTGGATACCTGGCGAGCCTACCTGCAAGCGATGAGCGAAGTTAGCAACGGCCCGGCGATGACCTCTACGGCCTACCAGACGACGTTTAGTTTCCTGACCCATCTTTCCCGCTTCGATCCTTTCTGGAATCCATATCCTTTGCTGGATTTGCCCTTCCTGGCCAGAGCTGTTGCGCCCGTGATCGCTTTGGGAGCCATTGCTCTGACCGTCTGGCGCGGCTGGAGGGCGCCGTTGCCGTTTTTCTTCGCCGCTCTGGTTCCGTTGAGCATCATTTTGTTGCCCCTGGCCGAAGAATATCAATTTGTCTTGCTGCTGGTTCCCATCTTTGTTCTGCTCGATGATTTGGTGCAGCGCTCTCCACCGGCGAGCTTTCCGTTGTCGGAGTGGGTCCTGGTTGGCCTGGCGTTAGGGCTGCTGATGGCTCCCATCCCTTATAAGAATCCGGCCATCAGCGCCCGGTGGCTGGCGCTTCTGGCCTATCCCCGGATGTATGGTAGCTGGCTCCTCTGGGCCGCGATTTTGCGGCGGATGGTCCGCCGCCAGAACGAGCTCGCCTTGCTGCGCGGGCTGGAATGACGTAATGCGAAGGCTCATGTCCAGGTAGTCCCCCCGTCAAGGGTTGTGGTTCCAAACGAGGCAAAGATGCACCGCCAAGACGCCAAGAACGCCAAGTTTTGCTTGATTTTTGCTTTTTCTTGGCGCACTTCGCGTCTTGGCGGTTCAACTTGCCCCCCAATGACCCAACAACACCTAAACGGGGGACTACCTGGACATATAAGCTAATGCGAAACGGTATTTTCAAAGAAGGAAGGCTATGCGCTCAATCAGCGCTTTGCAGATTGCTAAATACCGAAAGCGAGCCTTGACGGTTGTTGCTAACTCGGTCAACAGCCTGCTGCTGCCGGTCTTTAACATCGTCGTCTCTTTTTTGGTGATCCGCTTTGCCTCGGTGGAATTGTGGGGCGAGTTTGTAAACCTGTTGATTATCGCCCAGTTTGGAGCGCACATCGTCTCCTGGGGGAACAAGGAATATTTGCTGCGCAGGTTTAGTTTTAACCCGGCCCGGATCGCCGCCGCCTGGCAGACGAGCTTCATCACCCGGCTGGCGTTGTTTGCGCTTCTGAGCCTGGTCCTGCTGCTGGCCGGGTTTTCGCGGCAGCGCACGCTGCTGATGATCCTGTGGAGCTTCAGTCTGGTGTTCTACCAGTCGTATGAGGTGGTCATCCTCTACAACCGGGCCTTTGTCTTTGCGGCCCTGGTCGAACTGAGCGCCCTGGCCCTGCCCCTGGCCGCCATCACGATCCTGGGGCCACGGCTGGCCGTGGACCACCTGCTGTGGTTGTTTGGGCTGACGACGCTGGCCAAGGCCCTCGTCTTCCTGGTGCGCTTCCGCCGGCAAACGGTGAGCGGGCTAAGGACTGTCCGGTTGGACCGGTTTCAGCCCGGCTACTTCCGGCTGGCTTTCCCCTTCTTCCTGCTGGGTTTCAGCGGTCTGCTGCAATCGCGCATCGATTTGTACGCGGTCAATTACTTCCTGTCGGAGCGGGACGTGGGCCAGTACCAGGTCTTCATCAATTTTATGATTTACCTGCAAGCCCTGGCCGCCTTTACCCTGCTGCCCTTCGTCAAGAGCATTTACCGCCTGAGTTATCGGGCCATCTTGAAAATCTCGATGCGCCTTTTCGGCCTGGGGATCGTGATAGTGGTTCCGGCCTTGGCGGTGGCCCATCTGGCCCTGACCCGGTTTTACCATTTCCAACTGCCGTTCCACTTCCTGGTGTTTGGCGGGCTGTTTGCCCTGCCGGTCTATTTTTACTCGCCGGTCATCTATGGCCTGTTCAAAGCGAACCAGGAATCGGTAGTAATCAAAGTCAGTTTTCTGGGGGCAGGGATCAACTTCCTGTTGAACGTCATCCTGCTGCCTCAAGTCGGGCTGGTCGGGGCCATTATCGCCAGCGCAGCCGTGCAATGGTTGACCTTTTTCATCTACCTGGGGCAAAGCCGGGCGTTGCGCGCCGAGGATGCGCTAATGATGCCCGGCTTGCCCTGAAGGCATACCCTGGCGATGGCAGAGGGTGTTGCCTGTTTGACCGTTTCTCATTATACTACCGCCCTGGCCGGCCCGCGCCGAGCTGACCTTTAGAGACGGTCTGAAAAGTCGGATTTCAGGTGACCGGCACTTAAAAACGTTCAAACCCGGGATAGAATAGGGCCGAATTTCACGAATTTCACCGCAAAAGTGCCGGTCACCTGCCCTGTCAAATACTTTTCAGACAGCTTCTTAGCCAGAGATGAGAAGATCATGACCCGAACCCTGGGCATTGGCGCTGTAAAGCGTTACGTGACCCTGAAAACCCATAAGATTCACGCCCTGCCCGTCGTTATTTTGATGCCGCACAGCAGTTGTAACTGCCAGTGCGTGATGTGTGACATCTGGCGGGGCAACGGCAACCTTCAGCAATTGACCGAGGCCGACGTGCGTGGTTTGTTGGCCTCGTTGCGAGAGTTGGGCACGCAGCAGGTGGTGATGTCCGGTGGGGAGGCGTTGATGAACCCCAACCTGTTTCGCCTGTGCGACCTGCTGCGGGCCGAGGGCATGAAGATCACCATTTTGTCCACCGGCCTGTTGCTGAAGCGTTATGCCGCCCAGGTTGTCAACCGGACCGATGAGGTGATCGTTTCTTTGGACGGTTCGGAGGCGGTCCACAACGCCATTCGCCGCGTGCCCAACGCCTATCGAAAGTTGCGCGAAGGGGTAAGAGCGGTGAAAGCGCTTGATCCGGACTTCGAGATTTCGGGCCGGTGCGTCATCCAGCGCCTCAATTACGCGGACTGGCCCCACATCGTCGATGCCGCCCGCGACATTGGTCTGGACCAGATCAGCTTTCTGGCCGCCGATGTTTCAAGCGAGGCTTTTAACCGGCCTGAACTGTGGCAGGAGGACCGGGTCGAGGAAGTGGGGCTGGCCGAGGCCCAATTGCCCCACCTCAAGGCCGTGCTTGAGGCGCTGATCGAGGACTACGCCGCCGATTTCGCCAGCGGCTACATCGCCGAGTCGCCGGACAAACTGCGGCGCATCTACGATTACTACGCCGCCTTTTACGGCTTGAACGAGTTTCCGCCGGTGCGCTGCAACGCGCCCTGGGTCTCAACCGTGGTGGAAGCCGATGGCACCGTCCGGCCTTGCTTCTTCCACCCGGCGATAGGCAACGTGCAGGAGACGCCCCTGATCGAATTGCTGAACAGCCCGGCGGCGATTGAATTCCGCCAGAACCTCGATTTGGAGCGCGATCCGATCTGCCGTAAGTGCGTCTGCTCGCTCAACCTGCGCCCGACGGTGAAGTTGAGCTAGGTTGCTGAACAGGCCAGACGGCAGGCAAGACAATGCTTCTTTTTTACGTAGACGAGAGTGGAACTGGATTGGGCGACAAAAGATCACCGTTTTTTGTTTTGGCATCGATCGCGGTTCCAGCAGACAAATGGTCACTGGTAGATGCCGAAACAAACGCCTTAAAACGGCGCATAGTGCCTTGGGCCAAACCAGAGGATTTTGAGATAAAAGGCCGTGATTTACGACGAGGTGAAAAGTTCTTCAGACATCGGAATTGGTCTCTACGGGCAAAGGCAATGAACGATGTTGCCCAACTGATAGCCGAAATGCCGTGTCGAATTTTTGCTGTCCGCGTGGATAAGCGTGATTTACCTGATTATATCGGTTCAGAGAACGACTTGTATCGTTTAGCCTTCTGGCGGTTATTGGAGGAGTTGGAAGGGGAGTTAAAACGTATCGATCAACTGGGGATGCTGATGGTGGATATGCGTTCTGATATGCACTCCAGTGTCCAAGATCGTCGCCTGATTGACGCTTATCGTGAATGGATAGCGTCACGTGGAGGACAGACTCGTTTGGTAGAACTGCCGTGGTTTGGCTTTTCTGCATTCTATGCAGGTTTACAGCTTGCTGACTTTACCGCCTACCTTGTTGATTTTGTATC
>JBHHXL010000227.1:0-7675 GCA_046757065.1 Anaerolineae bacterium
ACGCGCTCGGCCTTTATGGCCATGGGCGACACGCAGTTGCAGGTCAGCCTGCGCTACGACGACGGCACGCCGGTTGAGGACGGTACGCCGCTGCAGGTGATCCGCTTCGACGCCGACGGCCGGCTGGCCTCCGACGAACAGGTAAGCTACCACGCTCCTTTCCAGACCAGTCTGGCCCGCCACGAGTTGTTGATCATCGAGGCAGGCGAGCCAGACCTGGATCATCTGAACACCACCCCCATCCGGCCCGAAACCCCTTCCGCGGCGGCCACCGGGTCCGGCGTGACCGAAACGCCTGCGCCTGCGACGCGCGAAGCCGAAGGGTCTGTCGCTAACGGAGCAAATCGGCCGGAGTTTATCAGGCGGAATGGGAGTAAACTGGTTTGCCTGACCCGGCTTTTGTAAATTAAGGACTTCTCGATTTGTTTACCAAGTTCTTGACGGATCATCGACGATGAGACCACGTCGATCAGTTCGACCTTTTGGTCTTCGGGCGCGTCGCGGAAGAATTCCCCAGCGGTCATCCGCCCGGCTACCTCAACGCAGGTATGCACTTTTATTTCACGAAGGAGGTACAGGAATGAAAGCGGGCAGTGTCACTCAACGAAAGTATTGGGCAGGAGTTTTTCTGGGTCTTCGGGAATTTCCGTGGTTATCCCCGTATCCCGTAGGGGCAGGGCGCGCCGTGCCCCCACACCTAATCCAACACCACGGAAAACTCTGGATATCCGTTTTTCTTGTCAGCTTGTCAATAGCTGTGCTGCTGATCGGTGGATGGGGGATAGCGGCGGCAGCATCACCACAGATTTTCCCGCCTGAAGAAGGATCGGCCCAGGGGACCACCTACTACGTAGCGCCAACCGGCAACGACGCGAACCCGGGCAGCCAGGCCCAGCCCTGGCGCACCATCCAGAAGGCGGCCAACACCCTGACCGCCGGGGACACGGTTTACATCCGGGCCGGCACTTACCCGGAGCAGGTCACCCCTCTCAATTCGGGCAGCGCCGGCAACTACATTACCTACGCCGCCTACCCCGGCGAGACGGCCACGATTGACGGGGCCAGCATATCCTTGCCAGCCTGGGATGCCGGCCTGTTTAACGTCGAAGACCGGAGCTATATCCGAATATCGGGGCTGAGGGTCATCAACGCCGGTCCGAACATGAACAATTCCGGAATTTACGTGGACAATTCAAGCTACATCATCATCGAGAACAACTACACCTACAACACCGTCTCGTCCGGCATCGGCGTCTGGAACAGCAACAACATCACCATTGACGGCAACGAGGTCGAGCTGGCCAACAATGACGGCGAACAGGAAGAAATCACCGTGTCCGGCACAGACACCTTCGAGGTCAAGAACAATCACATTCACGATGGCGGCCCCGGCACGAACGGCGGGGAGGGCATAACCATCAAAGGCGGGGCCACGAACGGCAAAATCTATAAGAATCACGTGCACGACATAACCAGCGGGCAGAGAACGTGCCTTTACGTAGATGGCTGGGGGGGCGCACAAGCCACTGCCAATATCGAAATCTACCAGAACGTTCTCCACAATTGCGGGGCCGGAATTACTCTGGCCTCTGAGGACGGCAGTTTGGTCCGGGACATCAAAATCTACAACAACATCGTCTATGGTAATCAAAGCAATGGTCTTGAAATCGGGAATTGGGGCGAGGCCGGGATACTTGTACGCCCCGTGCAGAGTATCACCTTTACCAACAACACGGTCTACCGCAACGGATATGGCACCTGGGGCGGCGGGTTCTACAATGAGAATCCGGACGTGCAAAATATCGTCGTCAGAAACAACATTTTTAGCCAGAATTCAGTGTCCCAGCTCGTCAACGAATCGACCGCGGCCCTGACCGTGGACTACAATTTGATTGATGGCACTCAAGAATACACCTATGCCATCAGCGGCACCAACTACGTCGAAGGGAATCCGCTGTTCGTCAACGCGGCTGCGGCCAATTTCCACTTGCAGGCGAATTCACCGGCCATCGACAGCGGTTCTGCGGTTGGCGCCCCCAACAATGACTACGAGGGCAATGTTCGACCGCAAGATGGCGATGAGAACGGCTCGGCGGCCTACGACATCGGAGCTTATGAACGACCTGTCTTAAATGAGCGGGTCTATCTGCCGCTGGTTGTCAAGAACTTTACGGCCTTGTCGTCAAATTGGTGGCAACCATCCGTTAACACCCGTTGGCAGTGGCAACTGGCCAATCTGCCTGTTGACCCATCGTTTGATGTGGAGATGTACGACATCGACCTGTTCGACAACGAGGCCAGCGTCGTGGCCGCGCTGCACGCCCAGGGCCGCAAAGTCGTTTGTTACATCAGCGCCGGCTCCTGGGAAAATTGGCGGCCCGACAAGGACCAGTTCCCGGCTTCGGTCATCGGTAAGGATTACGAGGGCTGGTCCGGCGAGAAATGGCTTGACATTCGCCAGATCGACCTGCTGGCCCCGATTATGCGCGCCCGCCTGGATCAGTGCCGGGCCAAAGGCTTTGACGGCATCGAGCCGGACAACATCGACGGCTACACCAACGACACCGGCTTTCCGCTGACCTACCAGGATCAGCTCAACTACAATATCTGGCTGGCCAACGAAGCCCACGCCCGCGGCCTGTCCATCGGCCTGAAAAACGACCCGGATCAGGTGGCCGACCTGCAGCCATATTTCGATTGGGCGCTGACCGAAGACTGCTTTGCCCAGGGCTGGTGCGGGCAGATGCTTCCATTCGTGACCGCCGGAAAACCCGTGTTCGCCGCCGAATACACCGACACCGGCCTGACCACGGCTCAGTTCTGCCCCCAGGCGGCGGGCCTGAACTTCAACGCCATCCTCAAGAAACGCGACCTCGACGCCTGGCGGGAAGCGTGCCCTTAAGGGTCTGTATCGATCCGAGGAGAAGACTGATGAAAAAAGCAACGATCTTCCTGGCCTTGATCTGCCTGATCGCGGCCTGCATTCCCACGGCCGGGGAGACAGAACCACCCCCTGCCCCCAGCCCCGTCCTGAGCCCATCCTTGAGCGAAGGCCAGAGCGCCGGCGAGGAAGCAGCAGCGGAGGAAGTCGAAGCCGAAGACGAGGCCGAGGAGTCTATCCTGAGCCAGGCCGAAGGGGAACCCGCCCCGCCGGCCCCGGCCGGGGCCGCTGAAGCGAGTCCTGAGCCCGGGATGATCGATAAATGGAGCCTGTGGGTGGACGGCCCGCACCTGCGCGGGGCCAACATCTGGCAGGCGGTCGTCATTCCCGAATTGGACGGTAACGAATTCAAGGGCACCGGACGGGTTGGCCCGCCCTACAGCCAGGAGGACTTCAATCGCCTGGCGGCGCTGGGCGCGAACTACGTCTCCATTTCGGGCCCCGGCCTGTTCACCGAAAGCCCGCCCTACACCGTAGACCCCGGCGTCGAGGCTCACCTGGACCACCTGCTGGCTATGATTGCCGAAGCCGATATGTTCGCCACGATCGGCTTCCGCACCGGCCCCGGTCGCAGCGAGTTCGGCCTTTGCTGCGAGGGGGACTCATATTTTGAGGGCTATTTCAATGACTCGGTGTGGGAAGATCAGGCAGCCCAGGACGCCTGGGTGGAGATGTGGCGCTATACCGCCGAACGCTACCGCGACAACCCCATCGTGGCCGGCTACAAGCTGATGGTTGAGCCGAACTCGGCCGGCGTTCTGCTGGACATCTACGACCCGGATGAGTTTTACGCCGGCTACGGCGGCACGCTGTACGATTGGAACCAGCTTTACCCCCGCCTGGTGGACGGCATCCGCCAGGTCGATCCCGACACGCCCATCCTGGTCGGCGGCAACGGCTGGAGTGGCGTGGCCTGGCTGCCCTCGCTGCAACCCGTCGACGACCGGCGGACGGTGTACGTCGTCCACCAATACGAACCGCAGGACCAATACACCCACCAGGAGCCGGGCGCGGGGAACACCTACCCGGGGGTGTTTGACACAGATTATGACGGCGAAGATGACCGGTTTGACCGGGCCTGGCTCGACAATCTGCTGTCACCGGTAGATGAATTTGTAACCCAGAACGGGGCCCCGGTCGCGGTCGATGAGTACGGCCTGGCCCGCTGGCAGCCTGGCGCGGCCGGGTTTATGGACGACCAGATGGCCCTGTTCGAGGCGCGCGGCCTGAACTACGCCCTGTGGGAGTGGCAAACCTCGTGGGCGCCGTTCGCGGAGGAGGTGCACGCCTTTGATTTCCGCCTCGGTCCCGACCCCGATAACCGCCGGGAGGTCCCCAACGATCTAATGGACGTTATCACCCGTTATTGGGCGCGCAACACGATCCGCCCCTCAAACCTGACTGACCAACCCTTGTCGCCGCCCCCGGCCAAACCGGTCGAACCCCAGCCCGGCCAGGACCAGGCCACCTACGAGACCCGCCCGGACGGCGCGGTCCGCCTGAGCGACCCACCCCCCGGCGCCAGCGATCAGAACCCGGCCTTCTCCCCGGACGGGGACCGCTTGCTCTTCACCCGCTTTGAGAACGGCTACAACGACGGGCCATCCGCCCTCTACCTGCTTGACCTGACCAGCGGCGCCGCCAGCCTGCTGACCGCCGCCCCGGATAGCGACAACGTTAACCTGCCCGGCACGAGTTGGAACGCCGCCACCGGCCGCATCACCTTCGCCTCCGACCGCCAGGACGCCGACGAGGTGTGGACCCTGGCCGGCGATGGCAGCGACCTGTATCGCGTGACCCACCATACGACGCCGGGCTACTTCATCGAACCCAGTTTCTCGCCGGATGGGGCCTGGATCGTCTTCGAGGCCGACCCCGCCGCACCCGAAGAGCAGCAGCAGGGCAGCATCTGGAAAGTGCGGGCCGACGGCAGCAGCTTGGCCCAACTGACCGACGGCCCCGGCGGCGGCAGCGACGACCGCCAGCCGAACTGGTCCCCCAGCGGGGAGCGCATCCTTTTCCAGCGCCGCCTCCCCGGCAGCGACGACTGGAACCTGTACACAATGACCCCCGACGGGGGCGACCTCCGGCAGGTGACATTCTCGCCCGCCGGCGACACCGACGCCAGTTGGTCCCCCGACGGCCGCCGGATCGTGTATTCGTCCGACCACGGCGGCCTCCCCGTACCCAATATCTTTGTCATCCCGGCGGAGGGCGGCCAACCGGTCCGCGTCACCGACGACGAGACCCATGAAGACGGCGCGCCCTCCTGGTCGCCCGATGGCAGATGGATTGCCTTTGAATCCCATCCGGGGCAGGATGAAGACACGCCGGCCGCCCTGTGGCTCATCGCCGCCCCCGCCCTTGAGCAGACCCCAACAACGCCCCCGACAAACGACACCCCCTCCGAGGCGCGCCTGGCCGGCGTCCGCCGCTGGCTATACCTGATCGACGTGGACCTGGAGCCGGAGACGGTGGACCGGATTGCAGACTCCACCTACGATATGGTGGTGCTCGACTTCATCCCCTCTGAAGCCAACAACACCGGCTACCCGATGGCCGAGGTCGTGGAACGCCTGCACAACGCCCCCCAGCCCAAACTGGTCGTGGCCTACATCGACATTGGGCAGGCGGAGGACTACCGCACCTACTGGCAACCCGGCTGGGGCATCGGGGAGCCGGAATGGATCGTAGCCCTGGACCCGGACGGTTGGCAGGGCAACTTCCCGGTCGCCTACTGGCACGACGAGTGGCGCGACATCTGGCTGGGAGAGGGGGGCTATTTGCCGGCCATCCTTGAGGCCGGCTTCGACGGCGTTTACCTGGATTGGGTGGAAGCGTATTCCGATGAGAATGTGCTGGCCGTGGCCGAACAGGAGGGCGTGGACCCCCGGCAGGAGATGATCGGGTGGGTGGAAGACATCGCCGGCTTTGGCCGGGCGCAGCGGCCCGGCTTCATCGTCATCGCCCAGAACGCGGCGGAGCTGGCCGCAGACGACGGCTACCTGGCCATCATCGACGCCATCGCCCAGGAGCAGGTCTGGTTCGACGGCGGGGCCGACAACAACCCGCCCGGCGACTGCCCTCTGCCCCGCACCGAGGCCGAGGGAGATACGGAAACCTACCGGCAGAGCCTGTCCCCTCCCTGCCGCGAGCAATACGACCAATACCCCGACAGCACCCTGCACGTCAGCAGCGAGGAATACCTGCGCTACCTGACCCTGGCCCGCGACAAGGGGGAGATCATCTTCACCGTGGACTATGCCCTGGAGCCGGAGAACATCGCCTGGGTTTACGAAACCTCGCGGGCGCTGGGCTTTGTGCCCTTTGTCGGCAACCGGGCGCTGGACCGGTTCCTCCCCCCTGTGCCCTGACGAGCAACTATAGTGGTGGACATAATAACAATACGGAAACCGGGTTTATCATCATCGCTCAATCGAAGCGACGCGGGTTTACGCGCAAATTGTAGACAGGATTCAAGAGAAGCCGGCCCGCTACCTGGAGTCATTGTTGGATGAGTAGTTTCCTCTTAGGCGCATTAGGGGAAGCAGAACCAGCCAGGATAGATATGCTTTTGAACGCCCCCAAAGGGGGTTGACAACCACTCCTTTTGGGTTATAATAGCCCTGTAACCTTATGGGTTACGCATTTTCGGAGGGAGATTCACGTTTGTGATCGAGGCGTTCCGCCACAAAGGTTTAGAGGACTTCTTTTACGATGGGACAAAGAAGGGTATTCAACCTAAACACGCTAATAAACTGGCGGATATATTGGACGTGCTTAACGCTGCAACCACCATTCAGGACTTGAATTTTCCGGGGTCAGGCTTGCACCCATTGCAGCCCAAAAAGGGCAACCGCTGGGCCGTCAAGGTTTCGGGGAATTGGAGGGTAACCTTCCAGTTTGAAAACGGTAATGTCTATGAAGTAGACTACGAAGATTATCACTGACATCACGGTACACGACAATGAGACGCTGTATGAATCTACCTATGACAGAGATGTATCAAACAAACCAGAATCTACGATAGGGGGTTAATATGCGAGCGCAACGCGGAGCGAGACAACCGGCCCATCCGGGGCGAATACTGAAAAACCTTTATTTGTCTCCGCTGGGCATTTCTAACACCAAACTGGCTGAGACGCTGGGGGTTTCACGCAAGGCCATCTCTCTTATTGTCAATGAGCGCAAGTCAGTAACGCCCGATATGGCTCTGCGCTTGTCGCGGGCCTTTCCTAATACGTCAGCCGAATTTTGGTTGAATCTACAAAAGAATTACGATTTGTGGCAAGCTGGACGGGATGCCGGGCATTTGCAAAATATTCAGCCGTTGTTTGAGACGACCCCGGCCTAGACGCGAAGCGAAACGCCCCACGGCGATCCCGCGCCTGGGGCGATGACCAGACCCGCGAAGCGAGCGGCGGCCTGGTGAGTATAGGATAACGTATCGGGCCGCCGCCGTCAAATGGAGGCGGTTTTTTATGGACAATCGGGAACGCGAAAACTGGGCGGCAACAAGTGCTATCGCAACGCTGTTAAGTGGCGCTGTGCAAATACTCCCCTTGCCACCTCTCGACGCTGACCTTGCAGTAGATGGGGCACTATCGAGTTTCGGGCCTGGCGTAGTTGATCACAAAAGAGAAATAATTATCGAGGGCGGAAAGGTGATTTATGCTCTTTCATCTGAGTAGCATTGGGCGAAGGGCGCTCAGCTACTTATCACAATTTATGGAG
>JBHHXL010000228.1:0-7655 GCA_046757065.1 Anaerolineae bacterium
GTCTGTCCTCTGTCACACGGTCTCCGGCGGCCTGTACTCGCCCCACACCTGGCGCAAGGTGCGGCAGATTTCGCCGGTGGTGGCGTAGGCTTCGACGGCAGCCAGGATGTGGGGCATCAGGTTTTCATCGCCTTGCGCGGCGGTTTTGAGCCTGGCCAGCGCCTGGCTTACGGCCCCGTTGTCGCGTCGCCGGCGCAGAGAAGCCAGGCGTTGGGACTGGCGCTGGCGCACCGTCTCATCCACGCGCAACAGGTCTGGTTTTTGCTCTTCATCAACACTGAACCGATTCAGACCAACTACAACGGCTTCCTTCGCCTCCACCCGCTGCTGGTAGCGATAAGCGGCCTCCTGGATTTCGCGCTGGACGAAGCCCTGCTCGATGGCCGCCAGCGCGCCACCCATAGCATCGATGCGCTCAATGTATCCCAGGGCCTGGGCTTCTATCTCATCGGTCAGTTTCTCGATCATATAGCTGCCGGCCAGCGGATCGACGCTATCGGCCACGCCGCTTTCGTAGGCGATGATCTGCTGGGTGCGCAGGGCCACCTGCACGGCCTCCTCGGTGGGCAAAGACAGGGCTTCGTCCATCGAGTTGGTGTGCAGGCTCTGCGTCCCGCCCAGCACGGCGGCCAGGGCCTGAATGGCAACGCGGATGATGTTGTTCAGCGGTTGTTGCGCGGTGAGCGTGCTGCCGGCCGTCTGGGTGTGGAAGCGCAATTTCCAGCTACGCGGGTCCCTGGCCTGGAAGCGATCCCTCATCAGTTTGGCCCACAGGCGGCGCGCCGCCCGGAACTTGGCCACTTCCTCCAGCAAGTTGTTGTGGGCATTGAAGAAGAAGCTGAGCTGGCGGGCAAAGCTATCGACATCCAGCCCGGCGGCCAACGCCGCTTCGACATAGGCGATGGCGTTGGCCAGGGTAAAAGCGATCTCCTGGACGGCGGTGCTGCCCGCTTCGCGGATGTGGTAGCCGCTGATAGAAATCGTGTTCCAACGCGGTACGTGGTCCTTGCAATAGCTGAAGATGTCGGTGATGAGGCGCATCGAGGGCCCCGGCGGGTAGATGTACGTGCCCCGGGCGATATACTCTTTCAAGATGTCATTTTGGACCGTGCCCCGTAGCCGGGCCGGGTCTACACCCTGCTTCCTGGCCACGGCGATATACATAGCCAGCAGGACGGCGGCCGGGGCGTTGATGGTCATCGAGGTGGAGACCTGGTCCAACGGGATACCGTCCAGCAACCTTTCCATATCCTCCAGGGATGAGATGGACACGCCGACCTTCCCTACCTCGCCTTCGGCCAGGGGATCGTCGGCGTCGTAACCGAGCTGGGTCGGCAGGTCGAAGGCCACGCTCAGGCCGGTCTGCCCCTGGGCCAGGAGATACTTATAGCGCAGATTGCTTTCCACCGCCGAGCCAAAACCGGCGTACTGCCGCATCGTCCACAAGCGCCCGCGATACATCGTCGGTTGTATGCCCCGGGTGAAAGGGTACTGGCCCGGAAAGCCCAACTTCTCCAGATACTCGTCCGCCTGGGCCCCGTTGGTGGGCAGGTAGAGACGCTCGATAGGAATGTCCGACTCTGTTTGAAAGGCCGCCTGGCGCTCCGGGAAGCGGTCCAATACGTTTTGAAGAACTTTCGCTTCCCATTCTGCTATCTGTTGGGACAGCGGAGAGTCGCTCATCGCATTCAACCCCATTCTTGTCTCTGGTCAAACTGAATAGAGAACTTTCCCCTTTTCCAGTATCTCCTGAATGAAGAAATCCTTACGAGCGAGCCTGTTTTCAAGCTCTTCGGGCGTATAGACCAGCGGAGATATGGAAACGGATCGATTGCGATCCCTCAATAATCGCTTGAGTTCAATCCATCTCTCAAGAGGGCGCTTGTCTGTATCCTTGATAATTAACAAATCAATATCACTTTCTTCGCTGGGCTGGCCGTAAGCATAGGATCCAAACAGAATCACCTTTTGCGGAGCATAGCCGGTAATAATCCTCAGCAGAATATCTTCGATTGTTTTCTGATAAGTCTCCACAAGATCGACCAACTTACCGAACCTGCCGTTTTATGGATAAACCCGCCCCAATGTGCGTGGAAAGGGGCTGGCCTCCCGGATGTGGTGGATGCCGCAAATCCAGGCCACGGTGCGCTCAATGCCCAGGCCGAATCCGCTGTGGGGCACCGTGCCAAAGCGACGCAAATCGGCGTACCAACGGAACGCCTCCTCGGGCAAATTATCGCGGCGAATGCGCTCCATCATCAACTCGTAATCGTGGATGCGCTGGCTGCCGCCGGTGATCTCGCCGTAGCCTTCGGGGGCCAAAAGGTCAACGCTTTTGGACACCTCCGGGCGGCCCGGCCACGGTTCCATGTAGAAGGCTTTGCAGATCGTCGGGAAACCGTACACAAAGACCGGTTTTTCATACAGCCTGGTCAGTTCGGTCTCGTGCGGCGCGCCGAAGTCGGAGCCCCATTCCAGTTCGAGCTGGGCCTTCAGTTCGAGGTCATCCGTTTCGGCCCGGATGGCGGTCAGTTTTTCCAGGGCCTCATCGTAGGAAACGCGCGGAAACGGCGGTTCCACGCTCTCCAGGCGGCTTGTGTCTCGCTCCAGGGCTTTTAACTCCTCCGCCCGTTCCTCCAGGCAGCGCCGGACGATGTAGCTGACGAACTGCTCTTCCATCTCCATCAGGCCGTCCAGGTCCTGGTAGGCCGTTTCCGGCTCGACCATCCAGAACTCGGTCATATGGCGGCGCGTCTTGCTCTTTTCGGCCCGGAAAGTGGGGCCAAAGCAGTAGACCCGGCCAAAGGCGGCGATGTCGGCCTCGTTGTAAAGCTGGCCGGTCTGGGCCAGGTAAATGTCTTCGCCAAAATAGTCCACCTCGAAGAGCGTGGTCGTCCCTTCGCCGGCGGCCGGGGTCAGGATGGGGGTCGTTATTTCCAGGTAGCCGTGATCGTCCAGCCAATCGCGAATGGCCCGCATGACCGTGGCCCGCACGCGCAAAACGGCCCACTGCTTGCGGGAGCGGATCCACAAATGGCGGTGTTCCATCAAGAAATCGACGCCGTGCTCCTTGGGGGTGATGGGGTATTCGCCGGCAACCTGGACTACCTTTACGTCGCTGACATCCAGCTCAAAACCGCCGGGAATGCCGGGCGCGCGCGAATCCGCCTTAACCAGGCCGGTCACGCTCAGGCTCGATTCCTGGGTAAGCGCCTTGACCGTGGCGAAGTGGTCATCCCCCACGTTGGGGCGGAAAACGACGCACTGGACGACGCCGCTGCCATCGCGCACCTGCAAGAATTGCAATTTGCCTTTGCCGGTTTTGGCGTAAAGCCAACCGTTGAGGGTCACTTCCTGCCCTGCGTGTTGGGCGATATTCTCAATACGGACGGTAGCTGCCAAGATATATCCTCCATCGCCGGCGACCGTTTTTCAGTTAAAGGGGGAGCATTGTCAGACATGCAAAATGCTCCCCCATTGCCGGCATGAGAGATTATAACACAACCTCAACCTGATGTCATGATGGGTTGAGCAAAGGGGAATTCTACACGTTAATCAAAATCAAGGCCAATGCAGTAACCGCGACCCCCACGGTCCCGTGGGCGTTTAATCGCTCGCGCCAGATAAGGTAGCCAAGCAACGTGCTGAGCAGCACCAACGATACGTTTAGGGTGGGAAAGACGACGATGGCCGGCAGGTGGGCCAGGGCCAGCAAGAGAAAGAGGACGGCCAACTGGTTCGGCAAGCCCAAACCCAGCCCGGCTATGAAATCGGCCCGGCAAACGGGGACGCGCCTGGCCAGAATGAGCCCCACCGAGGCCACGAAGGCCGCGCCAAAGGTTACGAACAGGAAGCCGCCGCGCTCGCCCGGCAGTTGGCCGGCTTCGAAGGCTTTGGCCAGGGTATCGGCCAGGCCGATGACCAGGAACAGGCCGCCTCCCAGAACGACCAGGGACCACGATGACGCTTTGGAGAGTGAGGGGGAAGAAAGCTGCACGCTGCTCAACAACCACAGGGCCAGGCCGGTCAAGGCCAGGCCGGCCATCTGGCCCAGGGTTGGTTGTTCCTGCCAGAGGAAGATGGAGGTTAGCACCGGCAAGGCCACGGATAGCCGCATAAAAGTCACCGGCTTGGCCAGACCGTGCCGGCGGGTGGTGGCCATAAACAGGAAGAACCCCAGCGCGTACAGCAAACCCGCGCCCAGACCCAGGAGCAAAGTCATTGCCGATAGGCGCAGTGACCCGCCCGATCCAAGGGTCCACCAGATGCCGCTGAGGATGGTTGCGACCAAATAATTGCTGGCGATGATGACGAGCCGGTTCCGGTCTTGAGCCTCGTAGACCTTTAAGATCACGGACACGACCGCAGATCCGATAATGCACAGGACGAGGTAAAGCATAATGTATCTCCGGTCCTACCTCGGCCGATTAGATTTGAGCTGGCTGGTCACTTTACCGCTGTTGCCGCAACGTCCCGCGTTTTCCCAAAAGACGTGTTGCAGCATGCCAGGTTGCTCCTGAACAGCGACCTTAACCCCGTTGAACCCTCAATATATTGTACCCCGTTCTTCAAATTTTACCACAAACGCTACCCGTCGTGTCTATGCCCAAGGTCCTACTTGGGGGCATAGTTCATTGGGCCACCTACCTGGCAATGATCGGAAAGTAATTGCGCCAGGAGGAGGCCGCCTGCACCCCCAGCGAGGCCGCGTCAACCCGCCCGCCGGGGTCGGCGATTTGCACGGTCACGGTTTGGAGACCCGTTTGAGTAAAGATCACGGTCGCTGTCAAAGTCATCGCCCAGCCCGTGTCCCACAACCCATCGCCGTCAACGTCCCAACGGGCCAATAACGAGGCCGGTGTTTCCGGGTCGGTGGAGGCGGAAGCATCAAGGAGAACAGGAAGGCCGGCGATGACCGGTTCGGTGGTAACGGTCAGGACCGCCGTCGGCGTGAGGGAAAGCGTGGCCGAGACGGCGGCCAGGGCATCGACCTCGCCCCAGCCCCAGACGTTGTTGGGAACCCCGGTTGGGCCATCGCCGCCGCAGCCCTGAGAGGTCGTCCGTGGCCGGGCGCTGAGGCGCAGGACCCACTCGGTTAAATCCACCTCGCCCACCAGATGCGGGGCCGCATCCCACAACAAGGCAGCCACGCCGGCCACGTGCGGCGTAGCCATCGAGGTGCCCATTTTGTAACCATAGTCCGTGACGCTGGCGTTCTCGCTCGACCGGACGTTGACGCCGGGCGCGGCAATATCGGGCTTGAGCCGGTTGCTGCCATCGCGGGTGACCGGCCCCCGGCTGCTGAACCAGGCGATGTCCGTTGAGTCGAGCGCGCCCACGGTAAAGCTCTCGGCGTAGATGGCCGGCGGGTCTTTGACGGTGGAGCAATTCGGGCCGGCGTTGCCGGCGGCGACGACCGTCAATATCCCGGCAGCGCGCATCGCCTGCACGCCGCTGATGACTTCCTGGCCGGTCAGACACTCCTCAGCAGGCGGGCAGCTCCAGGAATTGGTGATGATGTGCGGCGCTTTCGCCGGATCGCCCACCGCCGGCGTGCCGCCAACCGGGTAAGGGGCCAGAAACCACTCGAAGCACTCCAGGTAGGTCGAGGGGCGACCGACGCCGCTGTCCATATTGCGGCAGGCGATCCACTGCGCGCCCGGAGCCACCCCGATCTGGTTGGCCCCGCCGTCGTCCCCAACCGCCGTGCCCAGGGTATGCGTGCCGTGGCTAAAGTCATCGCACGGGGCCGGGCTGTCCAGGCCGCAAGGGTTGCTGAAGCCGTCGATGTCTTCATGAACCGCGTCGTGCCAGTTATAGTCGTGATCGGCGCTGGCCCCGTCCCAGCCGCGATACTGGTTGATCAATGCTTCGTGGTCCCACCGCACCCCGGTGTCCTGACCGCCGATGACAATACCGCTGCCGCTGTAACCCATACTCCAGACCAGGGGCGCGTTCACCCGGACGACGCCCACCTCAATCGACCCCGCCCTCGAAGGTTGGGGCGCTGGGTTGTATGTCTGGGGCAGGTCCAACCGGGCCGGTTCGTCGGCCAGGATGTAGGCCACCTCGGGCGCGCTGGCCGCCGTTTGCAAGGCAGTCAGGTCGCCATCCTCGACCAGCAGGGCGTTGACGATGTAAAAGGGGCGGACCGTGGCCCCCCCCCCCGGGGCCCGCAGGCGAGCGACGAGGGGGGGCTGCGTTTTGGCGGCCACGGCGCGCAAGGCGTCGACGACGTACCTCCCTTTAGCCAGCCTGCCCGGCAGGGCCGACGCGGGCCGCAGGTCGGCCTGCGCGTCGAGGACGATCAGGAAATCGGCCTGGCCCTGTTGCCCCATCGCCTGCCAGACCCCGGCTTCGATGGGGGCCTGTGGCGATGGCCCCTGGGCCAGACTGATGGCCGAGACGATGGCGAATAGACTTGAAATCAAAATGATGCCGCCAAGTCGTTGGCCGAACTTCGTAAGACTCAGCCTGCGGGAAAACGCATTTGTCGTCACTTCAGATCGGGGGGGATGGGTAATAGGCTCAAGCTAGGGGTTACGATAAATATGGTGAGTGCCAACTCTCAGCAGCTTCAAGCGATGAAGACATCAGGCTTCTCTCGTATTGGATTTAAGTATAGAGGTAGTATATCACCTATGAAGGTAATTATCAACAACAGATCGTTCGTGGATCCGTCCTCGCCATCCATCTTGCACCATGCCCGGGGGTATAGTATAATCACAGCCAGAATACAAACTGGACATCAGGTAAGGCACTCGGGAGCCGGCGTGGGAGCGTCCGCCGGCCCCTTTTATGTTAAAGCGGGGGTCTGAAGGATAGAGCAAGTGAGCAAGCTGATTGCCGTCATCCCAACCTACAACGAGGCGGACAACCTGGCCTCGATGGCCGCCGCCCTGTTCGCCCAACCCCTCGAAGATTTTGAAATCCTGGTCGTCGATGACGATTCGCCCGACGGCACGGGCCAATTGGCGGACGAGCTGGCCGGCTGCTATCCGGGGCGGTTTCACGTCATCCACCGCACGGGCAAGCAGGGTCTGGGCACGGCCTACATTACCGGTTTCCGCTGGGCGCTGGACCACGGGGCCGACTTCGTGGTTCAAATGGACGCCGATTTCTCCCATTCGCCGGACTACCTGCCCAAATTCCTGTCGCTCATCGACAAGGTTGACGTGGTCGTCGGTTCGCGCTACGTCAAAGGCGGCCAGATCGACGAGCGCTGGAGCGGCTGGCGCTGGTTTCTCAGCTGGTGGGCCAACTCCGTCTGGACGCGGCTGATTTTGGGCGTATCGACCAAAGACGCCACCGCCGGTTTCAAGTGCTGGCGGCGCAGCGCCCTGGAGCGCATCGGCCTGGAACGCATCCGCTCCAACGGCTACGTCTTTCAGGTCGAAATGTGCTACGTGGCCGAAAAACTCAACCTGCGGATTTTGGAAATTCCGATCTACTTTGAAGACCGGCGCATCGGCCAGAGTAAGATGACGGTCCCGGTCAAAATTGAGGCCGCCCTGCGCGTCTTCGAGATCCGCTGGCGGCATCGCCGCGTGCGCCCGGCCTCCCGGTTTGCGGAAGCCGAGCTGGAGGCGTGATAAGTGTCAGGTATCACGTGCCACGTGTCACGTGTTGCGTGTTGGGTGTTGGGTGTTGTGTGT
>JBHHXL010000229.1:0-7635 GCA_046757065.1 Anaerolineae bacterium
ACTAAGCCGGCCCTGCTCCTGCACCCTCTGACGCTGGCAATCCTCCTGGTCGTCTCGCTGGGGGGTGTGGGCCTCGGGCTGCTCGACAGGTATCGGCAGGGCGCTCCTGGCCTCTCGCCGGCGGTCCCGCTGGCCGCCGATAAAAGCGCCGGCGTCAACGTCGATCTGAGGCAGTACGCCGGCGACGAGACGCTGGCAACTCAGCTAGACCTGATGGCCGGGGCCGGGCTGGTCTGGCTGCGCCAACCCTTCCTCTGGGCCGACATCGAACCTGCCCGCGGCCAATTTCAATGGGCTGACTACGATGCAATCGTCAACGCTGCCGGCGAGCGCGGTTTCAAGCTCATCGCCGTTTTGCACACCTCCCCGGCCTGGGCGCGCCCTGACGGGACACCACCTGCCACGCCCCCCACCGAAGCCAGCAACCTGGGGGACTTCGCCCGGCGGCTGGCCGCAAGATACGGCGACCGCATCGACGCCTACCAGGTTTGGGACGAGCCGAATTTGAGCGCCAACTGGGGCGGAGCCTTCGTCGATCCGGTCAAGTACACCTGGCTGCTGCGCGAGGCCGCCGTCAACATCCGCACGGCCGACCCTGATAGCATCATCCTCAGCGCGGCTTTAGCGCCCACGTTGGAAAACGGGCCGCTCAACCTCAACGACCCGGCCTACCTGGAGGCGATGTACCGGGCCGGCGCGGCTGAATGGTTCGATGTGGCAGCCGCTCAGGCCTACGGCTTCGATCTGCCGGCAACGGTCGGCAGGCCGCGCCGGGGGGAATTGAACTTCGCCCGCCCCGAATTGCTGCGCCAGGTGATGTTGGCCCACGGGGACGAAGCCAAGGCCATCTGGATCACGGCCTATGGTTGGAACGCCCTGCCGGAGGACTGGTCGGGCCAGGAATCGGTTTGGGAGAGCCTGCCCCCGGCCGAGGCCGCGCAGGAAACGGAGGCCGCCCTGCGGCTGGCCCGGGCCAACTGGCCCTGGCTGGGCCCAATAGTGTCGGTTCGGTGGGACACGACCGGCCTGGCCCCCACCGACCCGGCGCGAGGCTTTGCCCTCGTTGACGGAGATCACCCGACGTTGCTCTACCAGGTGACCAGGGCTTACGCCGCCAGGCAACCCGTAGCCACCGTCGGGGTTTACCCCGCCGAACACCCCAGCGGCCGTTACTCCGAGAACTGGCGGGTCACGCCCTTTGGGGCCGATAGCCCCCACCCCTCGCTGACCAACGCGCCGCCGACCTTGACCCTCCCCTTCGAGGGAACCCGGCTGGACCTGACCCTGCGGCGCGGCAATTTCAAGGGCTATCTGTGGGCAACGGTTGACGGCCATCCGGCCAACGCCCTGCCGCAGGACCCATCGGGCCGCAGCTACATCGTCCTGTACGACTTCCTGGCCGAAACCGACACCGTCACCCTGGCCCGCCACCTGCCCGACGGTCCCCACCAGGCGGTCATCCAGGCCGAAGGCGGCTGGTACCAGTGGGCCATCGCCGGCTGGCGCGTCAGCCGGGAAACCCGCCCCGGCACCCTGGCCGCGATCTACGGCTCAGGGCTGATGGCCGTTCTGGCCGCAGCGCTCTTGCTGGCCCGGCTGCGGGTCCAGGGCGAGGCCGGCCTTCCCGCGCCGTTCGTCCACGTCATTCGCAGGCTTCCGGCGCTGGCTGCTAGCTACCTTGGCCTCGGCCGGCGCTTTCACTACGCGGTGACCATCCTGCTCATCGCTGGCTTTTACCTGTCTCCCAGCCCCCTGCTGACCTTTGGCCTGCTGGCGCTGACGGGCTTGCATGTCCTCCTCCGGCCCGATTTGGGCCTGTGGATCGCCGCCGCTAATCTCTCGTTTTACCTGGTGACCCGGCCGCTGTTCGTTGGCAACTTCGCCCTGGTGGAACTGGCGACGCTGATCACCGCCCTCGCTTGCGGCCTGCGCTGGCTGTGGAGGGCGGTAAAAGACGAAGGGCGAAGGGCGAAGGACGAACCCAGGCAACGACAGTTTCGTCTCTCCTCGCTCGATCTGGCCGCCCTGGCCTTCCTACCCCTGGCCCTGGCGGCCACCTTTGCCGCCGACAATTTTGGGGTCAGCATGCGCGAATTTCGGGTGGTCGTCTTCGAGCCGGTTCTGTTTTATTTCTTGATCAGGACCTTACCGGCACACTTCAGGCAAGCGCCGCGAGAGACCGCCTTCGCCCTGTGGCACGCCTTCCTGGCCGGGGCGACCGCCCACGCGCTGCTCGCTTTGTACCAGTATTTCGTCATCGACCGAGCCATTGCCGCCGAAGGGGTGTACCGGGCCCTGGGGCTGTACGGCTCGCCGAACAACCTGGGGCTGCTGCTGGGCCGGGTTCTGCCGGTGCTGGTGGCGTTGATTCTGTGGGGCGAACGCCGCAATGCGAAAATGGCTGAAACTACGGCCAGGACGAAAGACGAAGGACGAAGGACGAAGGTGGTTGGTCTTTCGTCCTTCGTCTTTCGTCAAACTTTGCTGCAAAAGTCTGGTTGGCCGCGCCTGCTCTACATCCTGGCCTTGATCCCGGTCGGGCTGGCGCTGTACCTGACGTTTTCCAAAGGAGCGTTGCTGCTGGGCGTGCCGGCTTCGCTGCTGGCGATGGTAGCCTGGTGGGGAATCACCACGCCGACGGCCCGGCGGCGCGCCCTGGGCACGATCCTCGGCGGCATCGCTTTGCTGACTGCTGCCCTCCTGCCCCTGCTGCGCACGGAGCGTTTTCGCTCCACCTTTGACCTCAGCCAGGGCACGACCAGCTTCTTCCGGCTGCAATTGTGGCGTTCGGCGCTCAAGATGTGGCGCGAGCATCCGCTGCTGGGCGTTGGCCTCGATAACTTCCTCTACCAGTACCGCACCCGTTACATTTTGCCCAACGCCTGGCAGGAACCGAACCTGAGCCATCCCCACAACCTGGCCCTCGACTTCAGCACCCGGCTGGGGGTCGGCGGAATCGTACTGCTCGCCTGGCTGCAATGGGCCTTCTGGAGCGCCGCCCTGCGGGCCTACCAACGCCTAACCGACCCCGCCCCAAAAGCCCTGCTGTTGGGGTTGATGGGCAGCATGGTTGCGTTCCTGGCCCACGGCCTGGTCGATAACTCCTACTTTCTGGTCGATCTGGCCTTCACCTTCTTCCTGACCGCCGGCATCGTGCACCGGTTGGCGGCCAGCGGCGGCCCATAATTTGACCCAATCCCTCGCTCTGGACTATACTATCCTGGTTTTTCTACAACGAAGGAGGGCATAGCATGCGCGTTTTGATCACAGGTGCGGCGGGTTTCCTGGGCTCTCACCTGTGCGACCGTTTTCTGGCCGAGGGGCACACCGTTATCGGTTTGGACAACCTGATCACCGGCAACACGGCCAACATTGATCACCTGGCCGGGCACGAACGGTTTCTGTTCATCAAACACGATGTGACAAACTATATTTATATCGAAGGGTCAGTAGACGCGGTTCTGCACTTCGCCTCACCGGCCAGTCCCATCGATTACCTGGAGCTCCCCATCCAGACGCTGAAAGTTGGCGCGCTCGGCACGCATAAGGCCCTGGGATTGGCCAAGACCAAGAGAGCCCGCTTCTTGCTGGCCTCCACCTCGGAAGTTTACGGCGACCCGCTGGTTCATCCCCAGCCGGAAGATTACTGGGGGAACGTCAACCCCATCGGCCCGCGCGGCGTGTACGACGAGGCCAAGCGCTTTGCCGAGGCGATGACGATGGCCTACCATCGCTATCACGGCGTCGATACGCGCATCGTTCGGATTTTCAACACCTTTGGCCCCCGGATGCGGCAAGAGGATGGGCGGGCGGTGCCCAACTTCATCGCCCAGGCGCTGCGCGGCGATCCGCTGACAGTCTACGGCGATGGCTCGCAGACGCGCTCCCTGTGCTACGTCGATGATGAAATCGAGGGTATCTACCGCCTGCTGCACTCCGACGAAATAGAGCCGGTCAACATCGGCAACCCGTCGGAAGAGATAACGATGGAGGATCTGGCCCGAAAAATCGTGGAACTGTCCGAGTCGCCTTCGACCATCGAATTTGTGCAGCCGGAGGATTCGCGCATCCAGGACGATCCCAAGGTGCGCCGGCCCAACATCAGCAAAGCCCGCCGCATCCTGGACTGGATGCCCCAGGTTTCACTGGAAGAGGGGCTGCTGAGGACGATCGATTACTTCCGGGGGCATTTGCGGTGATGGCATTATTGGGTATTGGGTATTGGGTATTGGGTATTGGTTAACCGGTTAATCGGTTAATCGGTCAACCAGTACCCGATTAACCGGTCAACCAGTACCCAATCAACCAGTTAACCAACGTATGCAAACTCTGACGACGAACATAAGAACCGGCCACAACCAAAGCACCCTGGCCTTGTTTCTGCTGGTCATTGGCGCGGGTCTGGCGGTGTTGCCCCTGCGCTGGGCCGGGGTTGCGCTGGCCGGGAGCATCGCCGGCTGTTTGATCCTGGTTCGGCCCCGGTTGGGTTTCTACCTGTTGATCCCGCTCATCCCTTTCAGCAGCCTGTTTGAATTCTCGCTGGGCGGGGTCAGCATCGGAGCGATGGAGAGCCTGCTGGGTTTGACCCTGGTCGCCTGGCTGATGCGGATGTCGGCGCGGGGTCGCATCTCGTTTCCACACCCGCCGTTGCTATGGCCCTTCATGGGATTCCTGGGCTTCATCGGCCTGTCGTGGCTGGTTACCTTTTCCGCCGGGGCCAGCCTCAAGGAAACGCTCAAATGGCTGGAGATGCTGGCCCTGTACCTGTTTGTGGTGGCTAACGTGCCCCGGCGAGAGATACCGCTGGTGATCGCCGTCATTCTGCTGGCCGGGCTGGCTCAGGCCACGCTGGGTCTGTATCAATTCGTGTTCAAGGCCGGGCCGCCCGGATTTCTGCTCTTCGGCGGGCGCTTCCTGCGGGCCTTCGGCACGTTCCGCCAGCCCAATCCGTACGGCGGCTACCTGGGGTTGGTGCTGCCACTGGCATTATCATTGACGATTTGGAGATTAGACGCTTCGCGTGGAGATTGGGGATTAGGTATTGGACGCTTCGCGTGGAGATCGCTTAGCGATAGCCCTGATCTCCAATCCCCAATACCCAATACCCAATACCCAATACCCAATACCCAATCCCTAATCCCCAACTTCCCAATAGCGACAAGGCCGTTCATCGCCTTCATCGCTCTGCTAACTCCGTTGGGTCTCTTACTGGCAGCCCTGTTCGCCAGCCAATCGCGTGGGGCGTGGCTGGGCTTCGTCGTCGCCGCCTCGGTCACGATTGCCGCCCGCAGCGCCAAAGCGGCGCTCTCGCTGGCGCTGATGGGGTTGTTGGGGGGCATTCTGGTTTCGCTGGGCGCGCTGGAACTCCTGCCGGCCACGCTGGTGCAGCGCTTCAGCGCGGCCTTCAGCGTGCCGCTGGTTGGCGCGGAAGGGTTGGCCAGGTTGCAGGTAACCAACGCCAACTTCGCCACGGTCGAGCGCCTGGCCCACTGGCTGGCAGCCATCGAGATGTGGCGCGACCATCTCTGGCTGGGGGTCGGCTTCGGCAATTACGCGGCCATTTATCCGGCCTACGCCATCGGGCGCTGGCTGGACCCGCTGGGGCACGCCCACAACTATCTTCTGAACATCGGCGCGGAGGCGGGCCTGCTGGGGCTGACAGGCTATCTCGGCTTCTGGCTGTGGGTTATGGCCCTGGCCTGGCGCGCCGTTCGCCGCAGCCGCCAGCGTGGAGAGGGCCTGCATTTTGCTCTGGCCGCCGGGATTTTGGGCGTTTTCGCCCATTTACACACGCATAACTTATTTGATAATCTATACGTCCAGGGGATGTACCTGCACATCGCCATTATCCTGGGGCTGCTAACCCTGATTGACCAGCCCCTGACGCTGCCAACCAAAGGAATTCAGTTACAATGCTTGATGCGTTGGTCACAAAATACAACGTAAACCCCAAAGAGTTAAGCCGTTTTCTGAAGTTCGCCGCCGTCGGCGCAATCGGGGCCATCATCGATTTCAGCATCTTGAACGTCCTCATTTTCTGGGCCAACTGGCACTACCCCATCCCGTGGCGCAACACCATCTTCGACGCCGGCGTCATCGCCGCCAACATCGTCTCTACCGGCATGGCCATCCTCAGTAATTTTACCTGGAACCGCCTCTGGACTTTTCCCGAATCCCGCAGCCGCAGAAAGCGGTACCAGTTGGTCCAGTTTACGATCGTTAATCTCGTCGGCCTGCTGTTAAACACGGCCATCTTCTATCTGAGCTACCAGTTCGCCTTCTCGCCGTTTCTAAGCAAAACCATCAGCGTGCAACTGGCCAAAGCCTTCGCCATTGGTCTGGTTCTGTTCTGGAACTTCTTTGGCAACCGCATCTGGACCTACCGGGGCTTGTGACCGTCAGACGACAGACAAATGCACATCGGCCTCGACTACACCCCCGCCCTCAAGCAAAGCGCCGGCATCGGGCGCTACACGCGCGGTCTGGTCGGTGGCCTGGCCGAACTGGGGGCGGGCCACCAGTACACCTTGCTGGCGGCCAGGGATGCGCCCCTGGCCCAGGCTCCGGCCCTGCCCCCGAACTTTCGCCTGCAACGCCTGCCCCTCCCGGAACGCTGGCTGAACATCCTCTGGCACCACCTGAACCTGCCCCTGGCCCTCGACCGCCTGGCTGGCCCCTTCGATCTCTTCCATTCTCCCAACTTCGTCCTGCCCCCGCTGGCCCGCAGCCGGGGCCTGGTCACGGTTCACGATCTGTCCTTTCTCCGCTACCCCGCCGGGGCCGACCCCGGTCTGCGGGCCTGGCTGGAGCGGGTCGTCCCCCGCAGCCTGGCCCGGGCCGAGGGGGTGCTGGCCGATTCGCGCAGCACCAAAGCGGACTTGATCGACCTGCTCAACATCCCCCCGGAGCGGATCGACGTTGTCGGGGCGGGGGTCGAGGACCGCTTCCGGCCCGTCAGCGACGAGGCCGCCTTAGCCCGCGTCCGCCGGCGCTACGGCCTGCCGGACCGTTTCATCTTGAGCCTGGGCACATTGGAACCGCGCAAGAACTTCACCGGCCTGATCCGCGCCTTCGCCGCCGTCGCCGCCGCCGATGAAACGCTGCACCTGGTCATTGGCGGCGGCCGGGGCTGGCTCTTCGACCAGATTTTTCGGGCGGCGGCGGAGTCTCCGGTCCGGGAGCGCATTCACCTGCCCGGCTTCATCGACGAAGCCGACCTGCCGGCCCTGTACACGCTGGCGACGGTTTTCGCCTTCCCCTCGTTCTACGAAGGCTTCGGCATCCCCGTTTTGGAGGCGATGGCCTGCGGCACGCCGGTGGTGTGCGCGGACAACTCCTCGCTGCCGGAGGTGGCCGGGGAAGCGGCGCTGCTGCTGCCGGCCGGCGACGTCGAGGCTCTGGGCCGGGCGCTCCTGCGCTGTTTGAAGGATGAAGCCCTGCGCCGGGCATTGGTCGCGCGCGGCTTCGAGCAGGCCCGGAAATTCCCCTGGACGGCGGCGGCAGAGCAATTGTTGGTGGTTTACGAACGGATAAGTGCAAAGCAGGACGTATGACGGCAGTTGCAGTCGCACAAGCAAACATGTCTGCCGGTGTCCAAAGCGGAATCTCTTCCGTAGTTGACATAGGTGGGGATTA
>JBHHXL010000230.1:0-7582 GCA_046757065.1 Anaerolineae bacterium
TAAAGAAGGAGTTTCCAATGACCTACCAGGCCGATCCCATCACGATGCAAGTCATCCGCTACGCCATGGAGCAGGTGGCCGACGAAATGGGCCGTACCCTGGTGCGCACGGCGCGTTCCACCGTCATCAAGGAAATTGTAGACATCAGTTGCGCCGTTTTCGACAGGCACGGCAACACTATCGCCCAGGCCCACCACGCGCCGATGCTGCTGACCGGCTTCGAAATCCCGATGCGCTCGCTGCGGGCCCGTTTTACCGACGACGAACTGGACGACGGCGACGTCATCGCCTTCAACGACCCCTACATCGGCGGCCAGCACGTGATGGATATGGTCACCATCGCTCCGGTCAAAATCGAGGGCGAGATCGTCGGCTTCGTCGGCAGCATTGCCCACCACAGCGATATGGGTGGGGCCGCGCCGGGGGGCGTAGCGGGCGGCTTCAACGAGATTTATCTGGAAGGCATTCGCCTGCCGATGGTCAAACTCTACAAAAAATACAAGGAGGACCCGGAGCTGTTCGGCATCCTGCGCAACAACATCCGCGTGCCGGACAAGACCCTGGGCGACATCCGGGCCCAGGCCTCCGCCGATTTCGTCGGGGTGCGCCGCTTCAAGGAAATCTACGCCCGTTACGGGGATGAGGTCTTGCAGAAGTCAATGGCAATGCTGCTCGATTATTCGGAGAAGCGCATCCGCGAGGGGCTAAAGACGCTACCCGACGGCACCTACAGCGGCCAGGACTTCGTGGACGACGACGGGCGAACGGATGACCCGATCAAACTTCAGGTCAACATCCACAAGCAGGGGGATGAGGTCAAGGTTGATTTCGAGGGCACGGCCAGGCAGGTGCCGGGCAACATCAATTGCCCCATCGCCACCGTTCACGCCGCCGTCTACTACGCCCTCATCGCCGTCATCGATCCGCACGTGCCGCCCAACTCCGGCTGCTACCGGCCCTTCACCATCGAGGCCGAGGAGGGGCTGATCGTCAACCCCAGGATGCCAGGCGCGGTCGGGGCGCGGACCAACACCACCCAAAAGATCACCGAAGCTATGATGCTGGCCCTATCCGAAGCGGCCCCGGAGCGGGTGATGGCCGGCAGCCACGGTAACATCACCAACTGCGGCTTCAGCGGCTACCATCCGGGGACGGGCAAGCGCTTCGTCTACATCGACATCCAGGGCGGGGGCGCTGGGGCGCGGCCCACCAAAGACGGACGCGACGGGCAGGATTCGCACCTGGCCCGCTTCCGCAACACCCCCATCGAGGCGGTCGAGATGGAATACCCGGTCCGCATCGAACGCTACGAGCTGATCCCCGACTCCGGCGGCGCGGGCAAATATCGCGGCGCGTTGACCGTCCGCCGCGACATCCGGGTGCTGATCGATAACGTCTCCTTCGCTCGCTACGGCGACCGGCAGCGGTTCGCGCCCTTCGGCCTGTTCGGCGGCAAACCGGGCAGCAAAGGCAAGTTTGTCCTCAACCCGGACACGGAGGGCGAACGGCCCCTCAAGTCGAAGGGGCTGGACTACCTGAACGCCGGGGATGTGGTCAGCCTGCGCCTGCCCGGCGCGGGCGGCTACGGCCATCCGCTGGAACGCGACCGGGCCGCGCTGCTGGCCGATGTCCGCGATGGCAAGGTCAGTCTGGCGAGCGCCCGCGACGATTACGGCGTCATCATCGACCCGGAGACGCTGACGGTCGATGAGGCCGCCACGGCCCGCCATCAAGCGTCACTGCTCAAAGAATCGACGTGATACAGATTGAGTGTCCAGTGTTCAGTTGACCCTATGAACCAGCCCACCCCCCGCTTCGGGGTCAACCTCAACAATCGCGAGCCGTTGCTGGCCCCCGGCTACAGCCTGGCCGACCTCCTGGCCCTGGCCGAGGCCGTCGAAGCGGCCGGCTTCGACTCCGTCTGGGTTGGCGATAGCCTGTTCTCCAAGCCCCGCTACGATCCCTTGATCCTGCTGGCGGCCATTTCGCAGCGCACCCGCCGGGTCAAGTTGGGCACGGCCTGCCTGGTGACCGCCACCCGCAATCCGCTCTACCTGGCCTCAGCCTGGGCGACGCTCGATCACCTGGCCGGGGGCCGGACGATCCTTGGGGCCTGTATGGGCAACGTCGAAGCGGGCGTCCGGCGCGAATACGCCGCCTTGAATCTTGATTTTCGGCAACGGGCGAGTATCTTCGAGGAGGGGCTGGCCGTGCTGCGCCAGCTATGGCGTGAAGGCCGGGTGACGTTCCAGGGGGAGCATTTTCGCTACGACGACATCAGCTTCTATTCCGGCGTGGAGACAGCCCCATTTGGGCCGCTGCAAGCCCCGCCGCCGATGTGGATCGTCAGCAACCCCCGAATGATGGTCGGCCGGGGGGCCGAGAAACGGGTCCAAAAGGTCATTGGCCGGGCCGCCCGCCGCATCGCGGCCTATGGCGACGGCTGGCTGACCTGCTGCCGGGCGCAGCATCCCGACGAGTTTCGGGAGCAGCGCGCCCAGATCATCGCCGCCATCGAAGCGGCGGGCCGGAACCCGGCGGGCTTTACGACGGCCTACCAGGTCACGCTACACATCGCCGACCGGCGCCAGGCCGCCCAACGCGGTTTGCAGCACTACATCGACCAATACTACCCGGAGTTCGGACCGGACATCGATTTAGAGGAATGGGGGCCGGTCGGCACGCCCGGCGACATCATCGCCTGGTTGCGGACTTTCGCCGGGGCCGGCGTCGATCACTTCATTTGCCGCTTCGGCGCGCTGAACCAGCTTGAGCAAATGGACCGCTTCGCCCGCGAGGTACTGCCGGCGTTTGCGGGCTAGAGCGGGAGCCTACACCTTCCCCCAGAGTTCGAGCACATCGGCGGAGTTTGCCACTTGGCCCAGGAAACGGTCGGCATAGGCCAGCGCCTCGTAGTGGGCGTCATCGCTGTAAGTGGAGGTGGCGTCGTTCAGAAAGACGACGAAATACCCGCGCATGTACGCGCCGAGACCGGTGGCCTGGGCGCAAACGTTTGAGGCAATGCCGGTCACGATCAGCGTCTCGGCCCCAAGGGACTTGAGATTCATATCCAATTCGGTCTCGAAGAAAGCGTCATAACGGTGCTTCTCCACGACCCTGTCATTGGCCTCCGGCTCAAACTCGTACAGCTCCGCGCCCCAGGTATCCTTGATGCAAAGGTTTTTGTCGCCGTTCTTTTCCCGTTGCAGTCGCACCGCCGGCGGCATCGTCATATCATCGAAGGTCAATTGGGTGAAGATGACCGGAACGTTAACGCGCCGGGCCTCCGCGACCAGGCCCTTAATGCGCTCGACCGTATCCAGGATGGGCTCCATATCTGTTCCCATTTTAGCCAGTGCGCCATCCGGGTGACACATATCGTTCTGGATGTCAACAACGATGAGCGCAGCCCGTTTGGGATCAACTAACCAATCCAGACCCGGTCCGGTTGAAGTGAAAGGGGAGGTGTACTCAACAGCCATCGGATTCATCTCCTGCGAAAATAAATCTTGTAGGACACGCGGAGCGTGTTAGTTTGTCCGGCCGTGGGACAGGCTAACAGCTTGTCCTACAGACTCGCCCCACTTTCATTCCTCGGCGTCGCCCTGCTAGGGACTGTCAGACTCCTGCGAAAATAGCTATCTGCCGTTGGGTAAGCAGCCAAACATTGTATTGAGGGCTTTAGCCCTTTTCGGCAGGCCGGGGCTGAAGCCCTCAATACAACTGCACGACTCGGACAAGATAGTTGGCGGAGCATTCGACCCGGCTCAGGGGTCGGGCTTTGTGAGATCTTCATCGCGCGCCGCAACTATGGGGGACGTTTGCCGGGAAGATTATACCGGCGGCCTCCGGTGGAGTCAACCCCTGGCGAAGGCGGCCAAAATCGATTTTGCGGTGGTGGGCGATTTCAACTATAATTGCAGTCCGGTCAGGGCAAATGGGGGAATAATGTTGTGGCCCGGGCCGGCCCTCCCAGAACGCAAAATTTCACGAACCACCAGCCAGGGACGGCGGGTAACCGCCTCCTCATATCAAAACATTATAAAAAGGAGGAAGAGTGATGACCACCAAAGGTCACAAACCAAGGATCGACCGACGAACCTTCTTGAAGATGCTGGGTACTGCCGGCGTGGGCGTGGTGGCCTCAGCCTGCGGGCAGACGGCAACGCCGGCCCCAACCACGGCTCCGGCGGCAGCAACGACTGCCCCCCAGGCGGCGGCCACGGCCACCCCCACCCCCCAGCCCCTGCCACAAAGCGTCGTCATCGCCTTCAACGACGAAATCGCCTCCCTCGATCCGAGCGGGGTCAACCGCAACCTGACCCAGCTTTCGCCCCACAAGGCCATCTGGGACCACCTCATCGCCCAGGACCGCAACCTGGTTTTCCAGCCGGGCGTGCTCAGGAGCTGGGAGTGGGCCTCGGACGATAAGATGGTTTTGGACGTGGAAGTTCAGGAGGGGATCAAGTTCCACAACGGCGATGACCTGACCGCCGAAGACGTGGCCTTTACCTACGAGCGTATGCAAGGCGAGGGCCGGGCCTACGGCGGCATCTGGAGAAACATCCAAACCATTGAGGTCCAGGACGAAATGCACCTGCAGCTCACTTTAGGTCGCTTCGATCCGTCCATCATCGCCTGGATGGGCTTCCTCGACGGGCTGGTCGTCCCCAAAAAGTACATCGAGGAGGTGGGAGACGAAGGATTTGTCAAGAACCCCGTTGGCTCAGGCCCCTTCAAGTTCAAGGAGTTTGTGGCCGGCAGTCACCTGACTCTGGAAGCGTTCGAGGATTACTGGCGCGGGCCGGCGTCGATCAAGGAGGTCACCTTCAAGATCGTGACCGACTCCACGGCCCGGGCGGCGGAGATCGAGGCCGGCACGTCCGACTTCACGGTCGAGGTGCCCATCGCCGATTTCGACCGTCTCTCGTCTTTGCCGGGGCTGCGGGGCGTCACCCAGCCGGTGACCGACGTGGCCGTCCTGTTCGTTGCCCCCTACTTCGAGCCGCTCGGCGACGAACGGGTGCGCCTGGCCCTGCACTACGCTTTGGACAAGGAAAGCATCGTTGATAACGTCCTGCTCGGCTTTGGCCGCCCGCTGGATACGACGGAAGCGCCGCTCTATATGGCCCATTCCGAGGACTTCGATTTCCCCTACGATCCTGACAAGGCCCGGGAACTGCTGTCCGAGGCCGGTTACACCCCGGACAACCCGCTCAAGATGACCGTTTTCTCCACCAAGGGCTTCAAAACCCGCGATTTCGAGGTGATGCAGGCTGCCGTGGGTATGTGGGCCGACGTGGGCGTCGAGGCCGAGATCGAAACCGTCACCATCCCCCAGTTCTTCGAGTTTCGCAACACGGCCAGCCTGAAATCGCTGGCCCTCTACTTCTGGTCCAACGCCACCGGCGATCCCATCAACTCCGTTGGGTTTTCCAACTGGCCGCCCAGCCCCTTCTCGGTTTGGAAGGGCGATGTGGACTACACCGGCTTGCAAGAGGCGCTCAACGAGAAGCTGGCCCCGGTCTTCACCGAAACGGACGAGGAGGCGCGCATCGCAGCCGCCCGCGAGGGGGCCGAGTACGTGGTCAACAATGGCCTGATGATCCCGCTCTACCAGGTGGTGTCGCCCATCGTGATGAAAGAGAACCTGCAATACGAGCCGTACCCCCAGGGCTGGATTTCGCCCTACGATATGCGCTGGACCTGAGGCGGGACGTTGCTATACATTGTCCAACGCCTTTTCTACGCCGTTCTGTCCCTGCTGGGCGTGTCGATCGTCGCCTTCGTCATCCTGCGCCTCATTCCGGGCGATCCGGCCCTGCTCTTGGTCGGGCCCAGCGCCACCGAGGCCGAAATCCAGGCCATGCGCGAGCACCTGGGTCTGACCCGGTCCATCCCGGAGCAATACGTCATCTGGCTGGGCACGGTTGCGCAGGGGGATTTTGGCACCTCCCTGCGCTTCCGGGGGGACGTGGTGGCGCTGATCCTGGAACGGCTGCCGGCCACGCTGGAACTGGCCTTGAGCAGCGCCTTCCTGGCCTGCCTGCTGGCGGTGCTGGTGGCTGTCATCTCGGTTATGAAGCAGGGCACGCCCCTCGAGGCCCTGAGCAGCTTTGTGGGCTTAATCGGCTTCGGCATCCCCAGTTTCCTGTGGGGCCTGCTCTTCATCGTGGTCTTCGGGGCCATCGCCCAGGTCATGCCCATCTCCGGGCGGATCGGCAGCGGCATCGAGGTGACGCGGGTGACCGGCTTCTTCTTCATCGATAGCCTGCTGGCCCGGGATTGGCCGGCCTTCGCCAGCGCGGTGAAGCATATGATCCTGCCCGCCTCGGCCCTGGCCTTACCCCTGGCGGCCATGATCCTGCGCACCCTGAAATCGAGCCTGCTGGAGGTGATGGGCGAGGACTACATCTTCACCGACCGCATGAAGGGCCTGTCGAACCTCTACATCACCTGCGTCCGCGCCCTCAAAAACGCGCTGATCCCGGCCCTGACCATCCTGGGCGTGCAGTTCACCATCCTGCTCAGCGGCAGCATCGTCATCGAGAAGATTTTCGGCTGGCCGGGGCTGGGCCTGCTGGCCCTGACCGGCATCCAGTACCGGGACTTCCCCCTGGTTCAGGGGTTGGTTGTGGTTTATGCGCTGGTGCTGGTGGTGACCAATCTGGTCGTAGATTTGGTATATGGATTTCTGAACCCGAAGATCCGCTATGCATAGCGCCCTGACCGCCCGCGTGCGCGCCGCTTCCGGCCTGGAGTGGCGCTGGCTTTGGAAACGAGATATTCTCTTCGGCCTGTCGGTGGCGGTGGTGGTGGGCCTGCTGGCCTTGCTGGGACCGTCCGTCGTGCCGCACGACCCCAACTCCCAGAAGCTGGCCCAGGCCTACCAGCCGCCGGTCTGGCTGCCGGGCGGCGACGGCGAGTATCTGCTGGGCAGCGACAGCCTGGGGCGGGACATCCTGAGCCGGCTGGTCCACGGCGCGCGCGTGGCCCTCTTTGTGGCTGTGGCCGCCACGATCTTCTCGGCGGCCATTGGAACGACCGTGGGCCTGCTGGCCGGCTATTACCGGGGCTGGGTGGATGAGGTCGTGATGCGCCTGGTCGATATGTGGATGTCCTTTCCGCCGGTGTTACTGGCCGTGGTGCTGATGGCCGTGCTGGGCGTCGGGGTCTTGCAGGTGGTGCTGGCCATCGTCCTGGTCGATTGGACCCGCTTCGCCCGTGTCATCCGGGGCGAGGTCTTTAACATCCGCGAGCGGGATTTTATCGAGGCGGCGCGGGCGCTGGGCATGCGCGACACGTCCATCATCTGGCAGGAGGTGATGCCCAACGTCATCCCCCTGGTCGTCATTCTGGCCTCGTTGGAAATGGGCCTGGCCATCATCATCGAGGCCCTGCTTAGCTTCGTCGGCCTGGGGGTGGAGGCCAGCACCCCTTCCTGGGGCAGCATGATCAGCGAGGGCCTGGGCTATCTGCGCGTGGCCCCCTGGGGCCTGGCCTTCCCGATGGCCTTTTTGATCATCACCGTCCTGGCCTTTAACCTGCTGGGCGATGGCCTGCGCAAAGAGCTGGACCCCCG
>JBHHXL010000231.1:0-7559 GCA_046757065.1 Anaerolineae bacterium
AATCTAAAATCTAAAATCGCCTGGGCCGGCGAAATCCGGGATCGCATCCCCGGCCCGGTCGAGCAGCTTTTGCCACTCGCGGTCCACCCCGGCCTGAATTTCGTCAATAACACCGTCGTTTTCGGGCTTGAAGAGGTGGCGGAACCGGCCCTGCAACTTCAAGTACTCCACCACCGGCTGCTTTTCCAGCGGCAGGTAGGTCAGCGAGAACTGCCCTTCGGCGATCTCGAACAGGGGCCAGATGCAGGTGTCGGCAGCCAGGCGGGCCAGCTTCAGCGTGTCCTCCGGCTCGGTCACCCAACCGAGCGGGCAGGGGCTGTGCACGTTCAGAAAGGCCGGGCCCTTGGTCTGGAAAGCGCGCCTGGCCTTGACCATCAAATCCATGTAGTAACCGGGGCTGCTCTGGGCCACGTAGGGGATGCCGTGCGCTTCGGCAATGGCGGTAATGTCCTTGCGCCACTCGGACTTGCCGCCGGCGACCGAGCCGACCGGGCTGGTGGTCGTCCGCGCGCCCAACGGGGTGGCGCTCGAACGCTGGACGCCGGTGTTCATATAAGCCCCGTTATCGTAGCAAACGTAGACCAGGTCGTGCCCGCGTTCCAACGTACCCGATAGACTCTGCAAACCGATGTCGTAGGTGCCGCCGTCGCCGCCAAAGGCCACGAATTTTATCTCCCGCTCCGGAATCTCGCCGCGCTTGCGCAGGGCGCGATAAGCCGTTTCAATCCCGCTCAGGGTGGCGGCGGCATTGGCGAAGGCGTTGTGTATCCAGGAGACATTCCAGGAGGTGGTCGGATAGATGCCGGTGCAAACCTCCAGGCAACCGGTGGCGTTGGCCACAACCACCGGCTCTTCAATGGACATAATGACCTGGCGCACAATGACGCTGGCCGCACAGCCGGCGCACAGACTGTGGCCGCCGGCCAATGGCTCGGCGTGGTTGGCGGCGAAATTCAAGAGTTCGTTCGGCATAAAGTTACCCTTTTGATGCTGCTATACAGGTCAGGTATCCGTGGGTCAGGCACGCTTCGCGCTGTGCCTGACCGGCCACTTAGAGCCTATCCGAATAACCCCGGAGTGCGAGCTTATTGAGGTTAAAAAATTAAATCGGTAATAAGGTGCTGTTGGATCGCACGGGCCTAAAGGACCCGTGCTGAGAGAGCCAAGCCCTTTCGGGCTAAAAATCTGGCAGTTCAGGGTGCTTTAGCATCCTTTGCCCCCTTAGCCTGGGGGTTAAGCGCAGCACCCTGTGGGTTAGCCCCAGGCGACAAGGGCGAGGCCATTACCGAAATAAATATTTAACTTTCATTAGCCCGCCTCAAGGGAGGCAGACTGAAGTCTGCACTCCAGTTTTCCAGATGGGCACGTAGTAACTGTCCGTAAATAACTTTTCACTCTTCCCCAAGAAACACCCTGCAAAAACGCCAAGTTATTTCTGGACAACCACTTAGCTGCCGGGCAGCGGCGTCTCGACGGGTCGCAGGTCTGCCCAGGTCGGGAGCGGCGCTCCGCGCAAGCCGACCATCCGCACCGAGGGCACGGTTTCATCGCCGGCGGCCAGGGCTTCCAACTCGGCAAAGACGGCCTCGATGTCGGCGTCACGCAGCTCCCGCCCGCCCAGGCCGTAGATGCGGTTGATAATTGGCGGGGCGCTGGAGCGGTAGTCGAACAGGGCGGAGCGGATTTCGTGGAACATCGGGGCGCCGACTGCGCCGGGGGCAAAGGAGCGGTCCATCACGGCCACGGCCCGCAGGCCCAGCAGTTGCCGCACGATCTCCTCGTCGGGGAAAGGCCGCACGGCTCGGATTCGCAGCACCCCGACCTTTTGACCGTCGCCGCGCATGGCATCGACCACGTTTTTGACCCGGCCCGCCTCGGAGCCGAGGATGACGAGGGCCATTTCGGCGTCGTCCATCTGGTAGGCATCGATCAGACCGTAGGGGCGGCCAAAGCGCCGCCCAAATTCCGCCCCGACTTCCAAAACAACCTCGCGGGCGCGTTCCATACCGGCCTGCTGGCGCATCTTGTGCTCCATATAGTACGTGGGCGGGTCGCTCAAGCCGTGGCTGACCGGGCTATCGGGGTCGAGCAATGAATACTCGGCCCGGTACGGTCCCACAAAATCCTTGACGGCCTCATCGTCTTCCATCGTGATGTTTTCGCTGGTGTGGGTCAGCAGGAAGCCGTCCAGGCAAACCATCACCGGCAATCGCACCCGGCTATCCTCCCCCACCCGGAAGGCCTGGATGATGGTGTCGTAGACCTCCTGCACGCTTTCGCAGTAAAACTGGAGCCAGCCGGCGTCGCGCGACCCCATCGACTCGCCGTGGTCGGCAAAGCCGTTGATGGGCGTGCTCAAGGCCCGGTTGCCGATAGCCAGGACGATGGGCAACTGCGCTCCGGAGGCGATGTAAAGCACCTCCCACATAAAAGCCAGCCCGTTGGCGGCGGTGGCGCTGGCCACCCGCGCCCCGGCTGAGGCCGCGCCGACAGCGGCGCTCATAGCACTATGCTCGCTCTCAACCGGGATCAGCTCGCATTGCATCTCGCCGTTGGCGATAAAGTCGGCCACCGCTTCCATAACTTTAGTGGAAGGGGTGATGGGGTAGCCGGGATAGACGTGGGGGTCAACCTGGCGCAGAGCGTTGGCCACGGCCAGATTCCCGCTCAGGACAACGACTTTGCTCATTGCTCTCTCCTTCGTCACGAGAAACGTCGCTCCGGAACCATCACGATGGCGTTGACCATCGGCGGGCACTCGTTGGCGCAAATGCCACAGCCCTTGCAGTGGTCATAATCAATGCCGGCCACTCTGCCAGCGTCCAGGATGAAACAAGCGTCGGGGCAAGAAATCCAGCAGTGTAGACATTGTACACAGAGATTCAGATCGAGCAAAGGCCGGTTGCCGCCGCCGCGCCAGACGCCAGTGTTGCGAGCCGCCGTGCTGCCGGCGTCCGGCGAAGCCCCGCCGGGGGGTAACTCCTGCCAGGGCGGCAAACCGTTGGTGGTCAAATCGGGGGGAAGGCCGCCTTTAGCCATCCGAGACCTCCTCGTAAGCCCGGCGGATGGCCTCGAGATTGCCTTCGACCACCCGGGGCGAGAATTTCTTGCTGAACGACTCTTCAACCTCGACCAGCACGGTCTCGAGGCCAACCAGGCCGGTCACGCGGGCAACCGCGCCCAACATGGGCGTATTGGGCTTCAACAGGCCAATGCAATCGACCGCGATTTGGGTGGCATCGACGCAGGCCACCTGCTGCCCGTTCAGGGTCAAGATGCGCCGCAACTCCGGCGGCGACTGGGTGGTGTTGGCCAGGATTAGCCCGCCGGGGGCAACGTTGGCGTCAACGGGAACGACCCCCAACAGGGAAGGGTCAACAACCAGCACCACATCCACCTCGTCAACAACGCCGTGGATGCGGATAGGATGCGGGCTGAGACGGTTGAAGGCCCTCAGCGGCGCGCCCATGCGCTCCGGCCCGAACTCAGGGAAGGCCTGGACGTGCCTGCCTTCGCGCAGGGCCGCCGCCGCCAGCGTTTCGGCGGCGGTGACAGCTCCCTGCCCGGCGCGGGCGTGCCAGCGAACTTCGACCATTCGCTCCAGGGTTTTCTCCATAAGCCTATACATTCTCCTTGACCGTGATGCAAAAGTCCGGGCAGACATCCTCGCACTGGCGACAGGCAGTACATAAGGCCGGGTTGTAAACCACAGCCACCAGTCCCGATAACCGGCCCGCATCGGGCACCGATTTTAGCACAGATTGGGGGCAAGCCTCGATGCACAGTTGGCAGCCGGTACACAAGGCCCTCTCAATGGAAACGGGCACGCGCCTTTGAATGTCTTGAAAGGACTCCAGCATCCTGCCGTTGGCTACAACAAGGGCTGAGCTTACAGGTTTCATCAGGTACTCCCTCAAGAAGGGCACGCCGCCCTCGCGCGGAGTGCGGGTTCCGGTTGAATCATCGAGGTGCGCCTGCGTTGGCACCGGCTTGAGACTGTCGTTCCCCAAGTTAGCAAAATTCCGTTGAATGCGATATAGCTGCTGACGATGCAAACTACGCGTTGAGGCTAAGTAACGGTCCGTAAATAACTTTTCACTTTTTTCCAAACATCCTGCAAAAATGCCAAGTTATTTCTGGACAACCGCTAAGACGCTTCCCCCCGGCGATGTATGTCATATTTTTTGAGGTCGTCACAAAAGTGACTTATTTAGAAATTATAGCACAACTTATCCGCCAAGTAAGGTGACATTCGTCCAAAATAATAATGACATTTGTCACTAAAGAAATGGTGGTTTTTCTCGCCCGGACGGTGGCCGGGCAAGATGACAGGACAATTGTGCCTGTCTTGCAGGAAATTAGTGACAATTGTCACTATTCAAACATTCGAGAAAATGGTAAAATGACCTAAAAGTACTTAGGGCAGTGATGGTATGTTGCGCTCAATCCTCAGGTTTAGTTTGGTTGTAGCCACTATTTCCGTCTTGATCGTAGGGGTGTACATCGACTGGAGCGTGATTGCCCGGACTGAGACCCTGCCCGCTGTAGATCTGAGTCATCGCGAATCGCTGCCGGCCGTCGCGCCCCACGAAGTGGTGCCGTTGCGAGTGGCGGTGGCCGCCGTTATCTCGCCCCAGGGCACCGCCGAAAGTCACAAACCGTTGTTGGATTACCTGAGCCGCAAACTCCACCGCCCCGTAGAACTGATCCAACGCCGGACCTACGCCGAGATCAACGACCTGATCGAACAGGGCCAGGTGGACCTGGCCTTCGTCTGCACCAGCGCCTACGTCATCGGCCAGCGAGATTTTGGGATGTCTTTGTTGGCTGCGCCCCAGGTATCGGGCGAGACGGTTTATCATTCCTGGCTCATTGTGCCGGCGGACAGTCCGGCCCAAACGATGGCCGACCTGCGCGGTAAGACCTTCGCCTTCACCGACCCCTGGTCGAACACCGGGCGGATGTACCCGACCGCCCTGGTCAAGGCGCTGGGAGAAACGCCCGACACCTTCTTCAAACGAACCTTCTTCACCTACAGCCACGACGACGCCATCCGGGCGGTAGCCAGCGGTGTGGCTGACGGCGCGGCTGTAGATAACCTGGTTTACCGGTTCGCGGTGGCCCGCGAGCCTTCTCTGGCGGAACAGACCAGGATCATTCACCGCTCCCCGCCGTTTGGCATCCCGCCGGTCGTCACCTCGCCGCGCCTGCGCCCCCAGGTCCAGGCCGAGCTACAAGCTATCTTGCTGGAAATGGCCGATGATCCCGACGGTAGGCCGGCCTTGCAAGCCCTCGATATCGACCGGTTTGTGCTGGTTGACGACGAGATGTACAATTCCGTTCGTGAGTTGGAGGCGCAAGTCGGTCCTTTGGAGTTGAAATGAACACCCTGCTTACCCGCCTGCGCCATCACCCCCAACTGAACGCCAATTGGGAACGGTTGTGGGCTCTGGCCGGAGGGGTTAGCGTTCGCACCAAAATCCTGGGCATCGTCTTGACCCTGACCATCGTCCTGGGCCTGGGCGTGACCTGGCAGGTGCGGGCTATGATGAGTCGCACCCTGATCGGAGAGCTGGAAAATCGCGGCCACTCGCTCATTAGCGATCTGGCGGCCCGCAGCGTTGAGCCGATTTTGCTCGACGACACCTACACCCTTTACGAACTGCTAACCGGCACCCTGACCAATCACCCCGACGTCGTTTACGCTTTCGTAGTCGATCCCCAGGGTCAGGTTTTGGCCCACACCTTCGAGGGCGGCTTTCCCACGGCCTTGCTGACGCTCAACGCCCCCGGCAGCAATGGCGGCAGCCACCACCTCCATTATCTCAGCGATCAGGAACACATCCACGATTTCGCGGCCCCAATCTTCGGCGGGCGGGCCGGGGTCGTGCGCCTGGGATTGAACGAGGCCAGGCTACAGGGGGTGGTCAATGCCGTCACCGGGCAGATGTTGCTAACCACGTTGCTGGTAGCCGTGACCGGCATCGTAGCCGCCAGTTTGCTGACCTGGCTGCTAACCCGGCCCATTCTGGAACTGGTGGCGACAACCCGGCGGGTCGGCCAGGGCGATTTGGGCGCTCGCGCCCCGCATTGGGCCGACGACGAAATCGGCGACCTGGCCGACGCCTTCAATCAGATGGTCGGCGACCTGGAGTCCGGCCGGCAGGCGCTGGCCGAAAAAGAGGCCGCTCGCAGCCGCCTGCTGGCCCAATTGATCAACGCCCAGGAGGAGGAACGGCAGCGCATCGCCCGCGAGTTGCACGATGGCGTCGGTCAGGCTCTGACCTCGCTGATGGTGGGCCTGAAAGTGCTCAACCAGCTTGACGGCCGGGAAGCCATCGCCGCCAAAACCGCCGAATTGCGCCGGGTGGCCGGCGAAACCCTGGAGGACGTCCGCCTTATCAGCCGCCAGTTGCGCCCCAGCGTCCTGGATGACCTGGGCCTGGCCGCAGCCCTGGAACGCTACAGCAGCGAGTTTGCCAGCCGTTACCCCGGGCTGGCGGTTGATCTACATTGCGACCTGCCCCATCGCCTGCCCCTGCCCGTCGAAACCAGCCTGTACCGCATCGTGCAGGAGGCGATGACCAACGCTGCCCGCCACAGCCGGGCCAGCACGCTGAGCGTGCTGCTGTTCGTTCGCAACGGGCGGGTGCAGGCCATCATCGAAGACGACGGCCGCGGTTTCGACCCCGCCGCCACCCGACGGCTCCAGGACAGTGTGGGCCTGCACAGTATGGCCGAACGGGCCGAATTGTTGGGCGGTAAACTGGAGATCGAAAGCAGCCCCGAGGGGACGACGGTATATGTGGAGGCGCCTATATGACCGGACCCATTCGAATTTTACTGGCCGATGACCACGCCGTTTTGCGGGCCGGCCTCAAAGCCCTGCTCAACACCGAACCTGATATGCAGGTAGTGGGCGAGGCCGGTGACGGCCGGCAATGCGTCCGCGCCGCCGCCGACCTGAAACCCGACGTCATCCTGCTAGACCTCAATATGCCCCACTGCAACGGCCTGGAAGCGCTGACCCAATTGCGCCAACGCACCCCCAACAGCCGAGTCTTAATCCTGACTATGCACGACGACGCCGGTTATTTGCGCCAGGCGCTGGCCGCCGGCAGCGCGGGCTACATCCTCAAACAAGCCGCCGACACCGAATTGCTGACCGCCATCCGCACCGTCTATCATGGCGGCGTTTTTTTGCATCCCGGCCACACCAAAATCCTGCTGGAAGACGCCTCAGACCAGACTCCACCCTCTTCACCGACCGATGACCTGATGGCCCGTCTCAGCGAGCGCGAGTTGGAAGTGTTGCGCCTGATTGCCCTGGGCCATAGCAACAAAGAGATTGCCGGGATGCTCCACCTGAGCGTTAAGACGGTGGAAACTTACAAAGCCCGCATTATGGAGAAACTAACCCTTAAGAGCCGGGCGGCATTGGTGCGCTTTGCCCTGGAACACGGGTTGCTGGATGAAGAGAGGTCTTAAGAATCGCTTGAATTAAATTTTTTATTCAAACAGCTTGTACTGAATTGGGGGCGGTGAGTTGATTTCCGGTT
>JBHHXL010000232.1:0-7558 GCA_046757065.1 Anaerolineae bacterium
GTCTGACTCCTGTGTAAATAGGAGTGCAGAGCTTGCTCTGCACTCCACATTTTCACGCTTCGCGTTGGTGGTGTGCGTAGCTCGTGTTGTCCCCTGTACCTGTCTGAGTGGCATTGTAAGGAGTTCCCTGTGACTGATACCAACCATTCAAATCCCTACCGGCAAAGCAAAAAAGAATGGGAAGAAACCACCCTCAAAAAAACCCTGGAGCGCCGTCCGGAGCGCCGGGAGGAATTCATCACCACCTCATCGAGGCCGGTTGAGCGCGTCTACACCCCGAAGGGGGAGACGCACCGGGAGTATTTGGAGAAGATCAACCTGCCCGGCCAATATCCCTACACGCGGGGCATCCACGCCACCGGCTACCGGGGCAAGCTGTGGACGATGCGCATGTTTGCCGGGTTTGGCACGGCTGAGGAGACAAATCAACGCTTCAAATATCTGCTGGAGCAGGGGCAAACCGGCCTGTCGATAGCCTTCGATATGCCCACCCTCTACGGCTACGACACCGACGCGCCCGAAGCCCTGGGGGAATTCGGCAAGTGTGGGGTGGCCGTCTCCTCCTTGCGCGATATGGAGATTCTACTCGATGGCCTGCCCTTAGACCAGATCACCACCAGCATGACCATCAACAGCCCGGCGGCGATCATCTGGGCTATGTACATCGCCGTGGCCGATAAACGCGGCATCCCCCGCCACAAGCTGGGCGGAACCATCCAGAACGACATTTTGAAGGAATACATCGCCCAGAAAGAGTACATCTTCCCCCCCGAACCGAGCATGCGCCTGGTCATCGACACCTTCGAATTTGGGGCCAAAGAGACGCCCCTGTGGAACGTGATCAGCATCAGCGGCTACCACATTCGCGAGGCCGGCAGCACGGCCCTTCAGGAGCTGGCCTTCACCCTGGCCGACGGCATCGAATACGTCAGGTGGGCCGTCGAGCGCGGCCTGGATGTGGATGATTTTGCCCCCCGCCTGAGCTTTTTCTTCAACGCTCACAACGATTTCTTCGAGGAGATCGCCAAGTACCGGGCCGCCCGGCGCATTTGGGCCAGGGTCATGCGCGAAAAATTCGGGGCCAAAAACCCCCGCTCCTGGCTGCTGCGCTTCCACACCCAGACCGCCGGCGTCAGCCTGACCGCCCAGCAGCCCGAAAACAACGTCGCCCGGGTAGCCATTCAGGCCCTGGCCGCGGTTTTGGGCGGCACCCAGAGCCTGCACACCAACAGCATGGACGAAGCCCTGGCCCTGCCCAGCGAGCTGGCCGCCCGCGTGGCCCTGCGCACCCAACAGATCATCGCCCACGAGAGCGGCGCGGCCAACACCATCGATCCGCTGGGGGGCAGCTACTTCGTCGAGCAACTGACCGACCAGATGGAAGCGGAAACCTGGGACTATTTCGAGAAGATCGAGGCCCTTGGCGGCGTGTTGCCCGCCATCGAGGCCGGTTTCTTCCAGAAGGAGATCGCCGACGCCGCCTACCGCTACCAGCGAGAAATCGACACGCACGAACGGATCATCGTCGGCATCAATGATTACACCGTTGACGAACCGATTCAAATCCCGATCCTGCAAATCGACCCGCAGGGTTACGACCGGCAATGCGCCCGCCTCGAGGAGGTCAAAGCCAGCCGCGATGATCAGGCCGTGGCCCGCCGCCTGGCCGATTTGCGCGCTGCGGCCCAGGGCAGCGAAAATACGATGCCCTACATCCTGGAGGCCGTCAAGGCGTATGCCACCTTGCAGGAAATTATGGATGTCTTACGCCAGGTCTTCGGCGAGTACCGGGAGACGGCGGTCATCTGAGAAGCTGTCTGATGACAGGGCAGGCGACCGGCACTTTTGCGGTGAAATTCGTGAAATTCGGCCCTATTCTATCCCGGGTTTGAACGTTTTTAAGTGCCGGTCACCTGAAATCCGACTTTTCAGACCGTCTCTGAGGGAGTAGGGACGCGAAGCGGGAAGTAAGATCGTAGCCATCTTCCAGGAAATGAGCGGCAAACGAGTGGGGTGGAGTTTTACCTATCAATTGGGCTGCGGACGGCCATACCCCCCCGTTTGATAACGTGAGTGTAAATCATAGTGGTTTCAAGGCTTTTGTGGCCCATAAGTTCTTGAATAGTTCTGATGTCGTAACCGGATTCAAGAAGGTGGGTGGCAAAGGAGTGTCGCAGGGTGTGGCAGCCAACGGGTTTGTTGATGTTGGCGGCTTTGGCAGCGGCCCTGACAGCTTTTTGCAGGCCGGTTTCATCCACATGATGGCGGCGCTCAAGGCCGGTGCGAGGGTCACGGGAGAGTTTTGAGGCTGGAAAGACGTATTGCCAGTACCATTCCTGGGAGGCGTGAGAGTATTTGCGATCCAGGGCGTGGGGGAGATAAACGCGACCAAAGCCCCGCTCCAGATCGTTACGGTGGAGAGCGTAGGCATAACGCGAAGCGCAAGGTCTGCACTCCTGTTTACACAGAAGTCGGACAGTCCTTGCGGGACGGCGACGACGCAACGCATGAAAACTTGGCCCTCACCCCCGTCGCGCCAGCGACGGGGGTGAGGGGATTTTCAGAGGAGCAAATTTATGTTTCACGGCGGCGGCTGGTGGTCTTACATCAGCTTTGACGAAAAGAAGGATCAGCCCCAGATTAGCCGGGCTTTGCTGTGGCGGGTGTGGGGCTATGCCCGCCCTTATCGCTGGAAAATCGCCGGGTTGTTGATAACCATCTTCACCATCACCGGCCTGAGCCTCATCCCCCCTCTTCTCTATCGTGCCTTGATCGACGACGCCATTCCGAACCGGGATGTGGGTCTCCTCAACTGGTTGGCGGTGGGGATGGTCGGCATCCCCCTGGCCAACGCCCTGATCGGGTTGGGGCAACGCTACCTGAGCGCCTCCATCGGCGAGAGCCTGATCGCCGACCTGCGCAACGCCCTCTTCGAGCATATGCAGCGTATGAGCCTGCGTTTCTTCACCCACACCAAATCGGGCGAACTGATCAGCCGGCTCAACAACGACGTGGTCGGCGCCCAGCGGGCGCTGACCGGCACGCTGATCACCATCTTGACCAACGTCGTCACCGTCATTTCCATCGTCGCCATCATGCTGGCCCTGGAATGGCGCTTGACGCTGCTCAGCCTGTCGATTTTGCCCCTCTTCGTCTGGCCGGCCCGCAAAGTGGGGCGGGTGCTGCGCCAGCTCCGGCGGGAGAGCCTGGACCAGAACGCCAAGATGAACGCCCTGATGACCGAAACGCTCAACGTCAGCGGCGCGTTGTTGGTCAAACTGTTTGGCCGGCAAGCGGATGAGGTAGCCAAATTTGAGGAGCGGAGCGGCAAGGTGGCCGACATCGGCGTCCGCTCGGCGATGGTTGGGCGCTGGTTCTTTATGGCCCTGGGGCTGGCCAGCGCCATCGGCACGGCAGCTATCTTCTGGGCGGGCGGGCACCTGGTTTTGCAGGGCGTTTTCACCATCGGCACCATCGTTGCCTTCGGCAACTACCTGCGGCAGCTTTACGGCCCGCTGAGCGCCATGTCGAACGCCCACATCGAGTTTGCCACCAGCATGGTCAGCTTCGAGCGCGTGTTCGAGGTGCTGGACCTGCCCGTCGAAATCCAGGACAAACCACAGGCCATCGCCTACCCGCCTGCTGCGCTCCATTCCGGGAGAGCGGAAGAACCGTGGGGGGCGGTCAGGTTCGAGAACGTTTCCTTCAGCTACACGCCTGGGGACGGCGAGACGATATCCGCCGTCCCGGACCTGGGTTTGCTGCCCTCGTCGAACGGCGAAGACGACTCGCAGACCGTGAGCAAGGTCGCCAGCCGCCTGTGGGCCCTGGAGGAGGTCAGCTTCGAGATTAAGCCGGGCCAGTTGGCCGCCCTGGTCGGCCCCAGTGGGGCGGGCAAGACGACGATCACCTACCTGATGCCGCGCCTGTACGATCCGAACAAGGGGCGCATCTGTCTCGACGGCCACGACCTGCGCGACCTGACCCAGAAATCGCTGGCCGATACGATCGGGATGGTCACCCAGGAGACGTACCTTTTCCACGACACGATCAAGGCCAACCTGCTCTACGCCCGGTCCAAGGCCACTCAGGCCGAGATCGAAGCGGCCTGCCGGGCGGCCAACATCCACGACTTCATCGCCGGCTTGCCGGAGGGCTACGAAACGGTTGTCGGCGAGCGCGGCTACCGGCTGAGCGGCGGCGAGAAGCAGCGCATCGCCATCGCCCGCGTCATCCTCAAAGACCCGCGCATCCTGGTTCTGGATGAGGCCACCAGCAGCCTCGACAGCCAGAGCGAGGCCCTCATCCAGGAGGCGCTGGAGCACATTATGCAGAGCCGGACCAGCCTGGTCATCGCTCACCGCCTGAGCACCATCCTGGCCGCCGACGTGATCCTGGTCTTGGACGAAGGCCGCCTGGTCGAGCAGGCGCACAGCGCGGACGGTCGCTCCGCCCACGAGTCGTTGTTGGCCCAGGGCGGCCTGTACGCCGATCTCTACCACACCCAGTTTCGGGCCATCGGCGAGGAGGCGCGCTATGGAGTGGTTGAAGCAGTTGAATGACGATCCCCTGCCCTGGCTGCTGGAACCGGACCCGGACAACCCCGGCGTGCGCTACTTCGCCCTGCGCGATCTGCTGCATCGAGCGGAGGACGAGCCGGAGGTGCGCCGGGCCAGGGCGACGGTTATGGCCTCGGGGCCGGTGCCGGCCATCCTGGAGGCCCAGTACCCGGCCGGGTACTGGATCAAGGCCGATAGCGGCTACTCGCCCAAGTATCGCGGCACCGTCTGGCAGGTCATCTTCCTGGCCGAGTTGGGCGCGGACCCCGCCGACGAGCGGGTGCGCCGGGGCTGTGATTACCTCCTGGAGCACAGCCGGGCCGCCAGCGGCGCTTTCGCCTACAATCAACGGCCCGTCCCCAGCGGCGCTGTCCATTGCCTGAACGGCAACCTCATCTTCGCCCTGCTGCGCCTGGGCTACGCCGGAGAGCCGCGCCTTGAGGCGGCGCTGGAATGGCTGGCGCGGGCCATCACCGGGGAGGGCCAGGTTCGCTTCTACAAATCGGGTACGGCCGGCCCGTCCTTCGCCTGCGGGGTCAATTTGGGCCAGCCCTGCGGCTGGGGTGCGACCAAGGCGGCCAGGGCGCTGTCAGCGGTCCCCCCCTCCTACCGCACATCGCTGATCGAGCGGGCCGTCGAGGCCAGCGCCGGGTTCCTGCTGAGCCACGATCCGGCCCGCGCCGACTATCCCTTCACCGAGCGGGTCAGCTCGACCTGGTTCAAGTTCGGCTTCCCGCTCAGCTATTGGAGCGATGTGCTGGAGACGGTTACTGTTCTGGTCGATCTGGGCTACGGCGGCGACCCCCGGCTGGCGAACGCCTTTGATCTTATCCTGGGCAAGCAGGATGAGCGGGGACGTTGGACGATGGAGAACTCGCTGAACGGCAAGCTCTGGGCCGATGTTGAGGCGAAGGGCAGGCCGAGCAAGTGGGTTACGCTGCGGGCCTTGCGGGCGCTGCGGGGAAGACCTGCGGCCTGGGAGACTGTCTGAAAAGTTTAATAAGTGGGCAAAGAGCCTTATCTTCCTGAAGAAATCAGGGGTCTACAGGGGAGTGAGGCACGCCCACGTGCCTCATGGAGCCGCACCTGGGGGTGCTGGCTCCTCTTTATCAGACAGTCTCTGACGCTTGAGAAGGGAACGGCCAACGAAAAAAGGGCAAGGGAAATCTCCCTGCCCTCGCTGAGCGGAGAATTGTTTAGGTTGTGGGCCGTGAGCCGGGTCAGGGCATCGGCGTGCTGAGTTCCTCGATGATGTTGGAGAAGACGTCTCCAACGGTCGGGCCCAGAAGCGCGGGTCCGACAAACGTCAACAGCAGCAGACAGCAACAGCACAAGGCAATTATCACCACGATAGCAATGATGACATTGCGCGTGGTGTTGTTGGATTCACCTTCGGTGATGATGTCGTTGGTCATATCCCTTTTCCCTCTCGATTTTAGATGTGTAGGGCGCGGGCGCGACGGCGGTTCCAGCGCCAGAGCAGGAAGAGCAAAACGCCGACGATCATCAGGCTGACCAGGACCGGCACCAGGATCGACAGCAGGGCGGTGATCAAAGCCAAAACGTCCTCGATGATGCTGACCGCCCAGTTGCCCAGGCCGCCGGTGGTCGCCGTCACCGCCGGGCGGGTAACGCTCTTGACGGTGTGAACCCCGCCGGCCAGGATCAAGCCGGCGATGAAGGCCACCACCGGATGCAGCTCGCCGACGGCCCCGGAGCTGGCGGCGAACAGGATCGCTCCGGCCACAGGGCGGCCCGCCGTCTGGACCACGTCGTTAATGGAATCGATGACGGGGACCTTATCGACCGTCATTTCAATGAGCAACAGCACGGCCAGGGCGGCAATGACCCAGCCGTTGGTCATCACGCCCCACGGCTCGTTGAGGCTGATGAGCGAGGTGTATCGAGCTGTCAGCGCCACAACCAGCAGGGGCAAATAGGCGTTCAAGCCGGCGGAAGTCGACAACCCGAAGGCCGTCGCAATATTCGAGAAAGCTTCTACCATATTCAATCACCTAGTGGTGCGAACGAGAACACCGTAACTATTCAAATGGGCCGGGTGCGACGGACCTTGAGGCCAAAGTGGGGGGAGAACCGCGATATTTATGACCATTCAAACCATCAGATGCATGCTCCCCCCAGATGGTTCTCGATGGCAGCGCCTTAAGCTGCAGAGAACGAGGCGTCAACGGTGCCCATATCCATCCGCTTGCGCGCCAGTTGTCCGAAGAGGTTGGATTGCACCAGCAGCGCCCAGAAGCCGGTGACAAAGACGCCGACCAGGCAGAGGATGACGCCAAACTGGGCGATAAACTGTGCCACCCAGGTAACCAGGAAAACAATGATGTAGTCGCCCAGGTTAGACTTGATAAAGCTGAGAATCTCGCCGAATTTGAAGGCGTCGCCGAATTGCTCGTGCTCTGCGTAAAAGATGAGCGCGCCGGGCAGAAACAGGCCAATCGCCAACCCGACGATTATCTGGAGGCAGCTCAGACAGATATTGACGATGGCCAGGACGTCGACAGCATCGGAGCTGGCTTCGTTCATCGCAAAGGCTACGCCGAAACTGGCACAGGCCAGAATAATGATGGGTATCAGATAAACGATGTAGACCACGGTTACCATCAGACCCTTGGAGAACAGGCCGCCGAAATCGCTCCATTCAGGCAGGGGCGTGGCCTGCCTATCCCGGACGTTTTGCAGGGTTTGCAACATATAACCGGCGATTGGTAGGAAGAGGGCGATACCGACGAGCACGACAGACAGGGGGATGGCAAACAGCAAGATAACCCCACCGATGAGAAGCTTCTTTATCCAGTCTTCATCATCGAATATAAAAGTGAATGCAGATCCAATGTCCATGGGTTGGATTCCTCCTTCTCCCAGTTGAGATTTGAGGTGCCAGGATGGCAAGACAGCTCCATTATACCAAAGGTATGGTCGCTTGACAATAACCAATCTAGCAGGGCTTTCTAAGAGGCTGTCTGAAAAGTATTTGA
>JBHHXL010000233.1:0-7526 GCA_046757065.1 Anaerolineae bacterium
CCACGCGTGACGTACCCCCAGGCGTCGCTGGCCGTTTTGCTCTCGCCGGTTTGGCGGGGGACGCAAACGTAGGGCAGCTCGCGGATGCTGAACCCGGCGCGCCTGGCCCGGTAGAGGAGATCGATGCAATACTCGCCATAATCGCCCTGGAGCTGAATCCGCTCGAACACCTCGCGCCGGGCCAGGATGAAGCCGCTGGTGTAATCTTTGATCGACCGGTCAAGCACCAGCCCGGCGGCCAGATTGATCACCCGGCTGAAGGCCCGGCCGGTCAACGAGTGGGCCACGTCCCGCCCGCCCGGCACGTAACGCGAACCGAGGGCCAGGTCCGCGCCGCCGGCCAGGGCCCCGGCCAGGTCGGGCCATTTCTCCGGCGGCATGCTCAAGTCGCAGTCCATCCAGCCGACCCAGGCCCCGCGCGCCTCCCGCACCCCCCGCCAGATGGCGCTGGTCAGCCCGCTTTCGTCGGTGCGGCGGATCAAGCGGATGCGCGGATCGGTTGCCGCTTTTCCGGCGACGATCCGCCAGGTCCCGTCGGGGGAGTCATCGTCCACCACCACCACCTCGACGGCGTAGTCCGTCAGGGCGGCCAGGGTGCGCTCGATGAGCGGGCCGATGTTATCGCGCTCGTTGAAGGTGGGCAATACGATTGAAACCTGGGGTATCTGCTCGTTCATCATCTTTTGACGCTCAATTTCAGTGTGGTAACATAAAGGCGGAAGGCAAAAGGCAGAAGGATGAAGGGTGAAGTGTCTGGTCGGTGTTACTTGTTCCGCCTTCCGCCTTCATCCTCTTGCCTTCATCCTTCTATTGAACGGCTATTCTAGCGATGAACGCCTGATTTGGCAATACCTTGAGGGACAAATTCCGCCGCGATGGATAACCTGGGCCACCGTTTCAAACATTTGGACCTGGCTTTGTTAGTTGCCCTGGTCTTACCGGTAGTAGCCATCCTGCCGCTGCTGACCCACGCCGGCCTGCCCAACACCGCCGACGGGCCGGCCCACCTGATGCGCCAGGTCGAGTTGAATCAAGCCTGGCAGCACGGCCTTCTCTATCCGCGCTGGGCAGCAGACCTGGCGTTCGGGCACGGGATGCCGCTCTTCAACTATGCCCCCCCGGCGTTGTACCAACTCACCCAGCTTCTTCACCTGACGGGCCTGCCCCTCGATGCGGCGATGAAGGGCAGCCTGATCGTCGATTTCCTGCTGTACAGCCTCGGCGCGTTTCTCTTTGTCCGGCGCATCTATGGAGCCCAGGCCGGGCTGGTGGCGGCGGCGGCCTACGTTTACGCCCCCTATCGCCTGCGGGAAGCGTTCATCCAGGGCAATTACGGCCAGTTCACCGGCCTGGCGTTTTACCCGCTGGTTCTGTGGGGCTTCCACGGCCTGCTGACCGGGACGCGCCCGCGCCGCTACATCCTGCCGGCGGCGCTCTCGCTGGGCGGATTGCTCCTCAGCCACAACATCAGCGCTATGCTATTCGCCCCCCTCTTCGTCGCCTATCTGGCCTTCTTATGGATTGTCTACCGACCACTGAAAAAACCGGCCTTCGTCCTTCGTCAATCGTCCTTCGCCATTCTTCTGGCTTTGGGCCTGTCGGCTTTTTTCTGGCTGCCGGCCTTCGGGGAGCGGGGGCAGATTCGCCTGGAAGGCATCACCCAGGGCTTCTTCGATTTCCGGGCCAACTTCATCACCCTGGCCGAGTTGATCGCCCCCCCCCGTCCCCTTGACCTGGCAGCCATCAACCCCCATTTTCCCCTGGCCCTGGGGATCGGCCAGCTCGCCGGCGCGACTCTGGCCGCCCTCCTGTTGGTCGCCGGTCTGGCCAGGGCCGCCCGGCGCGACGGAGCGGTCTCGACGCACCTCGGCCGTCCGGCCAACCTGCACCTCATCTTTTTCGGCGTCATCCTGCCCGGCTACGCTTTCCTGGTCCTGCCCGCTTCGCAGTTCCTGTGGGAAACCGTGCCGCTGCTGGCGCTGGCCGAGTTCCCCTGGCGGATGCTCGGCCCGGCCTTGCTGGCGGCGGCGGTCCTGTGCGGCGGCGCGTTCCATCGTCTGACGGAGGCACGGGCCGGACATCGCGGCGGCGTCATCCTGGTTGTGGCGATTCTGGCCCTGGTCATAGCCAACGTGACCTACCTGGTCCCGGCCCAATTCATCCGCTGGGGAACGCCCTCACCCGCCGAGGCGGTAGCCTACGAGGTCGCCTCGGGCGCAATCGGCACGACCAGCACCGGCGAGTTTCTGCCGCGTTGGGCGGACCGCTTTCCCGCTCCCCAAACCCTCCAACCCGATTACGAGGCGGGGCGCCCCCCCCAGAAGCTCGATCCGCAGAGCCTGCCCCCCGGAGCAAGGGGGCAAATGCTCAGCCATCTGCCGCAAGCCGACAGCCTGCGCCTGGAAACGCCGCGCCCGTTCGAGGCCGTGGTGCGGACGCTCTACTGGCCCGGCTGGCAGGCCCTACTCGACGGCCAGCCGGTTCCCATCACCGTTACCAGACCCGGCGGCCTGATTCAGGTCCCGGTGCCGGCGGGGGCGCACCTGCTCGAACTGCGCTTAAACGATACACCCCTGCGGGCCGTCGCCGAAGCCATTTCTGCGCTCTCAGTTATTTTCGCGGCCCTGATCGCCGTTGCCAGCGCCAGAAACCGGCTTCGGGGAGCGCCAACCCCGGCCCCCAACCCCGGCCTGGCGCTGCGCCCTCCCCAGGCCCTGGTCTTGTTGATCGCCTTGCTGGTCACTGCTGCAACCCTCCAAATCCTGGCCGGTCGCTTCCAGATGCGCTCTGACCCGGACCGTCCCCTTGTCGCCAAAAAGAGCGCAGCCATCGATTTCGGCGATCAGGTCCGCCTGGTCGGCTTCGACCCGGGGCCGGCGCTGGTCCGTCCGGGCGACAGGCTGGCCGTGGTGGCTTATTGGCGAGCTTTGCAGCCGCTGGATACCGACTACGCGGTCTTTCTGCACCTGGATGACCCCTCGGGCCGGACCCGCCTCACCTTCGATGAACGCCATCCAGATGACATCCCCACCAGCCGCTGGCCGCCGGGCCTCTACCTTCGCCAGCCAATGACGTTATCGATCCCGCCCGATCTCCCCCCCATTCGCTACGATCTTAACGTCGGCCTGTATGACCCGACCAATGATCGCCGCCTGCCGCCGGCCTCCGGTGCGGGCGAAAGCTTCACCCTGGGCCAGGTGTGGATCGCCCCCCAGACCCCGGCCTCGTCCGCCGAGATTCCGCGCCTGTCCGAGCCGGTTCGCTTTGGCCCGCACATCGCCCTGCTCGGCGCGGCCTGGCAGGCGGGAGACGGGCTCAGTCTCTACTGGCAGGCCGACGCCCCGCCCGAGAAGGACTACACCATCTTCGTGCATTTTCTCGACGGGGCGGGCAATATCCTGGCCCAGTCAGACTCCGCGCCTTACGGCGGCCTCTACCCGACCGGAGACTGGCGTCCAGGGCAGATCATCCTCGACCTCCGCTCTGCACCGGGATCATCAACCGATTTAAGCCGGCTGGCGACGATTGCCATTGGCCTGTACGATCCGGCCAGCGGCGAACGATTACCGGCGATCAAGGCTAAGGGGGGGGCTTTGCCAGACAATGCTTACCATATGCCGTTGATCGGCAATTGAACGTCATACTTTGGACTGATTCGCTCGGGCAACGACAAACGTTGACCAGGCTGAAACAGAATGGTATACTCAGTAACTGTCCGTAAATAACTTTTCACTTTTCCCCAAGAAACACCCTGCAAAAACGCCAAGTTATTTCTGGACAACTACTCAACACCAAACAAGAATGTTAAGCGTTCATTTCCTTGAGAATACCCCTCTAGCCCCTCCCCGCTGGCGGGGAGGGGTTGCGCGCAAGCAGGGGTGAAATTGTCACGCTTCGTGTCGTTGTCGCCCCGCAGGGGCTGTCGCACCGTTGAGATACTTAACGAAGGAAAAGAGCAATGAGCAACTCAATAACCGCCATTTACGAAAACGGCGTTTTGCGTCCACTCACCCCGTTGGAACTGCCAGAGAATACCCAGGTGCAGATTCAGGTGCACCGGGTGTCGATGCCTGCCGGAGATAGTATCGCACATCGTCGTCGGGTCCGAGAAGCTTTGATTGCAGCGGCTTTAAGCTTGCCGACCCCAGAGGCTCCACCAACTGCCAGCCCGCTCTCGGCAGAGCGGCGTCAAGAACTGGCTCAATTGTTCTCCGCCGGGCGACCGCTCTCAGAATTAATTGTCGAGGAGCGAGAAGGCCGCTGATGGCTGACTATTATGCCGACAGTAGTGCCCCGGTAAAACGACACGTTCACGAGACCGGTTCAGCCTGGTTTCAGATGCTAACTGAATCAACTGCCGGCAACGTTATGATCACGGCTCGGATCAGTATGATTGAAGTTTACAGTGCCTTGAACCGTCGGTTACGCGAGGCTCACCTGAGTGTTGTGGATTACGCCCAGCTTGTGACCGATTTTACGACAATTTGCGTGACTGAATACCAGTTGATCGAGTTGACGGCTGCAGTGGTTGAACGGGCCAGATCGTTGCTGGAGCGCCATCCCCTCCGTGCCTATGACGCCTTGCAGTTAGCTTCGGCATTGACGGCCAGTGATGTTCTTCAGTCTGCAGGTCTCCCTTCGCCGACTTTTCTGGCCGCCGATAATCGGCTTTTAGCCGCCGCCTATGCGGAAGGTCTGGCAACCGATAATCCTAATAACCACCCGTGACAACGCGACAGAGGAATTATGGTTTTGCGATACGGAGAGACTTGCTTCGGGGTTTCCACCTCAACCGAGGACAATTTGCTCTCCTGAGTCTATCAATTTACATTCCCCTCACCCTGTTCCTCACCTGGCCCCTGCCCTTGCATCTGACCTCCGCCGTGCCCAACGACATCGGCGATCCATTGCTGAACACCTGGATTCTGGCCTGGGACGCCCACGCCCTGCTGACCCGCCCGCTCGATCTGTTTAACGCCAACATCTATTACCCGCTGCCCAATGCCCTGGCCTTCTCGGAGCACCTGCTCAGCACGGCGTCGCTGGCCCTGCCGCTGCAACTGGCCGGCGGCGAACCGCTGCTGGCCTACAATCTCAGCCTGTTGCTCACCTTTCCCCTGGCGGCGTTCGGGATGTACTTGCTGGCCCTGCGCTGGGCCGGCCCCGTCCCCGGCCGGCGCGGCGCGGCCTTTCTGGCCGGGGCGATCTTCGCCTTTGCTCCCTACCGCTTTGCCGCCATCGCCCATTTGCAGTTGCTGACGGTCCAGTGGCTGCCGTTTGCCCTGCTCTTCCTCGACAGGCTTTTACGCCCCGGGCCGGGGCGGCGCGATTCAGCGGCGCTGGCCGTTTTTCTCACGCTGCAACTCCTCGCCTCGTGGTACCTGGCGATCTACACGGCCCTGGTCCTGCTGCTGTACGCTTCGATCTGGGTGTTGGCCCGGCCACGAGATTGGCGCTCGTTGCTACGAGCGCTGGGTCCGGCCCTGGCAGCCGGACTGCTGACCTTGACCCTGGCCCTGCCCTATCTACCCCTGCTGGCCGACCTTCGCGCTGCTCGCCCGCCGGAACTGGCCGCTTCCTTCGGGGCTGCGCCGGGCGATTACCTGGCCGCGGCCCCGGCCAACACCGTCTACGGGCCTCTGACCGAGGCCCTGCGCGCCCGGCCCGGCTTCACCGAGGAGAACACCCTCTGGGCCGGGGTCATTCCGATCCTGCTGGGGCTGGCGACTCTCCTCCCCGGCAAGCGACCGGGGCTGAGAACCATCTCCCTGGCCCTGTGGCTGGTGGCCCTGATCTCCATCGCCCTGACCTTTGCCGGACCGTACACTTTCTTGATCGGCCTGCTGCCCTGGGCCAGTGTGGTGCGCGTCCCGCCCCGCTGGATCATCCCCGCCCTGTTCGCCCTGGCCGGCCTGAGCGCGCTCGGACTGAGCCGGCTGGTCGCCAGGCTGAGGCCCCACTGGAGGGTGGGCCTGTTGGCAGCGCTCCTGGCCTGGACGGTGGCCGAAGCGATGAGCCTGCCGCTGCCGCTGGCCCGCGTGGGCAGCCTGGCCGACCTGTCCCCGGCCTACGCCTGGCTGGCCGGGCAGCCGGGGCCCTTCGCCGTGGTTGAATTGCCCCTGCACGCCGCGCCCGCCCCGGAATTTCCAGAGGCCAAACGCCTCTACGCCAGCACGCGCGGCTGGTGGGGGCTGGTCAACGGCTACTCCGGCTTCACCCCGGACCGCCAGAAGGCCCTGGCCGCCGAGCTGTCCGGCTTTCCCGATGAAGTTGCGCTGGCCGCCCTGCGCCGGCTGGCCCAACAGGGCGTGGCATACGCCATCATCCATCCCGACGAGGCCCCGTTGCAGCGGGACCGCTGGCAGCAAAGCGACCGCTGGCGCGTCGAACGGGGTACGACCCTGCGCCCCCTGGCCGACTTCGGCCCGGAATTGATCTACGCCATCAACCCCCACGGGGGCCCGCCGCCCCCGCTCGACGGCTCCGGGCGGGCGCGGGCCACGTTCGATGAAGGGATCGCCCTGCTCGGCTACCACTACGAAACCAACACACCCGATCCCCGGCTGACCCTCTACTGGTGGGCCGAGCACCCGCTGCCGCTCGACTATACCGTCTTTGTGCACCTGCTCGACGCTTCCGGGCAGGTGCTGGCCCAGGCCGACGGCCCGCCGGTGAGCGGCCACTGGCCGACCCGCGCCTGGCTCCCCGGCGAAGTCGTCCAGGATAGCCGCCCTCTGCCCCCTACGCCCGGCCCGGTGGCTCATCTGGCGATTGGCCTGTACGATCCGGCTACCGGCCAGCGTCTGAGGGCGTTCAACTCCGCCGAAGCGCGTCTGGATAACGATGCCGTCATTTTGACCATCGCTCCTTAGCAATCCCCTCCCCAGCCGCCGGGCGTTTGTTGGCGTTGTCACCTGAATTTGGTATAATACCTTGCGTGCGGCTCTAAGTCTGAACAACGCAAAGTTAATCTATCAACAAAGGACCACTGGCGGAGGAAAAGTTGGGCGCAGGATTCTTACGAAATAGTCTTGTTTATTTGTTGATTCTGGCGGCGGTTGCAGCCCTGGTTTTCACCATATTCCCCGGTTCCGGCCGGCCCCAGGAAGTCGACATTACCGAAGTGGCCGCTGCGGTCAGGACAAACCAGGTCTCGAAAATCTCCGTCCGCGAGGACGAACTGACCGTTGAGTTTAAGGACCGCTCCGAACCGATGTCTTCTCGCAAGGAGACGGGGATCAGCATCTTTGAGGTGCTGAACGACCTGGGCGTCAGCGAAGAGCACTTGCGGAACGTCGAGATAGAAGTGGTCTCGCGCGGCCCGTGGGATAATTGGGTGGGCATCGGCATCACCGTCTTGCCGCTACTTGTGTTTGGCGGGCTGTTGTTCTTTATGGTGCGCCAGGCCCAGGGCTCGAACAACCAGGCCCTGAGCTTCGGCAAGAGCCGGGCGCGGATGTTCGCCGCGGACAAACCCTCCGTGACCTTCGATGACGTGGCCGGAGCCGACGAAGCCAAACAGGAAC
>JBHHXL010000234.1:0-7520 GCA_046757065.1 Anaerolineae bacterium
GAGGAGAGCTTTACCGGCCAGAGGCCGGTCCTGTCGGTCGAAGAATACGCGGCGCTGGCCGAAAGCGATCTGTTGGGCACGGCCCCGGTCCCGTTCCTTCCGGGCGAGGACCTGACAACCGGCGGGCGGCTCTTCCAGGAATTTTCATTCCTCCAGGGCCTGGGAATGATCCCCGCCTCGACTACCTGGGAGGAGGTCAGCGCTTCGTTTGACCCAACAATCATCGAAGAAGTACTTCAGAAGCCGCAGACCTATCAACTCGAATCCTTTGCCTATGCGGATGAGGAGAAGGAAGCCAATGGCACAGACACAGAGTGAATTTGGGCCAAACAGGATGGAAGCCCAGGGGGAAATGTTTCGCAGCATCCGGACCCGGTTGATCCTCTCCTTCAGTCTCTTGTTCATAGCGATCCTGCTGCTCGTTGGAGTGGTCGATGTCAACGGAGTTCCGCTGACAACGTACACCGGCCGGCAGGGCCAACAGCGGATAGAAACGTTTCAAAGCCTGGACCTGATCGCGGATTTGAAGAAGGAACGCCTGTTGCGCTGGATCGAGGAGCGGCGCGACGATTCCGAGGTGGCGGCCAGCAACGATTTCACGGTGGCTCACACGGCCCACCTGCTTGAGACGATACAAGAACTCCGGGCGCAGGGCAAAGCGGGCGCCGAGTTATGGGCCGCGCTGCGTGAAGAGGAGAGTTATGGCAGCCTGGAAAAGTACCTGGAGAGGATCAGAGTTACCTACGGCGTGTACAACAAAATCGAACTGGCCGCCGCCGAAACCGGAGCGGTTTTTCTCTCGACGAACGTGAACGATCAGGGGACTGACATCTCCCAGGAAGCGTATTTCAGCGGGGCTTTGCGAAGCCGCGATGATTATGTGAGCGACATAAAACTGGACGCCCTGAGCGGGCAACCCACGCTCCATTTCAGCCACGTGGTGGTAGACGAAGACGGGACCGCCATCGCGGTCCTGGTTATGGAGGTCAACGCCGACGACATCATCAAGCCCATCCTCCATACCGGCGAGGGGTTGGGCGAGCGGGGCGAGGCGCTGCTGGTCAACCAGGAGGTGAAAATCTTAACCTCGCTGAAACACCCCCTGCCCGACGGCAACATTGCCAGCCCGTTGGAATACCAGATCGAGGCCCAAGCAGCTGTGCTCGCCGCCAGCGGCGAGGAGGGGATCATCGAAACCGAGGACTACCGGGGCGAGCGGGTCCTGGCCGCCTACCGCCACCTGCGCCTCTCATCGGAGCAGGGCTGGGGCCTGGTCGTCAAACGGGATAGGGCGGAGCTCTTCGCCCCGCTGCGGCGGGAACTGCTGTTCTCGATCCTGTTCGCGGTGGGCGGGATGGTAGCCCTGGTGGGGCTGACCATCGTCACCGCCAACGGTCTGACCCGGCCCATCTTGTTGCTCAGCCAGACTGCGGAACGGGTGGCCAGGGGTGATCTTGAGGCCCAAGCGCCCGTAACCTCTTCCGATGAGGTGGGCGCGCTGGCGGCCACGTTCAATATGATGGTCCGGCGCGTCAGGAATTGGCGTCAGGAACTGGCGGAGCAGGTGCAGGCCCGGACGGCTGAGCTAGAGGCGGCCAACCGGGCCCTGACTCGGGAGATCGAGGAGCGCCGGCGGGCGGAGGCCGAGCTGGAGCGCTTGAACCGGGCCCTGACCGGCAAGAACAAGGAGCTGGAACAGATCGTTTATGTCACCTCGCACGACCTGCGCTCGCCGCTGGTCAACATCCAGGGCTTCAGCCGCGAACTGGAGCGCGCCGTCGACCAGGTACAGGCCGCCCTGGCCGGGGATGACGTTCCGGCCACGGTCAAAGCCGAGCTGGCCGGGGCCCTGGCCGAAGACATCCCCGAATCGCTGAGGTTCATCTCGGCCAGTACGGCCAAGATGGACGCCTTACTGGCCGGGCTGTTGCGGCTGTCGCGTTTGGGACGGGCGGCTCTGGATATTCGCCCTCTGGATATGAACCACCTTATGGCCGCTATTGCCGGGGCCTTTGAGTTTCAGATCAAAGAGGCGGGCGTGACCCTCAGAATCGATCATTTGCCCTCCTGCCTGGGCGATGAGACGCAAATCAACCAGGTCTTTTCCAACCTTCTGGACAACGCCCTCAAATATCGCCACCCTAACCGGCTGGGTATTATCCGGGTTTCAGGAAGCAGAAAAGACAAAACGGTGGTATACTGTATCGAGGACAATGGCATCGGCATTGCCGCCGAGTACCAGTCCAGAATCTACGATATGTTTCACCGGCTTGACCCGGACGCTGTCCCCGGCGAAGGCTTGGGTCTGACCATCGCCCGCCGGATTCTGGACCGGCACGGCGGGCGGATATGGCTCGAATCCGAACCGGGCCGGGGCAGCAAGTTCTGTGTGTCCCTGCCAGGCGGCTAAGGTGGTGGCTCATATCCAGAACTGGTGCAACGCTAAGAGACGGTCTGAAAAGTCGGGTTTCAGGTGACCGGCACTTAAAAACGTTCAAACCCAGGGCAGAATAGGGCCGAATTTCACGAAGTTAATCGCAAAAGTGCCGGTCACCTTGCCCCGTCAAATACTTTTCAGACAGCCTCTAACCTATGAACCAAAATGGTTCCCAGAAAGAAAATATACCTGCCCCGAGGTGTGCATGATAATGAAAAAAGAAGTCGTGATCCTTCTGGCCGAAGACGACGCGGGACACGCCTCCCTGATCCAGAGGAACCTGAAACAGACCGGCCTGGCCAACGAACTCCTGCACTTCCGGGACGGACAGGAGATTTTGGATTTCCTCTTCCGGGAGGGAGAAAAGCTTCAGCGCCAACCGGGCGTGGCCTACCTCCTGCTGCTGGATATCCGCATGCCGAAGGTGGACGGCGTGGAGGTCCTCCGCCGCATCAAACAAGGCCCCGAGCTGCGCAAGCTGCCGGTCATCATGCTGACCACCACCGACGACCCCCTGGAAATTGAACGCTGCTACAGCCTGGGCTGCAGCACCTACATCGCCAAGCCGGTTGACTACGACGATTTCACCCGGGCCATCCAGCAGTTAGGGTTGTTTCTGGCGGTGGTGCAGATGCCGGCGCTCAACGGCGCCTACCGGGAGAATTAAACGTATGGCAGAAAAGGGCAACCCCGGCAGCCAGGCAGAACCGGGCATCGATCGACCGGCTACGGTCCTGATTGCGGATGATGACGAAGCCCTGGCGCGCCTGATTGAAAAGAATCTGGGGCGGGCCGGCTTCCGGACCGCCAGCGCCTCAAGCGGAGCCGAGGCCATCGCCCGCATCGCGGACCGGCCACCCACCCTGCTGCTGCTGGATTATCGCCTGCCCGATATGACCGGCCAGGAGGTCATTGAAGCCCTTCTGGAACAGGACTGTCGCCTGCCCTTCATCGTCACCACCGGCTACGGCGACGAGCAAATAGCGGTTGAGATGATGAAGCTCGGCGCCCGGGACTATCTGGCCAAAAGCACCGGCTTTCTGAACCTGCTGCTGCCGGTAGTCAAACGGGTGGTTGAGCAGTTGGCTGCCGAAGAACGGTTGGTTACGGCCGAAGCGGCCTTATACGACTCGGAGCAAAAGCTAAGGCTGATCGCCGAGAACGCCAGCGACGCCATCTTCGGCTATGATATGGACCGCCGCTTAATCTACGTCAACCCCGCCTTCGAGGAATTGACCGGTTACAGCGTCGACGAACTTTGGGAGCGGAATTTCATCAACTGGGTCCACCCTGACGATGAAGCCAGAATGATGGCCCAGTGGGACGCGATGTTCGAAGGCAAGAGTTTCCCCGACGAGGAATTTCGGCTGGTGACCAAAACGGGCCAGGAGAAATGGTGCCTGAGTTCGTGGGGGCCTATCTACGACGGGGCAGGGCGGCAGATCGGCGTCCAGGGGCGCGAGCGCGACATCACCCGGCGCAAGAACGCCGAAAAAAAACAGGCCCATTTCCAGAACCTGCTGAAAGCCATCAGCGATGTCAACCAACTGATCGTGCGCGAGAGGGACCCCCGGGTTATGCTGCGCCAGGCCTGCGAGCGCTTGCTGAGCACCCGCGGCTACGATGCTATGTGGATCGGTTTGCTGGATGAGGCCGGCCAGACCGTCCGGGCCGTGGCCAGCGCCGGAGTCGACCCGGCGGGGGAGCCCATCGCCTTCTCCCTCCAGAATGCCGAGGGGTCGTTCCACTGCGCCCGGACCGCCCTGGGCGAGCGCCGGCCGTTTTTGGTCAAGGATGTGGACGACTCGGAGCCGTGCACGGCCTGCGCCTTCCGGGCCAGACAGCCGCACCAGGGGGCGCTGGCCGTGCCTCTGCTCCACCGCGAGCAACAGTACGGGGTGCTGGTGGTTTATACGGCCCGACCCTGGGCTTTTGACGGCGACGAGGTGGAGCTGCTGTCCGAGCTGGCCGGCGACCTGGCCCTGGGCCTGTGCTTCGCCGAGGAGGAACAAAAGCGGGAGACGGCCGAAGCGGCCCTGCGGGTAAGCGAGGAAAGGTTTCGCCGCCTGTCCGGGTTGTCGTTCGAAGGCATTGCCATCCACGACCAGGGCAAGATTTTTGACGCCAACCAGGCTATGGCGGCTATGTTTGGCTATGAACTGTCCGAGTTCATCGGCAAGAATGCCCTCGATTTCGCCGCGCCGGAATCTCGTGACGTTGTTTTGGAGAATATCCGTTCCGGCTATGAAAAGCCGTACGAAGCGGTCGGGCTTCGAAAGGACGGAACGACCTTTCCCGTGGAGATCATCGGCAGGGCCATCCCCTTTGAGGGGCGCACAATTCGGGTGACGGCCATCCGCGACATCACCGAGCGGGTGCGGGCCGAGGGCGAAATCCGCCGCCGCAACCGCGAACTGGCCCTGCTCAACCGGGTCATCGCCGCCTCGGCCAACGACCTGGAGCCGGAGGCCGTGCTGGAGGTGGCCTGCCGCGAGCTGGCCCGAGCCTTCGATATGACCCTGGTGCGGGCAGCCTTGCTGAACCGGGAAAAAACGGCAGCGGTGGTTGTGGCCAGGTACCCGGCCACGGTCCCGGAGGGCGGCCCGGAACACCCGCTCCCCTGGCGCGATGTCATCCCGGTGGCCGACAGCCCCCCGCTGCAATACCTGCTCACGCACAAAGCGCCGCTGGCCGTGGACGACGTCCAGACCGACCCGCTCCTGACCCCCATCCGCAACCTGCTGCTGCAACGGGGCACAACCTCCCTGCTCATCTTGCCCCTGACCATTGAAGGGGAGGTGGTGGGGGGCATGAGCCTGAACACCACCGAACCCCGCCATTTCACAGCCAAGGAGGTCAACCTGGCCTGGAGCGTGGCCGACCAGGTGGCCGGGGTGCTGGCCCGGGCCCGCCTCGACCAGGAGCGACGGCGCTTGACCACGGCCATCGAGCAGGGCGCGGAAAGCGTGATCATCACCGATGCCAACGGGACCATCCTCTACGTCAACCCGGCTTTCGAGCGCATCAGCGGCTACAACCGGGCCGAGGTGATCGGCCAGAACCTGCGCCTCCTGCGCGGCGACCAGCAGGACTCGGCTTTGTACCGGGAGTTGTGGGAAACAATTTCCTCCGGCCAGGTCTGGCGGGGCCGTTTCATCAACCAACGCAAGGACGGCTCCCTTTACACCGAAGAGGCCACCGTCAGCCCCGTGCGCGACGAAAGCGGGGCTATCGTCAACTACGTCAGCGTCCAGCGCGACGTGACCCGCGAGTTGGAGCTGGAGGAGCAATACCGCCAGGCGCAGAAGATGGAATCGATTGGGTTGCTGGCCGGGGGCATCGCCCACGACTTCAACAATTTACTGACGGCCATCAACGGCTTCGCCAAACTGCTGAAATACGAGCTGGCGGCGGACGATCCGGGCCAGGAGATGGTGGACAAGATTCTGCGCTCGGGCCAGCGGGCCGCCGACCTGGTCCGCCAGTTGCTGGCCTTCAGCCGCAAACAGATCATCGACCCCCGGGTGCTCAACCTCAACACCATCGTGGCCGAGATGGATAAGATGCTACGGCGCATCATCGGCGAGGACATCGAGCTGGAGACCCGCCTCGGCCCGGACCTGTGGCAGGTTAAGATCGACCCGGCCCAGATGGGGCAGGTCATCGTCAACCTGGCCGTCAACGCCGGCGACGCGATGCCGGAAGGGGGCAAATTGACCATCGAGACGGCCAACACGGTCCTCGATGAAACCTACACCGCCCAGCATCTGGAGCTGCAACCGGGCGACTACGTGCGGCTGGCCATCAGCGACGCCGGCACGGGTATGAGCGAAGCGGTCCGGGCCCGCATCTTCGAGCCGTTTTTCACCACCAAAGAGATGGGCCAGGGGACCGGCCTGGGGCTGGCCACCGTGTTCGGCATCGTCAAGCAGAGCCAGGGTCACATCGAAGTTGCCAGCGAACCAGGCCGGGGGACGACGTTCAACATCTACCTGCCTCGGGCGCTGGAAGAGCTTCCCCCTCGAGGCAACCCCGAGGCCAGGGGCCAGGAGCCTATGTCGCCAGGAACCGAAACGATTCTGGTGGTTGAAGACGAGGCAATGGTGCGAGAATTGGCCTGCCGCGTGCTGCGCGGGCAGGGCTATACCGTGCTGGAAGCGGCCAACGGCCAGGCGGCTTTACGCCTGCTCCAGGAACATTCCGGCCAGGTTCATCTCCTGCTGACCGACGTGGTGATGCCTCAGATGGGCGGCAAGGCCCTGGCCGACGAACTGGCAACCGCGCGCCCCAACACCAAAGTCATTTTCATTTCGGGCTACACCGACAGGGGCTTCGCCCGCCACGGCGTGCTGGAGGCCGGGATCGAGTTTATTCAAAAACCCTTCTCGCCGGGGACCCTGACCCGCAAGGTACGCCAGGTGCTGGATAAGGAATAAGAGATCATTATGCCCACTTTTGAAGAGCTTTTGCAACGTTCCGCCACGTTACACCAACACCTTTGCCCTCGCCAGGTCCTGGGCGTACGCATGGGCCTGGCCGGCGGTCGCTGGCTGGGCCTGGATGTGCCCCAAACCGGCAAACGCCTGCTGACCATCGCTGAAACCGACGGCTGCGCCACCGACGGCCTGGCCGTAGCCACCGGCTGCTGGGTCGGCAAACGCACCTTGCGCGTCCTCGACTTCGGCAAAGTGGCCGCCACCTTCGTCGATACCCACACCCGACGGGCCGTGCGTATCGTGCCCAGCGCCCAAAGCCGCAACCGGGCCCAAGCCTACGCCCCGCAGGCCGGCAATCGCTGGGAAGCCTACCTGCTCGGTTACCAGCGTATGCCGGATGAGGAGTTGTTGGATATCCAGGAAGTAACCCTGGCCTTTTCGATAGAGAAGCTATTGAGCCGGGACGGTTACCGGGTCAACTGCGACGTTTGCGGCGAGGAGATCATCAACGAGCGGGAGGTGGTCCGCGCAGGTCTGACCCTGTGCCGGCCCTGTGCCGGTGAGCGGTACTACCATCGCTCCGGTGAGCGGGTCCCTGCCCAGGACGGGATGCTGGCGGAATTGTCGTACCGGCAAGTTCGCACACC
>JBHHXL010000235.1:0-7515 GCA_046757065.1 Anaerolineae bacterium
ATTTCCGGGCGATGGTCGGACTGCATTGCACTTGTTCTTAACATGAGCCAAAGTTTGGGACGCACCCTATGAGCCGGGGTGCACGAACGATCTGTTGGCAGATGGCCGCCACCAACCGGCATAGGCCATATGGCTTACAGCAACGGTTTTCTGTCCGCTCTTTTGCCAATGACAAAGACTCGCCGCTTGGCCGATGCTCTATTTTACATCTTGCACTATACTATCATCAAACAAAACAGACGCGAGCACCTCGCGCATCTCCTTCCTTCTTGTGTCCAGAGGTTGGTTGTTCCCGCCGACCTCTGGATATATTTTTTTCTCTTGCCTCCCCGCGTACTCCCGGCTGACACCGCGTAAATTTCTGGCATTTTCCAATGAAATTCCTATGATTTTCCTAGGCAATACCCAAAAAGGTATGGCATCTTAAGAGTGTTGATAGCTTCCGCACTTTAATAGCATCGAGATTCGATCCCCGCCGATATTTTCCTCCGCACAAGACCCCAACTCAGAGCTTGCAAAGGAATACTACACGCACTATCGGCAGATTTCCGAGTCGCCAGCGGAAAGCGGTTTCTGAGAGTCCCAAAAACTGTAAACGGAAAAGGGAAGCAAGGAGCTTTGGCGTTGTCTCGAATTTTCCTTGCCGTCCCACCAACGATTCCGAGGAGTGCTTCAGGTGGTAACGCTTGGAAGGCTAAGTGAGGTGAATCTGACCAGTTTAATTCAGACGAACTGCCTCGAACTGCGCACGGTTCGCATCACCGTGCAAAGCGCCTGGCAGGTCGGTGATATATACATAGCTGATGGTAACGCGCTCCACGCCGTGGTCGGCGACATCCAGGGCGAGGCAGCCATCGATAAAATGCTGGCCTGGCGCACCGGCACCTTCCGGGTGGAAGAAGGTCGCGCAGCGCCCAGAGTTAGCATTACCACCCCCTGGGGCCGGCTGCTCTCCAACCGCTTTCCGCAAAATGAAGCAGTTGACCCTCCCTCCAGGAATTGCGCGCCGGCCGGGGAGGGTCTGCGCGCTGTCTCCCCGGAAATTCAGGCGCAGGACGAGTTTCTGGGAACAAATCTCTCGCTCGTGCTCCGCGATTTGGAGCAAAACCTGACCAATATTTTCAAAAGCGCCCGCCCCAAACAACCACTGAGAACGGTTATCCTTATGGCCAATGCCATCAACCGTATGCTCGATTTGATGGTCACTCACCCGGATGGGGCAACGATGTCCCCCAGGCTGATCAAGAATCTGGTAAATGGGGCCGCCCCCGGCACCGAAACGGGCCAACTTATCGGCATCCACCATCACCAGATTCACGTGAGGGCGCTGCGGCAGACTTACCAACACGAGGTCGGCAAATTGCCGGGGGGGGCAACGGCTTTTGCCGACATTGCAGATCAACTTTCCTGGATGTTATGCGCGGTCAGCACGGCAACGGTGGACTTAATTCAAACACCGGCGCTTCATCAAGAGGGCCAGAAGATATGCAATGCCTTCTTACTGAAAGTCAACACACACCTCGAGGGGATGCAAGTTCAGTTGGAGGGCAAGTAGCGATTGATCCGGCTCATCCGATCGTGGGGGCACGCGTGACCGACCGCCTCCACCTGATTGTTTTTATAGAATTCCCCCTGGATACCCCGTGACAAACCGTTATCCCATTCCCGCTGGTCGTCATCGTATAGAACTGGTTATCCAACGGTCCCGTTTTATCGCCACGGCGGATTACACCTCCTCGGTGACCGAGGCCAGAGACTTCGTGGCCGAAATGCGCCGGGAGTTCAGCGATGCCACGCATAACGTCTACGCCTTCGCCGTCGGCTTTGGAGCCAGCGTCACCCACGGCATGAGCGACGACGGCGAGCCGCCCGGCACGGCCGGTCGCCCGGCCCTGGCCGTCGTTCAAGGCAGCGGCCTGGGCGATGTGTGCCTGGTGATCACCCGTTACTTCGGCGGGGTCAAGTTGGGAACCGGCGGGCTGGTCAAAGCCTACACCGAAGCGGCCCAAACGGTGCTGGCCGAGATGCCCCGCACGGTCAAAACGGAGAGGAAAACGGTCGCGGTGACCGTGCCCTACGGCCTGTACGAACTTTGCCGGCGATTGGTTGAAAGCTGCGAAGGGGATATCCTCTCCGAGGAATTTGCGGTGGAGGTCAGCCTGGTCATCAACTTCAGGCTCGACCGGCTCGAAGCATTTACGACCGCCCTGGCCGAAGCGACATCGGGCCAGGTCGAGCCACGGCCGGTCCAGGATGATGGCCAGCGCCGGGGACCAATTTAAGTTATGCCATCCAACCCGACCCACCTGGTTCTATTCGACATCGACGGGACCCTGCTGTGGCCCGACGGGGCCGGCCGCGAGGCGATGCGCCGCGCCCTCCTGCGCGTCCTCGGCCAGACCGGACCTATCGACAGCCTGCCGATGGCCGGCAAGACCGACCCGCAGATCATCCGCGAGTTGTTGCGGGCAGTCGGCCTGGAGGCAAATGCCATCGAAGCCACCCTGCTCTCGATATTCAGCACCATGACCGAGATTCTACCGGAGACGCTGGCCGAGGCGCAGGTACAGGTCTGCCCCGGCGTCCCGGCCCTGCTCGAAGCCGTTGGCGCTCACCGCCAAATTTTGTCCGGCCTGCTAACGGGGAACCTGTCGGCCACCGCGCCGCTCAAGCTCAGGGCCGCCGGTATCGACCCTGCCCTGTTCAAAATCGGCGCTTTCGGCAGCGATGATGCGGACCGTCTGCGCTTGCCCGGCGTCGCCGCTGGGCGGGCCAAGGCGCTGACCGGCCTGACCTTCGAGGGCGAGCAGGTGGTCATCATCGGCGATACGCCGGCCGACGTGGCCTGCGCCCGGCCCTGGGGAGCCAGGGCCATCGCCGTGGCCACCGGGCCTTACAGCCAGGCAGACCTGCGCGCCGCCGGGGCCGACGTCGTCCTGGCCGATCTTTCGCAAACGACCGAGGTCATCAAAGCGATTCTTTGAGGGAGACGGACAGCCCCTGCGGCGCAGCAACGACGATGAAATTGGAGTGCAGAGCTTGCTCTGTCCAGGCACTCCCTGCGGTCGCAAGGTTTGCACTCCTATTCTCAGAGGAGACGGACAGTCCCTGGGGGACGGCAACGACGCGCAGCGTGAAGATTTCACCCCCGCTTGCGCGCTGGCCCCTCCTCGCCGGCGGGGAGGGGTGGGGTATTCGGTTGGGGCAGATAACGCAGCAGCGGCACGCTCGATAGGGCCACGATGGCGCTAACAACAAAAGCCAGGCGCAAGCCAAACAAATCTCCAACCGCACCCACCACCAACGTCACCACCGAGCGGATGGCAAACATCATAGCCAGAAAGGTGCCGTTGGCTAACGCCCGGTTCTCCGGGAACTGTTCCTGGACGATGGCCATCAAGACCGGCGTGGTGGACAGGGCGGTTAGCCCCATAAAAATCAGCAGCGGCAACAACCACCAGCCCGACGTCGCCAAAAAGATAAGCACAAAGAGGGGTGACGCGATCAAAGCGATCATCAGCACCCATGCCCGCCCCCAGCGATCGCTCAACGTGCCGCCGGCCAGAGCGCCCACGGCCCCGGCCAGCTCCAAAATCGCCAGGGAGCTGTTGGCCAGCCACAACGTCGCCCCTTCGCCGGTCATAAAAGTCGGCAGGTAAGTGCTGAGGGTAACCAGCAAAAAGGCCCGGGCCAGGACAATGCTGGATAACGGCAGCAGCACGCCCTTCATCGTCCCCCACAGGTGGGGCAGAGCGATCAATTGCGCCTGGTCCGAGCGAGCCGGGACGTCCTTCAGCCGCCAGTAGAGAACAAACGAGGCGACAAGCCCGAAGACCATCACCGGATAGGTGCCCTCCAGCGCCCAGGCGGACACCGCGGCGGTGATGAGTAGCGGCCCGGCGAAACGCCCCATCTCCCCCCCGAACATGAAAAAACTCATCCCTTTGCCGATTTGCCGGCCGGAGACCCGCCCGATCATCGCCGGGGCCGGAGCGTGAAAAGCTGCCACGCTGACGCCCGCCAGCAGCAGGAGCACGACCAGAACCGTGTAGTTCGGCGCGGACCCCAGCACGCTCATCAAGGCAGCCGTCACCGCCGGGGCAAAAATGATGAAGTAGCGGACGCTGACCCGATCCGCCAGATAGCCGATGAAGGGTTGGAACAGGGAGGGCAGTTGAATAAAAACCGTCAGCAGGCCGGCAGCCGTCAGCGACAGCGACAGCTTTTCAATTAACAGCGGTAGCAGCGGCGGCACGAAGGCTGAGAAAGAATCGTGGACAAAATGCCCCCCGACAATCGTCAGCACGCGCCCGGTTTGAAAGGTTTCGGTTTTGGATGGAGAGGTCGGGGATAGAACTTCGGTCGTCATAAGACAGGTTCCTGGCAAGGGTGGAGATTGGAGACTGGGGATTAGAGGTTGACATTCCGACGCCGGCTATCTCTACCCCCCGTACCCGGCGTCGGGATTCAGCGGAGCCAGATGGCCTCGATGTCCGGTTCGGGGCTGTTCGTCAGATTGGTGGGGTTGCCCCCGTCGGCGTCCATCACGTAGATTTCGACGCTGCCGTCGCGGTCGGTGCTGAACAGGATTTGCGACCCGTCGGGAGACCAGGCAAAATCGCCGTTCAGCCCTTCCTGGAAGGGACTGTCGGTCAGATTGGTGATCTCCGCCTCCGGCACGCTGACGGCGTAGATGTCGTTATCCCCATCCACGTCAGAGATGTAAGCGATCAGGCCGCCGGCGGGCGACCAGGCAATCGAGGTTTCGGCGGCCTCGTCGCTGGTCAGGCGAGTCTCGTTCTGGCTGTCCAGGTCCAACACGAACAGGTCCAGCGCACCGGTTTCTTCGTCCTCTTTGACATAGGCGATCTGCGCGCCATCGGGCGAATAGACCGCCTCGGCAACGTTCAGGTCCAGCTCGGATACAAACTCAAAGTCCACGCCGTCGGGGCTGAGGGCGAACAGGTTCAACGCCTGGGCCTGGCTGCCACGCGAGGAGCCGATGAGCACCCGGCAGGCGCCCCAACCATCCCCGGCTGCCGGATCGGCGCAGGCCGGGGCCCAATCGAAGAAGACATCGGTCGCTTCGTGTTCGCTCAAATTGTAGGCTACGCCGTCGAGCGTGGCTACAAACACCTCGCCGTCCCCGAAGCGCGTTGAGATGAAGGCGACCAACTGGCCGTTGGGCGACCAACTGGCGGAGAAATCGTTGGTTTCAGGGGCGTTGCTGAGGTTGACGAGGTTCCCGCCGTCAAGGTCGGCCACCAGTACGTCCACGCCGGGGTCTTCGCCGGCGCCAAAACGATCGCTGATCCAGGCCAGCTTTTCGCCCTGGGGCGACCAGACCGGGAAAGCATCAAAGCCGGGGTCGTTGCTGAAATTCTGCGGATTGCTGCCGTCGGCCTCGGCGACGATGATCTCCCAATCCGCTCCGGGCCGGGACATATAGGCGATGCGCAACGGTCGCTGACCGACTTCGGGGGCCGCCTGGGGGGTGGGGAAAGGCGGGAGCGGCGTTGGGACAGGGGTTGGGGAGGCCGCCGGAGCGCGCCCGGTTGGCTCGGGGCTGGGGGTAGGCGTCGCGGTATCTGCCGGAGGCGGCGTATTCGTCGGCGTGCGGCTGGGAGCAGGCGTTGGGGTGTTGGTCGGAGGCGGTGCCGGCGTGGATGTTGGCTCCAGCGAGATCAGGCTGGGGAAATTGCCGGTGAGCAACAGAGCCAGGGCGATGACCAACAACAGGGTTAAAATGGCGATAATTCCGAACCAGGCGCGGTTACTTAATTGCACGTCAGCCTCCAGGAGGGGAATGAAGGGATGGTAGCACGGACGGGCAAGGCAAGCAAGCCGCGCTGCAATCTATGGACAGGACTTACGCAATTTGCCCAAAATCAGGTGACCGGCACTTGTTTTCAGGCAAAATTCGGATGGTCCTGGTAATATCAAGCTTGAGAACACCGGTTTCTAAGTACCGGTCACCTTAAGTGCGTAAGTTCTGTATGGATTCGAGGCTATGTTTGGGATTTGAGCATCTCGGCGAAGGCGTGGAGCATCGCCTGCAAATCGGTGGGGGGCGCGTCCAGGGTGATTTCCCCCCAACTGTGGGCCGTCACCCAGTCGCAACGCCACTGGCTGTCCCCTTTTTTCTTGAAGAGGTTATACGTTTTGGGGCCGTCCTGGAACGTGTAAACTTCCACCTCGTGCTGATGGCCCCGAAACGTGTGGTATAACTCCAGCCCGTTTACGACTTCTTTTTCGAGCATCGTTCTGTCCTTTCAGCCCGGTGACGTAGCCCGCTGGTTCGAGCCATCCGCGTCGTCAACCCAGCCTCCGTTGACCTCGAGCAACCTGGCCCTGGCCAGAAAGGCATCGTCGTAATCGCTCCAGTCCGTGGTGGTCACCAGCGCCTGTTCAACCTGGTCGATGGTTTTTCTGACGTGGCCGCGCCGTTCGGCGTCCAGCTCGCTCATCACATCGTCCAGCAACAGGACCGGGGTTTCGCCGGTGATCTGGCGCATCAAGTCGATCTCGGCCAGCTTGATGCTGAGGGCGGCCGTTCGCTGCTGGCCGCGCGAGCCAAAGAGGGTCATATCGATCCCGTCCACCAGGAAATGCAAATCGTCCCGGTGCGGCCCCACCTGGGTGGCGCCGCGAGCGATCTCATTCTCCCGCCCGGCGCTCAATCGGGCCTGAAAGGCTTCGGCAATTTGCCTGAGGGGCGGCGCCGGGATGTTCCGGGGTCCCAGGTCCTCCAGGCCCAGGGGTAGTTGATAATTCGGTTGAGGGCGCTGGTGGGGGTCCAGGCTGGGGGCGTAGTACAGGCGCAGACCCTCTTTGCCGCCGCTCAACTCCCGGTGTCGCTGGCGGGCCACGGCGTCTAAATCCAGGATGGCGTCGTGGCGGCGGGCGATCAGCAGCGCGCCGGCCAGCGTCAGGCGCTCATCCCAATAGAGAAGCTGGTCCCGATCGCCGCCGCGTTCGTGCAGTTGCTTGAGCAAAGCGTTGCGTTGGGTCAAAGATTTATTGTAGCGGCTCAGGGCCCGGCAATAATCGGGGTCGATCTGGCACAGGGTGGCGTCGAGGTAACGCCGTCGCTGCTCCGGGCGGCCCGTCACCAGCTCGATATCCTCCGGCAAAAACATAACCGTGGCCAATTTGCCGACGACGTCGAGCGCCCGTTTCCTGACCCCGTTGAGGCGAATCTCCTTGCGAAACCCCTTGACCTCGCGCAGCACGGTAATGGCGATCTGAAAGGTTTCGTTGCCACGCCGCGCGCTGGCCTCGGCCCGGGCGAAGGGCAGCACTTCGTTTTCCAGGCTCAACCAGTTGATGAGCTGGCGGTCGGCGCGCGCAAAGGGGGAGCGCGTCGTTGATAGAAAATAGATCGCTTCCAGTAAGTTGGTTTTGCCCTGGGCGTTATCGCCGCGCAGCAACGTTGGCCCGGAGCGCAGGTCCAGGCTCATACGGCTGTAGTTCCTGAAGTTTATCAGCGAAAGATGGGTGAGGTGCACAACCTAG
>JBHHXL010000236.1:0-7514 GCA_046757065.1 Anaerolineae bacterium
ATAAAAGATTTGCAGCTTCTCTCGATCGATATCGGCCTGGTTTCTAGGGGGCCGGTGTGAACGGACCACCGCCGCCACCGCCGCCGCCGCCGCCGCCGCCGCCACCACCGCCGCCGCCAATCAAGTTCCACACGAAGCTCTTTTCGGCGCTTTTGGGGCTGACGATCTCTCCCAAGGGCGTAAAGTTTTCGTCAAACGAGCCGTTTCTAATGACCTCAACATACCAGGCGATGTCGCGCGATCCAATGATGTCGTGATAGATATAGCCAGGCACCTGTAGCGAGGTGTCGCGGGTGATCTGGAAGTCAACGAAATCACCATCCGCGCCGTGGTGCCGGATAATGCTGACCAGGTAAGCATCACTCTCATCCTGGAAATCGATGGGGTCCCAGGTAAGCGTGATGGGTTCATCCGGGCCGGTGAAGACCTGGCCGTCCAACGGCGTTCGGGGGATGGGGGCGGGGTAAAGGAATCCACCCGGCGGGGGGGTTGCCACCGGCGGCGTTGGCGCCTGGGTTGGGACGACGTTTTGCGGGGTGCTTGTCGGCACGAGGGTGGAGGTGAACGTTGGCGATGGGGTTGGCGTCCCGGTGGGCGTCCTGGTGGGTGGCAGTGGGGTGGGGGTATCGGTTGCCGGCAGCGGGGTGGGGGTGGCCGTCGGCGGCAGTGGCGTTGAAGTATCGGTGGGTGTGGGCGTATCGGTCAAGGCGGCCACAATCAGCGCCGGCGTATTGGTTGGGCTGCCGGCCGGTTTCGGGGTGTGGGTTGGACGCGGCGTTGCCGTGCGCGTGGGGGATGCAACGATGATCGCCGCCTGGGCAGTCGCGGTGGGCGTGGGAAAGTTACGCCGGCCTCGCGTGAAGGAGATGGCGGCCACAACGATGAAGATCAATACCAGCAAGCCAATTCCACCGAGAATCAGCAGCCGCGATTGCTCCTGAGTGAGGCCCTGCAATTGCCGGGAGCCCAGGGGGCCTGGCCCCAATGGAAGCCGTCGCTGCATTCTCTGTTGCAGGGCCATCCCTTGCGGGTCCTCCGGCAAGATTTCGAAGAGGCGTTCCAGCGTGCGCCCGGCTTCTTCCGCCTCGTCGCTTTTGTATTGCTGCCGGGCCAGGCCCAGCAGCACCTGCCGGTAAAGCGGTAGCAGGTTCTGGCGAATAGCCGGGTGATCCAGGAACTCTTCCAGCTCGGCTCTGGCTTCTGTCCAGGCTTCGTCTCTGATCAGGTCCGCGATCCTGCCGGGTAGAGCCAGGAGTTGCTGGATCGTTCCCCTCAATTCGTAGCCCCGGGGCTCGTCCGGTTCAATTTTCAAAACCTCTTCCAGATAAATCTCGGCCTGGACGAGTTCGTTTTCCCGGTAGTATTGTTCGGCAAGCTTCAGCAATGTTTGCACGTAGAGGGGTTTCAGGCTGTTTTGGAAGGCAGGATGCTCTTTGTATTCGTCTAATTCTGCTTTAGCCTCAAGCCAGTCGCCATTGCTGTGTAATCTCTCCACCCGATCGGGCAGGCGCTGAAGACGCCTGATCTTTTTGTGAAGCTCCTGGGCGTTCTTTTCGTAGGGCGCGAGTTTTAGCAATTCCTCGATGCGGCGCTGGGCGTCCTCCAGGCGATTTTGCCGGTAGTATTGAGTGCTCAACCCGAGCAGAGCCTGTTGGTAACTGGACTGCAACTCGTCCGTAAAAGAGGGATGGTTGAGATACGGTTCCAGTTGCTCGACAACCTGTTCCCATTGACGCTCATCGAGCAGCGTATCGATATTGGTCGGCAACTGTCGCAGTTGGTCGATCTGGCTTTGCAAACGCATTGCCTCTTTATGGTCGGGAGCAATGGCTAGAATCTCGGCCAGCGTCGCTTTTGCTGCCGGCAGATGGTTGTCGTTGTACAACTGTTGGGACATCCCCAGCAGGGCCTGGAGGTAGAGAGGAGTAAGCTTCTCTTGCGCGCCCGACTTGCGGAAGTGAGGGGACAATAGCTCGATGGCTTCCGCCCACTCCGCCCCCCTGATGAACCAGCGCGCTTCCTCCACCAGGTTCCGCACCATCTGCGGGCTGATGCCGGCCGATTTGGCAACCGATCCCTGGGAAACGGCCTCTAACAGTTCTTCAAAGCTTGCCTGGAATTGCTGGGGATCGGTAAAATCGAGGCGCGGGGCATCTTTCAACAGCGAGGGGACGCCGGTCTTCTCGTGAACGACCAGCACGATTTTCTTATCTAGTTCGAGGGCCAGGCGGACCTCGGCCGGGAGTTGACCTCGTTTACCGACCGGCGGCTTGAACAGCGCCTTGGAAATTACCAACAAAAAATAATTGCAATTTTGGATAATATTTTCGGTCGGCCCTGATAACGCTTCGGTCTGGTCGAGCTGAACGGCCTCTGGCCAGACTTCAAACCCTCTCCCTTGCAGATCTCCGACGAGTTGGTCGACGAATTTTTCATTGGCCGGGGCGTAGTTGACGAATATGTAGATCACGCTTGTGTTTTCCTGTCAGCAAATCAAGAATTAGGTAACACTTCCTAGTTTACAACAAAACGGGAATTTGTCCATCCCGTATGGGTTAGGGCGGGTTGTCAGCGCTGCCCTGGGGCACCAGGCGGGTGATGCCCAACACCGGGCGACCGCTCCGCTCGTAAAAGGCTTCAACGATGGTTTCTTCCAGATTGTGCTGACGGTAGATTGCCTTGAAGTCAGCGCTGCGGTCGAAGATAATTTCATCCGGCGCGCGCCAGAGGTAAAGGCTGGCCGGGGCTGAGGTGAACCCCTCCAGACGGACGGCAAAGGCTTCATCAGTTTCCCAGGCGTAGCCGAAGGCTTCTACGGGTGTGACAACACCTTGCGTCAGGAAGATCACCGGCGCTGCCAGACCCCAGTCCATCGCCACAACCGGCCCGGTGGTGTTGTCTTCCAGCCAGGCGGCTAAATCATAAATCGCATCCGAATGGGCCCCAAGGCCGCCGCTTTCGGCCAGCGAGCGATGGTAGCTCACCGTCGTCCAGAATTCGGTGACCAGCACCAGCGCCAGAGCCACGACCGGGGCGGCTGCCCCCAGTTTCGCCTGAGGCAGTTGCCGGCTCAGGTAGTAACCGCCGGCGGCCAGGGCGATGGCCGGCCAGGGCATCAGGAGAGCGTAATGGGTAATCCATAAGGCAGACACGGTTACAATGCTTTGCAAAATGACCAGGCCAATTAGCAAGAACGGAAAGAGCGCCCGCCGGCCCAGACCGGGAGGGACCGTGGCGAGATCGTTTCCGGCGCGGGAAGCCGGGACCGCTTTCAACCTTGACGATCTGAGCCCAGGGCCGGGGACGGGATACAGGGACAGCCCTAGCACCCCGCCCAGGGTTAGCAGAAATACAACCGGCATCGTCAGGTTGGTTCGGATTTGACCCAGGTACCAGAGATGACCGCTATCGAGCAACACGCCGAACTGTTTGATGCGTTCGACCAGATTCGGCCATACGGCCTGGTTTTCAACGCCGTAATATGACCTGATCGCGTTTACCTGGATGGTGTTAAACGTTCCGGCGGTTTGTAAATTGTAAACGATAAGCGGCCAGCAAGCAACTACTGCGGCCACGAGCGAGGCCAGCAGGAAGCGCACGGAAGGGCGGGGGACAAGTTCATCCGGCCAGCGGCGGGCGCGGAGGGCAGGCCACCAGCGATCGAGGGTGAGCAGGGCAGCCGCCCCGGCCATTGCCACGACGAGCCACAAAAAAAGGAGCTTGGCATAGATTCCCAGGCCGAACAGGAAAGCGCCGGCCAGCCCGTATCCCGGCCTGGTGCCGCCGCTTTGAAACCACCTCAACCAGCAGTAGGCAGCCCCAACCCCGATCGTTGCCGTGACGGCGGTGACGAAAACCCCTTGTCGGTTCCAAAAGACGAAGGTTGGATTGACTGCCAGCAGGGCGGTGGCGGCCAGGCCTGCTCGAGGGTCGCCGGTCAAGGCCCTGCTGAAGCGCCACGTAAGCAGCAAGGTCAGGCAGCCGATCAGCAGGGCATAAGCGCGCAGGCTCCGGGGGTCTGGGCCGAAAATCGCCAGAAAAGGCAGGCTGGCGTAGGTGTTCAGTGCGCCGATATAATCTTGCGTGGTATAGGGAAATCGCCGCCCGAACAGAACCAGCCCGCTGTCTCGAAAAGCGCTGACCGGCTGGTTGTGGAGCAACTGTACGGCCGGCACGGCTTCGAAGGCTTCATCGTAGTGGAGTCCCGGCAGATCGAGTTGATAGGCGGCTGTGCCCAAAAAGAGGAGGAGGATTGCGGCAAGGCCGAGCAATTCCCGGCGGGAAACATCACCCATTGGAGCCTATTCCTGCGCCAAAAGCTCGACGTTGGCGACCATCGTGTGATAAATCCAGCCGGAAGCGTAGATACGGAGGTATTTGATGAAGACCGGCTTGGCCGGACCATCCAGGCTGGCCAGCAGGTTTTGGGACTCGTAAGGGTACCACAAGAAGCGAGCCACGCGCTCGTTGGAATTATCGTGCTGGTTGATAAGCAGATAGTTTTCCGGGGGCGGTTCGTAGTAAAAGCCGTGAAACCAGTCACGGTCGTTCCCATCCGCATCTTTGTAGGCCAGGTGGATCATCACCGGAAACTCAGAACCGAGCTGGCCCCCACCCGGCAGGCTCTGCCGCACCAGACGAATATCGGCCTGGATGCGCAAGGATTGAAAATCGCGCACGTCGCGGTTCACATCCTGCCGCACGCCGGCTTCCGTGTGGAAGCCGTCCTCCCCCTCGCTGAAAAGCTCCAGGATGGGCCGGTTGCCCAAATCGATTATTTTGACGGTGGGCGTAACGGCATCCGTTTGGGTAAAGGTGTACGGTTCCCAGGATCGAGCAGCGCCTTCATCAAAGCTGGCAGCCGCCAGCAAGTTTAGCTCCAGGGGCAATGGGTCCGAGGGGTTTCCCCCCTTCGAAACCAAAACGCGACGACCTTCAGGCAGTTGCAGATTCCCGCCGTTGCCAATGACCAGCGCCTCGCCCTGCCGGGCAGCGATTTGGGTCAGGTTCTCATTGACCTCCAGCGAGAAACTGCCGGGGGAAAGTTGCGTTTGGCCCTGGGGAAACCGCACCACAAAGTGCCTGGGTTGGTCGCCGGCGGCCGGTGTGGCGCGGATGCGCCCGTGCTCGATGTCTACGATAATCAGGTCGGGCTTTGGGCTGATGTTGAAGCGGGGGGTGCGTGTTTGCCGGATGGTGACGGCAGTATTGCTGTAAAGGGTGATGGAGCTTTGGTCGAAAAAGGTGAGAATGGCCTGGGAGGTGTCATCGGTTGTGACCGTCACATCCTCTTCCACCTCCTGCGTCTGGCCGCCCGTAATCGGCAAGGTTGGGTCGTTATTAGCCTCTCGGGTTAGCACGGTGCCGCGTAAAGAGGTGACGTTAGTGGAAAAAGCGAGGGTTGTATTAAACAGATACCACCGCAAACCCAGTGGGATGCTGATCACCAGGGCGCAAAAAATGCCGAAGGATGACAGTAGAACCACCCAGGCAACTCGCTCAGGATTGCTGCGCATTTAGGCGCGTCCTTCAAAACGATAAGGCTGTAGGGAGGTGGTGTGAGCATTTTTCATAGGATGAAGGTAGCCCGGCGACGAACTGGGCCGCTGCAGAATTACGTACTGATCAGCCAAAAACCTTGTGCAAAGCACAACGGCCATCCGGCAGCCGATAGTGGGGCGGCGCTATTATACCACTAGTGTTCTCAGACGCAACTGGCGTGTTGTTGGGGGGAGTATTTCAGTTTAGGGGTGAATTTATGGAGTTGCTAGCAAAATGGGCTTTGGAGTCGAGGCTTTAGCCGGTCAAAGCCTACTAATCTCCGGCTGAAGCCTCGACTCCGCAAAACTTGCCCCAAAAGTGAAATACACCCGTTGTTGGGGGTGTCACCGGTCCCAAAATTGAACGCACCCGTCGTTGGTCTAAAATGCGTCCAAGCGTCGTTTATTAGGTTAGACGTGGGATACTAAGAGGAGAATAGGATGCTTGCCAAAGTTGCCAGTTGCGCCGTCATTGGTTTGGACGGCGTGCTTATCAACGTCGAGGTTGATATTGCCAACGGCCTGCCTGCCTTTCACATCGTGGGGTTGCCGGACGCCGCCGTGCAGGAATCGCGCGAGCGCGTGCGGGCGGCGATCAAAAACACCGGAATGCCCTTTCCCAACACGCGCCTGACGGTGAACCTGGCCCCCGCCGACATTCGCAAAGCAGGGCCGGCTTATGATTTGCCTATCGCCGTCGGCATCTTGCTGGCCGGCGAATACACCTTTGGAGACGTTGAGGGCGCGCTGTTTATGGGAGAACTGTCGTTGGACGGGGGCGTGCGCCACGTCAGTGGCGTGCTACCGATGGCCGTCCTGGCCGGACAGGCAGGCTTCCAGACATTATATGTGCCCGCCGAAGATGCGGCGGAAGCGGCGCTGGTTGAGGGGTTGACGGTCTATCCCGTCCAATCTCTGCTCGAATTAATCGATCATCTCTCCGGGCATCGTCGACTGACACCATATCAGGCCAGCTTCAGGCTAAACGGTCAACAACCGCCTGGGCACGTGGTAGATATGGCGGAAATCCGGGGTCAGGAGCATGTCAAGCGGGCGATGGAGGTAGCGGCTGCCGGGGCGCACAACCTGCTGATGAGCGGGCCACCTGGCTCCGGCAAAACCCTCATCGCCCGGGCGATGCCTGGCATACTGCCGCGTTTGAACATTCACGAGGCGCTGGACATTACCAAAATCTACTCGGTAGCCGACCAGCTCCCCTCCGATGCGCCATTGATCCAGCACCGTCCCTTCCGGGCTCCGCATCACACTATCAGCTATGCCGGACTGGTGGGAGGCGGGCGCTTTCCCAAACCGGGGGAGATCAGCCTGGCGCACCGGGGGGTGTTGTTTTTGGACGAGTTGCCGGAGTTCGGCAACCGGATGCTGGAGATGCTGCGCCAGCCGCTGGAGGACCGGGTGGTGGCTATCAGCCGCAGCGCCGGCTCGCTGACCTATCCGGCCAACTTTATGCTGGTCGGTTCGATGAACCCGTGTCCCTGCGGTTATTACTCGGACCCGCAGAAAGAGTGTACGTGCAGTATGTCTATGGTTTCCCGCTATCAAAAGCGGATCAGCGGCCCCTTGCTGGACCGGATCGACATTCACGTGGAAGTGCCGAGGGTGGAATTTGAGAAGCTGGCCGAGGATCGAGTGGGCGAGCCGAGCACCGCCGTGCGGGAGCGGGTAGAGCTGGCACGGGAACGGCAGCGGCGACGGTTCAAAGGCACACCTTTGCAAACCAACGCCGATATGGGGCCGGGCGAAGTGCGGCAGTTCTGCAAAGTGGAGGACGTGGGTCGCAATCTACTCAAGACAGCCATGTCGCAGTTGCATCTCAGCGCCCGGGCCTACCACCGGGTGTTGAAGCTGGCCCGGACGGTTGCCGACCTGGCGGGAGAAGCGGACATCGCCCCGGCCCACATCGCCGAGGCGATCCAGTATCGCCCCCGCTCGCAGGTTTAAGAATAAGAGCAG
>JBHHXL010000237.1:0-7479 GCA_046757065.1 Anaerolineae bacterium
TATTAAGGGCTTCAGCCCTTACCCGCCGCAAAGGGCTAAGGCCCTCAATACGGTGGCATTGGACCTCGCTGTTTTCATCGTCAGTGTCGTCCCGCAGGCTCTCTGGCAGAATTCCCGATCTGGGGGGTCAAAATTGCGGTTGGCGAAAACGACCGGCCGTTGGCCGGTTGGCTGACAATAAACTCCGGGCCGAATTTACCGGGTTTATCTGCCTCGAGAGGCTGCCTGGCCCTGGGGTTTCTTGAAGCGATAGACGATCCGGCCCCGCTCCAGGTCGTAAGGTGACAACTCCACCCGTACCCGGTCTCCCAACAAAACGCGAATGTAGTACTTGCGCATCTTGCCGGACAGATAGGCCAGGACCTGGTGCCCGTTATCCAACTCCACCCGGAAGGTGGTGTTGGGCAGGGCTTCGACGATCGTCCCATCAACTAACAACTTTTCTTTGCTATCCGCCATTCAGAACTCGCTTCCTAAACACTGTAAAGAACCAACCCCCTCTTACATCGTAGGAGGGCACAGAGCTTTGGCTCACTCCGTGCCCCCCACACATCTCCTCTCCATTTTGAGGGACCGACATAAACTACTTCAAGTTTTCGTTTACTCAATCCGTCTGATGGTCGGTAGTTTCCACATCGATCTTGGGTATGCCAAAAGCTACGGGCCATATTCTAGCACGTCAGCCAGCAGTTGTCAAAAAGTCAAATCGGCGTAGGGTGAGCGTAGGGTAGTGGTCAGTGGTCAGTAACAGGACTTACGCAGTTCATGTCATTTCGAGGAGCTTGCGACGAGAAATCCCTCAGAACTATGCTTGCAAGACGAGTTTTTAGGGATTTCTCGCTCCTATGTCGCTCGAAATGACATTTAAACAGTCAACTACGTAAGTCCTGTCAGTAATCAGTGGCCTCGACCACCCCGGCTTTGACGAGCGAGTCTACCTGCCCGGCCTCGTAGCCCAGCAAATCCCGCAAGATGGCTCGGCTATGCTGCCCCAGATTGGGCGCCGGCCTGGTGGGGATGTCCGGCGCGGCGGAAAGATGGCCGGGCGTGCGGGCGAATTTGTAGGGGCCCACCTGCGGGTCGTCGATCTCGACCAGCATGCCTCGGGCCGCCACCTGCGGGTCGGCAAAGACATCCTCGGCGATGTAGACCGGGCCGGTGGGCACGCCGCTGGCGTTGAGAATGTCAACCGCTTCGGCGCGGGTATGATCGGCCAGCCAGGTTTCGATGACCGGTTGCAAGAAATCGGCGTTGGCGGCGCGGGCCGGGCCGGTTGCGCTCCGCTCATCGGTGATGAGGTCCTCCCGGCCCATAGCCTCGCACAGGCGTTGCCAGATCAGGTCATCCGGCACGTTGAGGGCCACGTAGCCATCACTGCACTTGAACGCCCCCCGCGGGTAAAGGTGCTTCAACTGCCCGCGCGCCGGAGATTGGCCGGTGACGGAATAGAGAGTCACCATCCGTTCGTTGAGGGCCAACATCGAGTCAAACATTGAGATATCGACTTCCTGTCCCCGGCCCGTCCTTTCGCGCATAAACAGGGCTTGCATAATTCCATAAGCCGCCACCATACCTGAGTAGACGTCGGCCAGGCCGTAGATCGTCCACGAGGGCGGCTTGTCGGCAAAGCCCACCAGATGCATCATACCGCTCATCGCCTCGGCCACAATATCGAAGGCGGGCCGCTGGCTGTACGGACCCTGGTAGCCTGCCAGCCGGCCAAAGCCGGAGATGGCGGCGTAGATCAGGCGCGGGTTGGTGGCTCGCAGGGCCGGGTAATCCAGACCCATCTTGGTCATCGCCCCCGGCCGCAGGTTCTCCACCACCACATCGGACACGGCCACCAGCTTCTTGAATACCTCCTGGCCGGCCTCGCTGCGCATGTTGAGGGCCAGGCTCTTCTTGTTGCGATTGTAGCCGATGAACCCGCCCGCCTTTTTGACCCCGGACTCGCCTTCGATGAAGGGCGGGATGGCCCGCCGGGGGTCGCCACGACCGGGCCGCTCGATCTTGATCACCTCCGCCCCCGCGTCGGCCAGGAGCATGGTGCAGTAGGGGGCGCTCATATATTGTTCCAGGCCGATCACGCGAATGCCGCTTAAGGGACGTTGCATCGTTGTTTCTCCTTCCCAATCAACCAACCCACTCCACCACCGTCGAAACGCCCATCCCCACCCCGACGCACAGCGTGGCCAGGCCGTAGTAGGGGCGGGTCTCTTGCGGGGCGCGGCGCTTCATTTCGTGCAGCAGGGTGACCAAAATGCGCGCGCCGCTGCAGCCGGTCGGATGTCCCAGGGCAATCGCGCCGCCGTTGACATTGGTGATCTCGTGGCGCATCCCCAGCCGCCGCATCACCCCGATGGTCTGGGCGGCGAAGGCTTCGTTCAGCTCGATGAGGCCGATGTCGTCCAGGCTCAGGCCGAGGCGGCCTAACAGCTTCTGGGTGGCGGGTATCGGGCCGTAGCCCATCACCCCCGGATCGACCCCGGCTACCGCCGAACCGAGCCAGCGCGCCATCGGCTTGAGACCGAGTTCATCGGCCTTGTCGCGGCTCATCAACAACAAGGCCGCCGCGCCGTCGTTGATGCCACTGGAATTGCCGGCGGTCACCGTACCCCCCTGGCGGAAGGCCGGGCGCAGTCTGGCCAGTTTTTCTATACTTGTGTCCAGCACGTATCCTCCGTTGTCCCGGCGGTAACGGGGGTGCTCGTCGGTATCGACCAGAATGGGATCACCCTTGCGCTGCGGAACCGGCACGGGGACGATTTCGTCCTTGAATTTGCCGGCGTCGATGGCCGCCACCGCCCGGCGATGGCTCTCCAGGGCGAAGGCGTCCTGCTCCTGGCGGCTGATCTCCATCTCCTCGGCGATGTTTTCGGCGGTCTCGCCCAGGCTGATGATGGGATACATAGCCTCCATTTTGGGGTTGTTGTAGCGCCAGCCGACCGTCGTGTCCCATATTTGGGGGTGCCCCACGGGGCGCATGCGCTCCGGCTTGGGCATCGACCAGGGGGCGCGGCTCATGCTCTCCACGCCGCTGCCGATGTAAACCTCTCCTTCCCCGGCAATGATCGCTTTGGCGGCCTGGTTTACGGCTTCCAGGGCCGACGAGCAATTGCGGTTGACCGTCACGCCGGGCACCGCCACGGGGAAACCGGCCAGCAGAACGGCCATCCGGGCGACGTCGCGGTTGTCTTCGCCGGCCTGGTTGCCGCAACCGGCGTAGACGTCGTCGAGGAGGGCGGGATCGAGGCCGGTGCGCTCGATCAGGGCCCGGTAGGTGTGGGCCAGCAGGTCATCCGGCCTGACGGTGGACAGGCTGCCGTTGTGTCTGCCGATGGGCGTGCGTACGCCGTCGACGATGACAACTTCTTTCATCTATTAGCTCCTCGTATAAAATAGGAATGTTTGGAGTGCAAAGCTTGCTTTGCCAGATCGCAGAGCAAGCTCTGCACTCCAGTTTTAGTTCCTCTGAAAATGGCGGGGTGAGGTTCAAAGGCAGCGATCTCAATCACGGCTCTGGGGTGGCTCGATGCCGCCTGGAAGACCTTCAGCCACCCAGGTAGGCCTTCTTTACCTCGGGGTTGGCGAGAAGTCCCGCAGAATCCCCCTCCAGCACCAGGTTGCCGCTCTCCAGGACATAGCCTCGCCGGGCGAATTGAAGCGCCATCCGGGCATTCTGCTCGACGAGAAGAATAGCAGTTCCCTCCCGATTGATTTCCTTAAGGGCGTCGAATACGTCCCTCATCAGCAACGGGGCCAACCCCATAGAGGGCTCATCCAGGAGCATCAGCTTGCGGCCGCTCATAAATGCCCGCCCGACGGCCAGCATCTGCTGCTCGCCGCCGCTCAACGTTTCGGCTTTCTGTGTTTTCCGCTCTGCCAGGCGGGGGAAGATCGAGAACACCCGCTCCAGATCGCGCTCGATCTCTCCGCCGTTTTTCCGGGCAAAGGTGGATAGCTTGAGGTTCTCCATCACCGTCAGGTTGCCAAACAGACGTCTGCCCTCGGGGACGTGGGAAATGCCAAGCTCACTGACCACCTTGTCGGGGGTGTATTCAAGCAGGTCCTTTCCCATATAAGTTATTTTAGCGTCCGATTCGACAGGAACCAGGCGGGAAATCGCTCGTAAGGTGGTGCTCTTCCCAGCGCCGTTAGCGCCAATGATGCACACAATCTCCCCTTCATCGATCTGGAAGCTTACGCCGTGGAGGGCCCTGATCCTCTCGTAAGAAACCCGCAGGTTTTCCACCGATAACAACATCAGACCGCCGCCTCCTGGCCCAAATAGGCATCAATGACTTTGGGGTTATGTTGGATTTCATCCGGGCTGCCCTCGGCGATGACCTCTCCAAAGACCAGGGTCTGGATGATTTGACACAGCTCCATAACCACCTTCATCCTGTGCTCGATGAGGAAAATAGCCATCCCCAGCTCGGCATGGACCTGGCGGATGATCTCCATCATCTGAACCAACTCTTCGGGGTTCATCCCGGCGGTAGGCTCATCCAGGAACAATATCTTCGGTTCCATAGCCAGGGCTCTGGCCATCTCCACCCTTCTCAGAGCGCCATAGGGCAGGTTGGTCACAAGCTGATCGGCGAACTGGCGCACCCCCACCAGCTCCAGCAGGTGATAAGCTTTCTCTTCAATCTCTGCTTCTTCCTTGTGGCGCTTGGCCGTACCGAAGAAGGCCCCGATCAAGCCGTAACTGATCCTCGAGTAGCGGGCCATCTTCACGTGCTCGAGGACGGTCATATACCGCCATAAGCGCAGGTTCTGGAACGTCCGGCCCAGGCCCCTAGAGGCGATTTGGTAGGGTTGTAAGCCGATGATGTTTTTGTCCCCTAAGAAGATTTTCCCTGTGGTAGGCCGGTAGATGCCGGTGATGAGGTTAAAGATGGTGGTTTTCCCCGCTCCATTGGGTCCGATCAGGCCTCTGATCTGGCCTGGCTCGACCTCCAGATTGTAGTTGTGGACGGCCCGCAAACCGCCGAAGTAGTGAGTCATGTTTTCAACGCGAAGCAACGGCATGCTCCACCTCTTCCTCCGGTTTTGGCTCGATTGAGCTGGTCGGGGTCTCTCTTGGTTTGAGGAGATTCTTGACGTTGAATACCTTGAAGGCGATCAGGCCCGTTGGACGAAAGATCATCACCAAAATGAGCATGACGGGAATAATGATCCACTTAAATATCTCCAGCGGTCTAAGCGCTTCACTGAGCAGGTTGAGACTGATGGCCCCCACCACAGAGCCGACGACGGAGTTCAACCCGCCCAGGTAAACCATAGCCAGAACCTCGGCCAGCTTTTGAATGCCGAAGGTGCCCGGATTGACGTACCGCAGCACGTGGGCAAAAAGCCCGCCGGCCACCCCGGCCCAGAAAGCAGCGAAGAGAAAGGCCGTCATCTTCGTGCGCCGGGTGTTGACCGTCATAGCGTTGGCGGCCATTTCGTTGTCGCGCACGGCGTTCAACGCCTTGCCCAGGGTGGACCGCACAAAATTGTTGATGATCCAGACACAAAGTACAGTCCAGATGAATACCGTGGGCAGATTGGCCCAGTTTGGTTGGTTGCCCAGGCCGCGCGGACCGCCGACGAACTCCAGGTTCTCGATCAAACTCTTGACGATGAACAGAAAGGCCAGGGAGATAATGGCCAGGTAGTCGCCTCTTGTTCTAAAGGAAGGGATCGCCACCAGCAGCGCGCCCAGGGCGGCGACGATGCCGCCCAGGATCAAGCCGATAGGGAACATAAACGGCCCCAGGGCGGGCGGCAGTAGAGCCGGCCCGAAGGTATTGTCGTCGACGAACAGGATCACGGTAAAGACCGAGGCGGTGTATGCGCCCAGGGCCATAAAGCCAGGGTGTGAACAGGAGAATTCTCCCATGTAGCCGTTGACCACGTTCAAACTCAGGGTGATTATAATGGCGATCAACGTCAGCCTGAGCACGAGGACTCGATAGTCACTGGCGCCGGCCCAAATATGCAAAGTGGCATACAGCAGGCCAAGATGGATAGCTACAGACAGCAACATAGGGAACCTGAGAAGTTTGGCCGCCAATCTATTCGCCAGCGGGGCGCTTAGGCGGGCGATGAGGCCGGCCGGCAAGACATAAATCAGCAGCACGTAGAGGATGGCGCTGGGGATTAGTATCGGATCCTTCAAGATGATGACGACGCCGAAAAGGCTTGGTATTTTGGACATCCCCAAGCCCCGGGCCAGCGGCGTGCCCAAAAGTTGTTCAAGCCCCACCGCCACCAGGGCGCCAAAGAGCCAGCCCAGCAAGGGAGCCTGGGAGAACGGCTCCCAGACCTTGCTTATCACCAGGCTTGAGTTTCGTCTGGTTGCTAACAACCTGCCGCTTGTTGCTTCCATGTAATCCCTCGTCTAGTTTGGATATTAGATATTAGGTATTGAATAATTATCTCTAATATTCAATACCCAATATCCAATAACTAACCCGGCCTGCGGGGGCTACTTCTGCCGGGTCTAGAGCCTCAATCGGGCCGTATGAGCCTCGCCGAAGAAGCCGTGAGGTCTGAAGGCCAGGATCAGCAGGATGATGGAGAAGGCGATCAGATCGCGCAGCGTTGAAGGAAAGATCGTCGCTACAAAGATTTCGATAAAACCCAGCAAGAAGCCGGCCAGCGCCGCGCCCAGAATGGAGCCTCTGCCCCCCAAGATCGCTGCCACGAAAGCCTTCCAGCCGATGATAATGCCCATGTAGGGATTCAGGACCGGATAGGCGACGCTGAAGAGAATCCCTGCGGTGGCGGCCAGCGCCGACCCAAGCCCGAAGGTGAGGGCGGCAATGGTGTTGAGTGGCACTCCCATCAAAGGCACGACGGCGAAGTCGTAAGCCATCGCTCGCATAGCCATGCCCCACTTAGTCCGGCGCACGAACTGATGGAGGGCAAACATGAACAGCAAGGACACGAGAACGATCACGATCTTCTTGTTAGTTACGCTGACGCCGCCGATGTTGAAAGTGACTGTCTCGATCAAGGTCGGAAAGCTTAACCGTCTCGCGCCCAGCAGGGCCAGGTTCCCGGTTTCGAGAGTGATGCCGATCATCAGGCCGGTGATCGCAGCCGAGGCTCGCGGCGCTTGCCGCAAAGGCCGATAGCCCACCCTTTCGACGGCCACCCCCACGAAGGAGGTCAAAAACATAGCCACAAGGATAATCAACACTAATAATAACCAGTTGGGCAGGGCGATGAGGCCCAACGTAGAAGCCAAAGCCAGCCCTCCGGTAGCGACAAAGAAGCCTATGTAAGCTCCGACCATGAAGATGTCGCCGTGGGCGAAGTTAAACAGCAAGAGGACGCCGTAAACCATAGAATAGCCTAAGGCGATCAAGGCGTAGAAGCTGCCCCACTGCAGGGCATTGACCAGGTTTTGGAAGAAAAATGTCATCGTCGCTCCTCGTTCTTTAATCACCCTCCGCTTGGCTGCTCCAAAAAATAGCAGGCCCGGGG
>JBHHXL010000238.1:0-7424 GCA_046757065.1 Anaerolineae bacterium
GGTCCTCCTTTTCTTGATTTGGAGTAACTACTCAGCCATACCTGTATCCAGTATTTCATCCTTGGATATTAGGTATTGGTTACTGGTAATTATCGCTAATAACCAATACCTAATACCCGATTACCCGGCTTGGGGCCTCTGGCCTGAGTAGTTACGATTTGGATATAAATGTTAGAACTCTGTTGAAATATTCTTCACAAGGTTGTTACGCCCACATGCTATGAAGCCAGTGTTAGAAATTCGCTAGAGCAATGTAAGAGATTCGCTAGAAATTTGGCTTCTCCAGCCGACGGCATCTCGATTTCACCTGAGATAGGGATGTGGTATACTCTGCCCAAACTCCTCAAGATCGGTTGATGGAAGACGACAGATGTGGCTCCGGACCTGTTCCCCTAACTTTAGCCGATTGTCTGTTGCAGGGGTCCTGGTGGTGTTGCTGCTTTCGCCGCTGCCCGGCTGCAACCTGGGGTTGCTGGCCGCGCCCGCCCCGGACCCCCTCGTGACCCCAACCGCCAGCCCCACCCCGCCCCCGGCCCCCGATGTTGGGAATGAGCCTCTGGCCCTGATCGATGCCGCCGGCCTGGACTTCGCCGAGAAACGGGTCATCGATGTTTACGCCCGGGTCTCTCCGGCCGTGGTCAACATCACCACCCAGGTTCTGCGCCGCAGCTTCTTCTTTGAGGCAATCCCGGATGAAGGGGCTGGCTCCGGTTTTGTGTTGGATGCCGAGGGTCACATTCTGACAAACTATCACGTCATCGAGGGCGCGCGGCGCATTGAGGTGACCTTCCTGGACGAGACTACCGTGCCGGCTCAGGTCATTGGCGCGGACCCTCGCAATGACATCGCCGTGCTGAAAGTGGACGCCCTGCCGGAGTCGCTCGTGCCGGTTGAGTTGGGCCGGTCGGGCAGCCTTCAGGTAGGCCAGCGGGCCATCGCCATTGGCAACCCTTTCGGCCAGTTCGGCGGCACGCTGACCACCGGCGTCATCAGCGCCCTGGATCGCACCCTGGAAGGCCCGGACGGCCGCCAGATCAGCGGTATCATCCAGACAGACGCCGCCATCAATCGCGGCAACTCCGGCGGTCCGCTGCTCGACAGCGCGGGCCGGGTGATCGGCATCAATACGGCTATTTTCAGCCCCAGCGGGACCAACGTCGGGGTGGGCTTTGCCGTGCCGGTCGATACCATCCGCCGCATATTGCCCGACTTGTTGACGTTGGGTCGCTACCGCCATCCCTGGTTGGGCATCCGTTTTGCCTACCGGTTGTCGCCCGGCCTGGCCGATGTTTTGGACCTGCCGGTAGAGCAGGGCCTACTGCTGGTGGAACTGGATCGCACCGGGCCCCTGGCAGCCGAAGGCGCGCGGGGCGCTCAACGGGAAGTGATTCTGGGCAACCAGCGGGTATTTGTCGGCGGCGATATTTTGTGGGCAATTAACGGGGAAAAAGTGACCAGTTTGGAGGGCCTGCAAATTCTTTTGGAGACAAATTATCAGGTTGGTGATCTGGTGTTTGTCACCCTGTTCAGGGGCAGCCGGGAGATGAAGTTGAACGTCATCTTAACCGAAGAGCCGGCCCGATAAATCCGCCCGGCCAAATTGACAAATCGGCCCAAATGTGATAAGCTGGGCGGCAAATAGATGCACAAAGACCGTGAACGGGAAGAGTAACCGCCCGGCGGCGTTCAGAGAGCCAGCGGATGCTGAGAAGCTGGTACGTGCGCAAGCGGTGAATGGGCCCGGGAGTTGCATCCCGAACGTTAAACTCCGGTTTAACCAGTAGGCGATGCCGGAGACTCCACCGTTACCTGGGGGCTGGATATTCAGGCCAAGCTCAACGATGGGTGAGGCTGCGTATCCGCAAGAGTGAGACTGGTTGCGCTGAGATTCCTTGCCTCAGGTGTTTCACCTGGGGTTTTTTGTTTGCTATCAATATCTCAGGGCCGGCCGGTCTAAGCGGGGTGGCACCGCGGGAGTAAATTCACAGCTCTCTCGTCCCTTGAGGATGAGGGAGCTTTTTTATTTTGGATTCTAGCGACTGTTCAGATTTTCGAAAGGAGACCCACAAATGATATTGCGCACTGATAACTACGGCCAGCACGCAGGAAGCACGGTCACCTCGCCGGCGGAGCCAGCGCCCATTCCCGAAGCCATCCTGCGCACCCCCTTCCAGGCATTCATTACCCAGGCCATGTCCGGCCAGGACCTGACCGACCACGAGGCGGAGGCGGCGATGTTGCAGATCATGGAGGGCAGCGCCACCCCGGCCCAAATCGCCGGCTACCTGATCGCCCTGCGCCTGAAAGGCGAAACTGTGGCCGAGATCGCCGGCAGCGCCCGCGCGATGCGCCGCCAGGCCCTGCCGGTTCGCCCCAGGCGGCGGGACATCATCGTTGATACCTGCGGTACCGGCGGCGATGGAGCGGGAACCTTCAACATCAGCACCACGGCGGCCTTCGTGGTGGCCGGGACGGGGCAACCGGTAGCCAAGCACGGCAATCGCTCCATTTCCAGCAATTGCGGCAGCGCCGATGTGTTGGAAGCCCTGGGCGTCAGCCTGGAGCTAACCCCACAGCAGGTGGCCCGGGCCGTGGATGAGGTGGGCATAGGTTTCCTCTTCGCTCCCAAACTACACCCGGCTATGAAACACGCCATCGGCCCGCGCCGCGAGCTGGGCGTGCGCACCATCTTCAATATCCTGGGCCCCCTGACCAATCCGGCGGGCGTTCGCAGCCAGGTCATCGGCGTCTACGACCCTGAACTGACCGAACCGTTGGCCCAAGTCTTAGCCAGCCTGGGCAGCCACGGCGCTTTTGTCGTCCACGGGCACGGCGGCCTGGACGAACTGAGTACAACCGGCCCTAACCGGGTGAGCGTGCTGCGGGAGGGCCAGGTGTCAAACATGACCCTCGACCCGGCCGGGCTGGGCTTCAAACCGGCCCAGGCCGGGGACCTGGCCGGCGGCAGCGTGGCCGAGAACGCCAGAATCACCCGTGGCATCCTGGCGGGAACAGCGAACGGCCGCCGCCGCGACGTGGTGGTGCTGAACGCGGCGGCGGCGCTGGTTGCAGCCGGAAAGGCCGATACGCTGCTGGCCGGAGTGGAAATGGCCGGGGAGAGCATCGATAGCGGCTCCGCGTTGGCGGCATTGGAGCGGCTGGTGGAGTACACGCAGACGGCGGCGGGGGCGATGTGAGTTGTGACGAAGGAATGACCATCCTTGACGAAATCATCGCCTACAAACGCCACGAAGAATTGCCACGCCGCAAGCAGGCGGTGGGCCTGGCTACGCTACGCGCTGAGGCGGCTCAAGCGCCCCGGCCAGGCGATTTTGTGGCCGCGTTGCGCGGCGCTGATGGCGTCGCCCTGATCGCCGAGATCAAAAAGGCGTCGCCCAGCCAGGGCCTTCTCTGCCCTGATTTCGACCCGCTGGCCCTGGCCGCCACTTATGTTCAAAACGGGGCGGCGGCCATCTCGGTGTTGACGGATGAAAAGTATTTTCAGGGGCGGTTGGAGCATTTGACAGGTATTAGAGATCAAATATTAGAGATTAGTGACTTGAAGATTAGCGGCTCAAAATCTTTCGACGAAACGCCAGGCGGCCAATCCCTAATACCTAATATCCCTACCCCTTTGCTGCGCAAGGACTTCATCGTCGATCCCTACCAGGTTTACGAAAGCCGCGCCGCCGGGGCCGACGCCTTGCTGCTGATCGCCGCCGTGTTGAGCGAGGCGGAACTGGCCGACCTGCTGGCTCTGACCCGCGAATTGGGGATGGCGGCCCTGGTGGAGGTCCACCACCGGCAGGAACTTGAGCGGGTCTTGCCTTTGGGGCCACGGTTGATCGGAGTCAACAACCGGGACCTGCGCGATTTTTCGGTGGATTTGCACACCTGCCTGGGTTTGCGCCCGCTGGTTCCGCCGGAAGTCTGCTTCGTTGCCGAAAGCGGCATTCGCTCTCGGGCCGACGTCGAGCGTCTGGCCGCAGCCGGGGTCGATGCGATCCTGGTCGGCCAGGCATTGGTGCGGGCCGGGGATACGGCGGCCAGGGTGCGCGAGCTGGCCGGCGTTGAGGTGACCGTATGATCCGGGTAAAAATCTGCGGGATCACCAATCTGGAGGACGCCTGTCTTGCGGCTGAGGCCGGAGCAGACCTGCTCGGCTTTGTCTTCTATCCGCCCAGCCCGCGCTACATTTCGCCCGAATCTGTGCGCGACATCGTTGCCAACCTGCGCCGGGATCATCCGTTGTTGATTTTGGTCGGCGTCTTCGTCAACGAGACTTTGGGGACGATCAGGCGCGTCCTGCATCTGGCCGGACTTGATCTGGCCCAGCTTCACGGCGAGGAGCCACGGGCGCTGCTGGAAGCCCTGGCGGGTTGCGCTTTCAAGGGGCTACGGGCGCGCAACCCGTCCGATCTGTATGACAAAGGGGTCTACTACATCGAACCTGCGCCCGGAGAACCGGGTCGAATCGGCCCGGTTCCGGCTGTAGCTTCGGTCAAGGCCGCTCGCATCGCGCCAGATTTGCTGGTCGATGCCTACCATCCCCGCCTCTACGGCGGCAGCGGCCAAACGCTCGAATGGCAGATGGTCGCTCCTTTGGCGCGGAAGCATCGTCTGTTGCTGGCCGGCGGCCTGACGCCCGGCAACGTGGCCGAGGCTATCCGCATCGTCCGGCCCTGGGGCGTGGATGTCAGCAGCGGCGTGGAAGTAGCAAAGGGACGGAAGGATCACCCAGCGGTGCGGCGTTTTATCGCTGCGGCCAAAGGGATTGGGGATTGGAGCTGATTTTCAATAAAGTTGTTCCCTTTTAAGCAATAGCAAGTGACCGGCACTTGAACATTCGTTAAAGAGGCTCTTTTTCTTCATAATGAGGCTGGAAACGTCCCCAAAAGTGCCGGTCACTTCAACACCGTTTATTCGGGAACAACTCTAATTTCCAGGTGGAGGTGCAAGCGAATGAACATTGGCCTGACAACGCCCTTAAAACCCAGAGGTAAATTTGGCGTTTACGGCGGGCAATACGTGCCGGAGGTCCTGATGCCGGCGTTGCAAGAATTAGAAGCAGCTTACGCCGCTGCCCAGGTCGATTCTGCATTTCAGCAGGAATTGGCTGACCTGCAATGCACCTATGTCGGGCGGCCTACGCCCTTGACCTATGCCGCACGCCTGACGGACTATGTCCGTCGCCAGGGGCGGAAGGGCGGTGGGGCCAGAATCTATCTCAAACGGGAGGACCTGGCCCACTCCGGCGCGCACAAAATCAACAACGCCCTGGGCCAGGCTCTGTTGGCCCGGCGGATGAATAAACAACGCATCGTGGCCGAAACGGGCGCGGGGCAGCACGGCGTGGGCAGCGCCACCGCCTGCGCCTTGCTGGGTTTGGAGTGCATCGTCTATATGGGCGCCAAAGACATCGCCCGCCAACAACCCAACGTCTTTCGCATGAGGCTGTTGGGCGCGGATGTCCGGCAGGTGGCCGGCGGCAGCCAGACCTTGAAAGACGCCATCAACGAGGCCATCCGCGATTGGGTGACGAATGTGGAGACGACCCACTACCTGCTGGGCTCGGCCCTCGGCCCGCACCCCTACCCGACGATGGTCCGAGATTTCCAGAGCATCATCGGGCGCGAGGCGCGAGAACAGGTTCTGGCCGCCGAAGGCCGCCTGCCGGATGCCCTCGTTGCCTGCGTCGGCGGCGGCTCGAATGCGATTGGCCTTTTTCATCCCTTCCTGGGGGATAAGGATGTGGAAATGATCGGCGTGGAGGCAGGGGGAACAGGCATTCACAGCGGCAAACACGCCGCCCGTTTTGCCGACCCGCAGCGCGGGCGGCAGGGTGTGTTGCACGGTACATTCACCTACGTCTTGCAAGACGACGACGGTCAAATTTTGGAAACGCATTCCATCAGCGCCGGGCTGGATTATCCCTCCGTAGGGCCGGAACACGCGTTCTTGCGCGATTCGGAGCGGGTAGGGTACACTTACGCCACCGATGACGAGGTGCTGGCCGCCTTCCAACTGCTCTCTGAATTGGAAGGCATCATCCCGGCCCTGGAGTCCGCCCACGCCATAGCCGAGGCCATCAAGCGGGCCAGGCGGATGCCAAAAGATGCGGTCATGATCGTCAACCTGTCGGGTCGGGGTGATAAGGATTTGGAGACGGTGATGAAGGAACTTCATCCGGGCAGCGATACGTAAGGCGTGTTGCGTATTGCGTGTTTGACACTTGACACATGACACTTGATTCCTGACACGCACCAGCAGTACGCACCACGTTGTGTTTGAACCAGCACAGAAAGGAAAGCACGATGACAGCCAACCAACCCACATCCAAAAAACGGGTCTTCTCCGGGATTCAGCCCTCCGGGAATTTGCACATCGGCAATTACCTGGGGGCGATCAAGAACTGGGTGGAAATGCAACATCAATACGAAAATGTGTTTTGCGTGGTCGATTTGCACGCCATCACCATCCCGCAGGACCCGGCCGAACTGCGAGCCAAGATCCGCGAGGTGGCCCTGATCTACCTGGCCTGCGGGATCGATCTGGAGCACAGCGCCATTTTTGTGCAGAGCCACATCGCTGCCCACTCGGAGCTGACCTGGATCCTCAACTGCCTGACGCCGCTGGGCTGGCTGGAGCGGATGACCCAGTTCAAGGACAAAGCGGCCAGGCAGGAATCGGTCGGCCTGGGGCTGCTCGACTATCCGGTGCTGATGGCCGCAGACATCATCCTGTACGATGTCCACTACGTGCCGGTCGGCGAGGATCAGAAGCAGCACGTGGAGCTGACGCGGGACATTGCCCAGCGGTTCAACCACCTCTACGGGGAAACCTTCGTCCTGCCCGAAGTGCTCATTCCCAAGGCCGGGGCGCGGGTCAAGGCTCTGGACGAGCCCACGGCCAAGATGAGCAAAAGCAGCGACAAGCAGGGTCACGCCCTGCACCTGCTGGACCCGCCTGACGTACTGCGCAAATCGATTATGCGAGCCACGACCGACTCGCTGCGCAGCATCCGTTTCAACCCCGACCAGCCGGGGGTCTTCAACCTGCTGAACATCTACCGGGCCCTGACCGGCCAGGATGAAACCATCATCGAGAGCCACTTTGAGGGCCGGGGCTACGGCGATCTGAAAAAGGAGGTGGCCGAGCTGGTGGTTGAAACACTGCGGCCCATCCAGGAGCGATACCACCACATGGCCGCCGATCCGGCTTACATCGAGGGGGTGTTGCGAGAAGGGGCCGAACGGGTGCGCCCTATCGCCGAGCACCGGCTGCGGGTAGTGCAGGAGCGATTGGGGCTGAGGTGAGTGGATACAGCATGACAGGCATCGAACGAATCCAGGCGGCGTTTGCCCCAAAGCGGCCCGCTTTTATGCCCTATACCGTCCTGGGTTACCCAACGCCGCAGGCGACCT
>JBHHXL010000239.1:0-7418 GCA_046757065.1 Anaerolineae bacterium
CAAGCAACGCCCGATAAATCGGGCTTAAAATTGCGCCCCCGTCTCCGTTTAGCCCCGGTTAAGGGGCGCTGTTCGATAGCCGGGCGACTTTATCGCCCGGCGGGGATGGCTGGCGAGAACAACGCCTCATTTTGGGTTTGCTACGAAACTGAGTTTCGTAGCGCAGTTGGGTGTCCAAACTGAGTTTGGACACCGGCCAAAGGGCTGAAGCCCTCAACACAATGGCCCTACATTATCAGGCGAGGTTGCCCGATGACCCTGAGCCGCATCCAACGCCTGCAAAGCGAGGCCGCCGCCGCCGGGCTCGACGCCATCGCCGTCGTGCCCGGCCCGAATATGGGCTACCTGACCGGCCTTACCTTTCACCTGAGCGAGCGCCCGACGGTGGCCTTCTTCCCCGTGGACGGCTCGCCGGCGCTGCTGGTCCCGGCTTTGGAAGGAACCAAGGCCCGTAACGCCCCCATTGAGTTTATGATCTTCACCTACGACGACGTTGCCGGCCCGGCGGGCGCCTTCGGCCAGGCCCTGAATGTGCTTAACCTGGCCGGAAAGCGGCTGGGCGTCGAAGGCCGGCGCATGCGCTTCCTCGAAATCGATCTGATGGAGCGCAGCGGTCACAGCCCGCAACTTTCCAACGCGGACGAGGTCATCGCCCAACTGCGGATGCGCAAAGACGAGACGGAGATCGAGGCGATGCGCCGGGCGGTGGCCCTCGCCCAGCAGGCCCTGGAGGCCACATTGCCCGCGATCAAAGCGGGGGTGACAGAGAAGGAGATCGTGGCCGAGCTGACCTTGCAACTGCTGCGGGCCGGCTCCGAGGCGGAACTGCCCTTTCAACCGCTGGCCGCCGCCGGGTTGAACGGAGCCAACCCGCACGCCACCGCCTCCGATAGCCCCGTGCAGCCCGGCGACCTGCTCACCCTCGATTGGGGGGCGGCAGTCAACGGCTACTTTTCCGACATCACCCGCACCTACGCCATCGGCGGCGCGCCGCCGCCGGATGAGCTGAGACGCGCCTACGAGGTCGTCCGCGAAGCCAACCGGGCCGGGCGCGCCGCCGTTCGACCGGGGGCGACGGGCCAGGACGTGGACCGGGCCGCCCGGCAGGTGATCGAAGAAGCCGGGCTGGGCCGGTATTTCATCCACCGCACCGGGCACGGCCTCGGCCTGGAAACCCACGAGGAACCCGATATGAAGGAAGGGAGCCTGATGCCCCTGGAAGCGGGTATGACCTTCACCGTCGAGCCGGGCGTCTACCTGCCCGACCTGGGCGGCGTGCGCATCGAGGATGATATGGTCGTTACCGAAAGCGGCGGGGAGTCCTTGACCACCCTCCCGCGCGGTCTGACAACGATTGGATAGCCAATGGCCGGCGACTACAAGCGACTGATCAAAGACCAGGTCCTTGACGAAGACGCTTTCATTAAGGCCACCTTCAGCGGCCGGCGGCGGGGTCACGTCCCCCCCTGGGTCAAGGTCGTCCTGCGACCGGTGCTGATTAAAGACGGCCGGCACATCCAATTCTCCTACTTCGAACAGGCCAAGAACATCACCCGGAACTACGCCGGCCCGATCCTGGAGGACAGGCTAGAACAACTGCTGGAACTGCCGTTCAAAAGCATTCAAGTGCAGACCACCGGGGGCAACTTTCAAGTGCAAATCACCAAAAAAGGCAGGGCTATTATCCACCATCACCGGCCCGCCGGCCCGCCCGTCGAATTGGACCTGGCCCACGACCGCCGCAAGAACTACCCCCTGCCCGCCGGCCAACCGGATCCCTTCTTGCAGGCCATCGGGGTGATGACCCAATCGGGCCAGATCAAAGCCTCGAGGCAAAGGAAGTTCCGGCAAATCAACGAGTTCTTGCGCCTCATCGAGCAAACGGGCCAGCTTGATGAATTCAATGCCTCGGCCACCGATCCGTTGCAGGTGGTAGACCTGGGCTGCGGCAGCGCCGATTTGACCTTCGCCACCTACCACTATCTCAGTCACATCCTCGGCCTGCCGGTTCAAATGACCGGCGTCGATGTCAAGGCGGACCTGTTAAAGAAACACGCCCAAACCGTTGAGGCGCTCGGCTGGCCGCACCTGAACTTTGAGGCCGCCCGCATCATCGATTTCGAGCCCGCCCGCCCGCCGGCCATCGTCCTGGCCCTGCACGCCTGCGACACCGCCACCGACGAAGCCCTGGCCCAGGGCATTCGCTGGCAGAGCAAGCTGATCCTCAGCGCGCCGTGTTGTCATCACCATCTGCAACGGCAGTTGCAGGAGCAATCGCCCCCCTCCCCGTTTGGCCCGGTTCTGCGGCAGGGTATTCTCAAAGAACGCCTGGGCGACATTCTGACCGACACCTTTCGCGCCCTGATCCTGCAAATCGCCGGGTATCAAACCGACGTCGTCGAGTTCGTCTCCAGCGAGCACACCGCCAAAAACCTGCTGATCCGGGCCGTGAAAACGAGGAAGCCAGGCAATTCTAAAATCATCGAAGAATACAAAGCCCTCAAGGAATTGTGGGGGGTGACGCCGTATCTGGAGGGGTTGTCAGGTTAGGAGATTGGGAGATTGGGAGGTGGCATCTCCCGTTTGCCCGATCCCCTCTCCCCACTTATACTATGTAGGCCCTCGCGTACCGGGGTCAATGCGGCGGCAGCAGACCCTTTTGGCCCCCTAGATTGGACCCAAGTCTGTGTCAAGAGTATACGTTTCGTTGGATTTGGAGACGACCGGCCTCAATCCAGAGCGGGATGCCATCCTGGAAATTGGCGCGGTCCGCTTCCGGGGCGGGCGCGTGTTAGACACGTTCGGAACGCTAGTCGATCCGGGCCGGCCTATCCCTCTCAAGATTCAGCAATTAACCAACATCACCCCCGAGGATGTGGCCGGCGCCCCGCCGCTGCGCCAGGTTTTGCCCCGGCTGCGGCGCTTTGTGGGCGAGCACCCCATCATTGCCCACAACGTCAGCTTCGACCTCGGCTTTCTGAAAAAACACGGCCTGTTTCAAACCAACGCCGCCATCGACACCTTCGAGCTGGCCAGCATCCTGCTCCCCTTCGCCCCGCGCTACAGCCTGACGATCCTGGCCAACCACCTCAACATCGATGCCACCGGCTCCCAGGCGCATCGCGCCCTGGACGACGCCCAACTGACGCATAGCCTCTTTGAGGCGCTGCTAGACCAGGCCCGCCGCCTCGACGGCAGCATTGTCGAGGAAGTGGGCCGCCTGGCCGCCCGCAGCGATTGGAGCCTGGCCCCCGTTTTTCAAGACCTGGCCCGCGAGCGCCGGCGCTCCGTACCAATGGGAACGTTGGGGCAACAACTGGCCGCCAAGGGCGTCCTGTCCGGCGATGGGGGCCTGACCGGGCCCGATCCCAGCCCGGCCCCGTTGCGCCCGGCCCCGCAACCTCGACCCCTGGACATCGACCAGGTCGCCGCCCTCCTGGAAGAAGGTGGCCGCTTTCAAAAAGTGCTGCCGGGCTTTGAGCACCGTATCCAACAGGTAACGATGCTGCGGGCCGTGGCCAAGGCCCTCAACCAGCCCTATCACCTGCTGGTCGAGGCCGGCACCGGCACGGGCAAATCGCTGGCCTACCTGTTGCCCGCCGTGCACTGGGCCAGGCAAAACGGGCAGCGGGTTGTGATTTCCACCAACACCATCAATTTGCAGGACCAGTTGCTCAACAAAGACCTGCCCGACCTGAAGAAGGCGCTCTCCCTGGATTTTCGAGCTACGGCGCTGAAAGGGCGGCGCAATTACGTCTGCCCCTGGCGGGTCAACCAGCTACGCCACCGCGACACGCGAAGCGTGTCGCCGCTGGAGCTGCGCCTGCTGGCCAAGGTTATGGTCTGGCTGCCCAGCACGGTCACCGGCGACCGGCAGGAGTTGTTTATGCCCGATCGCCGGGAACAGGGGCATTGGAACCAAATCTGCGCCGACGCCGAGATCTGCCCGCCGGATCGCTGCGCCCGCGAGCGCTGCTTCTTCATCCGGGCCAGGGAAGCGGCGGAAGCGGCGCACGTCGTCGTCGTCAACCACGCCCTGCTCCTGGCCGATGTGGCCGTCGAGAACCGGGTCATCCCGGAATACAAATACCTTATCTTAGACGAAGCGCACAACCTGGAGGAGACTGTCACCCGGCAGCTTAGCTTCTCGACCGACCGGCGGGCGGTGGAACGGCTGTTGTCCAACCTGAACCCATCGGTTGGCGGGGAGCGAAAAGGAGGTTTCTTCCGGGAAATCGCCGCGCGCTGCCGGGGGGCCGTCCCCGAAGCCGCCCTGCCCCAGGTCGAAGGCATCGTCCGCGACGGCAGCAAGGCGGTCGAGCGGGCCGCGCAGGCCCTGCACATCCTGTTCAACGCCGTGGAAGCCTTCGTCACCGAGCATACCCCCCCCCGGCGGAGCGGCGCGTATGATGGCCGGGTCCGGCTGCGGCTGGCCAGCAGTATGCGCGTGCAGCCCGCCTGGAGCGATGTTGAGCTGGCCTGGGACAACGCCGACGCCGGCCTGAAGCGGGTCGGCCAGGCCCTGGAGCTGGCCGGGCGGGCGCTGAGCGAGATGGCAGCGTACGACATTCCCGACTGGGAGGACCTGGTCGCCCGGACCACCGGCTACCGCAACCAACTGGATGAATTGCAGGGACAGATGGACCTCATCCTCAGCCGGGACGACGAGAATACGATCACCTGGATCGAACAAAACACCAAAAGCAACGATGTTTCGCTCCACGCCGCGCCGCTGCACGTGGGCAGCCTGGTTCGCACCCATCTCTTCGAGACCAAGGAGACGGTCGTCCTCACCTCGGCCACGCTGTGCACCGACAACAGCTTCGACTACATTCGGGATCGCCTGCACGCCTGGGATGTCGAGGAGATCGCCGTCGGCTCGCCCTTTGATTACGAATCTTCGACGCTGCTTTATCTGCCGACCGACATCCCCGAACCGGGCACGCCTGGCTACCAAAAGGGGGTCGAGGCGGCCCTGGCCGAGCTGATCATTGCCATCCGGGGCCGGACGCTGGTCCTCTTCACCGCCTACAGCCAGTTGCAGACCACGGCCCGCAGCATCCGCGACCGCCTGGCCCAGGCCGGGATCGTCATCTTTGAGCAAGGCGGCGGCGTCGGTCGCGCCCAAATGCTGGAGAATTTCAAAAACACCGAGCAGGCGGCCCTGTTCGGCACGCGAAGTTTCTGGGAGGGGGTCGATGTGCGGGGCGATAACCTGAGCTGCGTCGCTATTCCTCGCCTGCCCTTCAGCGTGCCCAGCGACCCCATCTTCCAGGCCCGCAGCGAAACCTTCGAGAACCCTTTCTACCAGTACTCGGTCCCGGAAAGCATCCTGCGCTTCCGCCAGGGTTTTGGGCGGCTGATCCGCACCAAAAACGACCGGGGGGTGGTGACGGTGCTGGACCGGCGGGTCATCTCCAAGGCTTACGGGCGCGCCTTTCTCGACTCGCTGCCCGAAGTGACCGTCCGGCGGGGAACGATGGCCGATTTGCCCCAGGCCGCGCGGGAGTGGATCGACCGGGCTTAACAACGCTCGGACTTGACCACCCTCCCGCGCCCGTTTATAATTTCTGGCGATTTTTCCTGTCTTGAGAGGTATTGATTATGATTGAAGCTACAGCCCTGCGTAAGGGCGCTGTTTTTGAACTGGGCAGCGATCTTTTCAAGGTACTGGAATACAGCCACACCAAAATCGCCCGCGGCGGGGCGACGGTGAAGGTACGGGTTCGCAACCTGCGCAGCGGGGTCATCGTTGAGAAAACCTTTAGCGGCAATGACCGCGTGCAAGACGTGCGCCTGGACCACAGCGAGGTGGAGTATCTTTACCAGGACGGCGACCTCTACTACTTTATGGATACCGAAACTTTCGAGCAACCCGCCCTGTCCAGGGATACCGTGGCCGACATCATCCCTTATCTGGCGGAAGGGCTAACTGCCAAGCTTTACACCTACAACGACGAACCCATCGACCTTGAAATCCCGGTTTCGGTCGAATTAAAAGTCGTCGAGGCCGAACCCGGCTACGCCGGCGACACGGCCCAGGGCGCAACCAAGCAGGTCACCGTATCGACGGGCCTGACCGTGCAAACGCCGCTCTTCATCGAAGTGGGCGACGTGATCCGCATCGACACCCGCAGCGGCCAGTATCTGACCCGGGTTTGAGCTCACTCAGCGATGAAAACACCAGCCGGCAAGGAATGTAAATTTTATTACGCAGACCACCACCGGGGGCGACAGATTCAGGAATGTCGTTTGATCGCCCGCAACCGGGAATCGGAGCGGTGGCAGCCGGGTCTGTGCTTCGATTGCCCTATGCCCGACATCCAGCGGGCCAATTCCTGCCCCAACCTCAAACTCGAGGGGCGGGTGGAACGGCGCTTCCTTGGCCTGCGGAAGCAAGTGGTGATCGAGGGCTGGTGCAGCGAGTATTTCTGCGACGTCGGCAACCCGCAAGTGGGCTGCGGCCATTGCCACGAGTTCAAAAGGCCGTCTATTCTCGATCTGGTCGATGAAGATTAGGTTGGTTTCTGGTGCGAAGCGTGCCCCACCTACGGGGTTTCGCACCGAGTACCAGGTTAGGCCGCCCTCTGCCGTCACGACCGTAAATACGAGGCCCCGTTCACATCGACGATGCACCCCGTCAGGAACTCAGCCCCCTCGGAAGCCAAAAAGACAACGGCGTAGGCCACCTCGTCCGGTTTGGCCACGCGCCCTAACGGACTCTGCTGGCGGATCGCGTCGCCCTCCGGGCCGGACAGGCGGGTGGCGGCCATCTCGGTCTCCACGAATCCGGGGGCAACCGTGCCGACGAAAATGTTGTGGGGAGCCAGAGCCTGGGCCAGCGACTGGCCCATCGCGTTCAGGCCGGCCTTGCTCGCGCCGTAGGCCGGGGCGGTCGGCTCGCCCCGGAACGCCCCCCGCGAGGAGACGTTCACGATGCGCCCGCCGCCCTGCTTCATCATCTGCCGGATGGCGCAAAAGGAGACGTTGGCCGGGCCGATCAGGTTCGTCTCCAGGACGCGCCGCCAGGCCGCCTGCCAGTCGCCATACGACGTTGACTCCGGAGGGTGGTCTTCAAATACCCCGGCGTTGTTGACCAGAATATCCAGCCCGCCCATTTCTTGCACCACGGCATCCACCATCTGTTGGACGCCGGCGGCATCTCTGAGCTGCGCCTGGACCCTCATATGCGGGCCGCCAGGCAGCGAGTCTACGGTCTGGCGAGCCGCCTCCCGATCTTGATGATAGTGGACGGCCAGCCGCGCGCCCCGCTCCGCGAACTGCCGGGCGATGGCCCGCCCAATCCCCCGCGAAGCGCCGGTGACCAGCACGATCTTTCCCTCAAAATTCATCGCATCTCTCCTTCTGGACTTTGGCCATTTTGAGGAGTGAGCATCCCTAGATGCGAGCGGGACCAC
>JBHHXL010000240.1:0-7370 GCA_046757065.1 Anaerolineae bacterium
AGTTTTACCGTATTAGGCCCCTTTTCCTCTTGCGCTTTTTCCAACGATCCTTATAGAATAGTACAGGTTCGATTAGACGAGCAACGGCGGTTTATTTAGCCACAAGAGGATAGGTATGGACATCAGACTACGCAGTCTCTTAGCGGTTGGGTTGTTGGTATTGGTTTCATCTCTTGTCGCTTTTTGGCCCCCGTTAGCTTCCTTCGCCGCCCGGCCCCTCTTCATCTCAGATATGCCCCCTGCTGCCCCTGGTGGCACGCCGTTGCAGGCCACCTTGCAAGCCACCGGTACGTTTACCGCGCATCTGCCGATTTTGAGGCGTAACTACCCCCCGCCACTTTACCTCCGGCGGACCGTAGCAAGCAACAACGTTTGCGCCGGTTCGTACGTCAGGCACAACTTCTCCGTCACCAACCTGACCGACACTTACCTGTACAACATCTCCATCAGCGATAGCGTGCTGGGGCAGGTGGAGAGTGGTTTGCTCCTCTCCCCCGGTGAAACCAAATCCTATGCGGTGGCCGCCGCGCTGAGCCTGACAACGACCTTTGTATCAACAGCTACCGGGATGACCTTCCAGGGGGGCTATACCTCGACCGCTGCCAATACTGTGTCCGTTTACCAGGCAAGCGGTCCCAACCTGTGCGCGGCCAACCTGGAGGTGACGCAGGCCATCCAATCGCCCGGCAACAGCACGATGCACATCGCCAATCGCGAGGCTTTTGCCCGGTTGTACCTGCTATCGAGCGGGACGATCACACCCTTTACCAGCGTGAATGCGTCGCTCACCGGTTACCGCAACGGCGGCGAATTGGGAACGCTGGCGGCCGTGAACGGCCCGATCACGGCCCCCCTGACTCTGGACCGGGGCGATCTGGATCACACCTTGAACTTCGACCTGCCCTTAAGCTGGATGAGCGACGACGTGCAGTTGGTGGCTCAGTTGAGCTTCGCCGGGGATAGCTATGCGGCGGACGACCGCTACCCCGCCTCCGGCAGAACCTCCATCGAGGTTCACCCGGCTGAGCCGCTGCGCATCCGGATCGTGCCGGTCGTCTGGCAGGGCTATGGTCCGCCCGACACCAGCGATCTATCGTACCTGACCGATTTCCTGCTGGCTACCTATCCAACCGACGAGATTGAAACATCGGTCCATCCGGTCTACAGCACCGCCGCCGATTTGGGAACCGGAGGCGGCTGGAGCCAACTATTGGGCGAAATCCACAGCCTGCGCACAAGTGACGATCCGGCCTATAGCGGCTGGCATTACTATGGCCTGGTCGACAACAGCGGGGGCTTGATTTACGCCGGTATCGGGTACATTGGCATCGATACCGCCGTGGGCTGGGATTCGGCCTATGGGGCCGGCAGCACGGCGGCCCACGAGATTGGGCACAACGCCGGGCGGTATCACGCCCCATGCGGCAACCCCAGCAACATCGATCCGAACTATCCTTACCCCCAGGCCAGCATCAATGATTATGGCTATAACCCGCTTGACGGGACGTTGCGCTCCCCCGGCACGTACAAAGACTATATGTCTTACTGCGGCCCGGAATGGGTTTCTGACTACACCTACGAGGGTATCTACTACGGCGACTTTGAACAGAGTAGCCTTACCCTCGGATTGGCGGAGGCTTCCGGCCCGGCGGAGGCGGCGGTTTTGATCCGGGGCACAATTACCGGGGCCGGGGTGGAGCTATACCCGGTTCAATTGGCGACCGCCCCGGTCATGACCGGCGAGGGCCGGGGAGATTATCAGGTGGTGTTTCGAGACGCGGCGGGTGCGGAGCTGTTGAAGCATCGGTTCGCGCCGGTTGAAATGGCCTTGCTGGGCGCGCTGCCCGGCCACGAGGAGCGATGGCAGGGTTTTCACCTGGCGCTTCCCCGCGTCGAAAACCTGGCGAGAGTCGAGGTGTGGCGCCGGGGGCAATTGGTGGCCGAGCTCGGCACCTCGGGCAAGGTTTCCCCGCCGGCCGCCCTGACCGCTGCGCCCTACACCTCGGACGATGGCGGGTCAGGCGTTACCTTGCATTGGGGAGGCAGCCGCCCCGGCTTGACCTACCGCGTCGCCTTTGCCGCAGGCGACGGCAGCGCCCCCACCTGGCAGACGATTGCCAGTAATCTCAGCGAAACGACCTTCACCGCCGACACCTCGCTGCTCCCCGGCACGCCGGCGGGCTGGTTCCGGGTCACGGCCAGCGACGGCCTGGCGGAGGCGTCTCAAATCATCGGGCCTGTGGCCGTTGCGGACAAGGCCCCCTCGGCCAGCCTGATTTTGCCCTCATCGAAACGGACCTACGCCCCGCACCAGCCCATCAACTTGCTGGCGATGGGGTCGGACCCGGAAGATGGTCCGCTGCCGGATGAGGCGTTCCGCTGGACCATCGCCGGTTTCGGCGAAGTGGTTACCGGTCGCCATCTCGAATACGGGCCGGGCTTGCCGCCTGGAGATCATCCAATCCAGTTGCAGGTGATCGATAGCTATGGAAACGTTACCCGGCGGGAGGGCGTGATCCACGTCAGGTAGGCCAGGCTCCACAAAGGCTCAAAGAGCCAGTCTTGACCCGCCACACGAGTAAATGGTCCTTTTGGGCTAATCGCGTCTGGCTTTTGTCGTTTCGTACCTAATTTCCTATTAAAGAAATGTTAAAAAGCAGTTACAATAACCTTAATCTGGTTAGAATCTATAACTTTTCAAATGAAATTCAAAATACCCTCAAACGTAATTCAAACCTGGGGATGTTAACATCTAAATATCTTAATATTTTCTGTCAACCCAAAGTGACGGGAAGCAGTGCCGGCATACCGGCCACTTTCATCATACGAGCAAACTGAGCGCAGCTATACCTACTAAAGGTTGAGAATCTACGTTCTTTGACCGACTGGCAACAGAAAAAACGTCAGTTTCTATCATTAACGAGTATATTCTCCTTGGTTGTGGGAGGGAGAGCGTCCAAATCGGTCATCGAATGCAAGCTAATCTTTCAAAGGAGAGTGTAATGACAAGAATCTTGCGCTTTGCCGCGCCTATTATAGCAGCCTGCGTCTTGCTGCTGATCGTGACCCTGGCTTTGGTTAAGTCCCCTGCCGTTCGCGCGGCCGCAAAATCTGAGGCGCAGGGCACGCATAGAGCAAGCCATACCCCGGCCCTGGCGCCGCAGGCGGACCTGTTGCCGCCGCAGATTTACACCGATACCACCCCGCTAGTCATCCCCGATAATGTTTGTGATGCGGGCGTTGGCAGCTACGTGACCAGCACCATTAACGTGCCCACCAGCTTTGTCATCAACGACCTGAATGTCGGCGTCAACCTGGACCACACCTGGCGCACCGACTTGAGCCTTCAGTTGCGAGGGCCGGATGGCACCACGGTCGTGCTCCATCCCGCCACCAACCCCCCGCCGCCTCCCATACTGAATTTTGACATCCTGTGGGATGATGAGTCGAGCAATGGCGTCGTGACCTCGACCAGCCACATCACCACCACGCCCTTCTACGAGAACGATCACACCCCGGCCAACTCCCTGTCAGCTTTTGATAACAAAAATGCCGCTGGCGACTGGCAATTGGGCATTTGCGACGACAACGCCAACGACACCGGCAGGCTTAATATGTGGACTTTGTTCTTTGAGCCCTTGTCCGTTGACCTGAGCAAGAGCGCCGCACCGGACCCCGCCGCCGCCGGGCAGGTGTTGACTTACACCGTCGTCGCCGAGAACAACGGCGCGGCCAGCCTCCTCGGCGTCGTCATCACCGATGCTCTGGATAGCAACGTCACCTTTATCTCGGCCAGCGACAGCGGCGTGCATAGCAACGGGGTCGTGACCTGGACTCTGTCGGGGATGATCGTCGGCCAGAGAATTACGCGGACCATCGCGGTCACGGTCAGCAATGTCGCCAGCGGAACCCTCTTAAGCAACACGGCCTGGTTCTCCTCGAGCCAGGGGGTGACCGATGTTGCCACGACGACCACAACTGTGATCGTGCAGGACATTGTGTTGAGCATTAGCAAGAGCGGCCCGGCCACGGCCAATCCTGGGGAGCAGGTTACCTACACCCTGACCGTCACCAACGACGGCGACACGGAAGCCCAGAATCTGGTCGTCACCGATACCCTGCCCGCCGGGGCGAATTACGTCAGCGGCAGCGGCGGAACCCTGGTCGGCAACGAGGTCAGGTGGAACATATCCAGCCTGGCCGCCAGGGGCGGCACGAGCCAGCACACATTTGCTGTCACCGCTTCGGCGACCATTACCAACAGCGAGTACGGCGTCAGGGCTGGCAGCGGCCAAAGCGCGTCCGGCAGCGTCCCGGTTGTGACCAGCATCGGTGGCGGGTCGACCACGGTCTACCTGCCGCTGACGGTCAAGAGCTACACCCTCGGCACGTGCGCCAGCAACGTGGCCGACATCCGGGCCACGGATATCACCGTCACCGATCAGGCCACGAGCGGAGCGCCCGTGGCAAACCAGCCAGCCAACGTTTCAATTACCATTGAGAACTGCGGCGGCCAGGACGCGACGACGCAATACTTCTGGGTTGACCTCTACATCAACCCCGATGAAGGCTCGTCGTTGTGGCCCATCAGCCAGAACGAACTCTACTTTAACTTTGGCCAGGGAGCCAGCTACTTCGAGGTGCTGACCGCCGGGCAAAGCAAAACCCAGGTGCTGACGGCCACCTTCCCGGCCGGCACGCATAAGCTTTACGTCCAGGTCGACTCCTTCAACGACGCCACGAGCTATGGCGTTGTCAACGAGGGCACCGGCGGCGAAACGAACAACGTCTTTGGCCCCGTTGAGGTCTCGGTGGGTGGCGCCTCCGTCGAAGTGGGCCAGTCTGGCGGCCAGATTCGCATCGGGCCAGGCAGTGCCCCGGTCGATTCGAGCGCGCCCGGCCCGCTGCCGGCCCCGTCCCGTCCCGACAAGTAAAGGATTTTATGAAGTTGCGCGCATCTCGCTTGCGGTGGGGGAGCGTCGCTCCCTCACCAGCACATCTCGATTTTATGGAAAGGGGAATTGGGTAAGTATGAAAACCGTGAAACTCTCGTTAGTCGTGACCGGGGTGATGATTTGTCTGGCCCTGGTTACAGTTATTATGGTAACGCCCGCCAGTAGCGAGGCCCGGGAGATCAGCGGCGTATATGCCAGGGACGATCAGGGCATCGCCGGCTCCTCAGCAAAAGCCCCCGCCTCCGAGAACGACACTCGTTATCTCCTGGGGCCAATCGCCTTCGCCTTGCAAGGCACGCCGCTCCCGCCGCCGCCACGCCCGCCCACACCGGAGCCGTCGGCAGGCGCGGATAGTAGCGGCGCGACCGGCTCGCTGGTGGGCCAGGTGTGGGACCTGTTTACGGATGGTCCGGCGGCCAATGTAACGGTCAGGGTGAACGATATTGAGGTTGTCACCGATGACCAGGGCCGGTATGCCATCAATGAACTGCCCGTCGGAGCCTATGAGGTCGTCGTGCAACTGCCCGCCTCGGGCGTGGCCGAGTATAGCTCCAGCACGATAACGGTCAAGGAAGGGGAGATTTATACCCTCGATTTGAGCTTTTACAGCCAGCCTTTGCCAACCCCGACGCCGGTTCCTCCCCCGCCCGCGGCCCCGGCGAGCAGCGGTTCCGGCCGGCCGTCGTCGGAGTTTGTGCCCGGCAGCAGCTCCCCCCTGACGGTCTATACCGGCGGCCCGCCGATGATTTGGGTCAACCCCGAATTCGTCAACCAGGAAATGGGAATCGGCGGCAGCATCACCATCGATGTCGGTGATATGAGTGATTTCGGCGGTTTCCAGGGTGAGCTTCTGTTCGATCCCGCCGTCGTCGAAATCCAAAGCGTGGAGTTGGGCGATTTTCTGGAGAGTACGGGGCGCACCGCCGGCCCCCTGCTGGCCGAGGTTGATGACAGCGCCGGCAGCCTCTTCTTCGGGGCCTATTCGTCCGGTCGAGTGGCCGGGCCCAATGGCGGCGGCACGCTGATCATCGTCAACTTCACGGCCAAGATCGAGGGCAGTTCCGCGTTCGACCTGGAAAACGTCGTGCTGACCTCCCGCCTGGGTGATGAGATCGCGGCCAACGTTTTTGACGGCTCCCTCCGGGCCAGCGCCTGCTTCGGCGACCTGAACGGCGATAAGGTGGTGGACATCAACGACATTCAGGCCGTGGCCGGTCGGGTCGGTCAAAGCCGGGGCGGTCCGAACTACGACGAGATTTACGACTTTAACTTCAACGGCGAGATTGACGACGAAGATGTTGAGGTCGTCTTCGCCCGCTGGAACCAGACCTGCCAGTAAAATCCGGTCTGAAGTAAACCGGGCCTTCTCCCGCTGGTTGGGGGAAGGCCCTTTTTTGATGCGAGTGTCGCGTCGGATTACGGTCGCGGCGGGTGTGTCCGACATTTTAGGAGGACCGGGGGGTGTGCGACCGAAGGGAGTGTGTCTCCTCAATTCCCCCCTGTGCTGTCCAAAAATTTTGGACGCACCTGTCGCGGCTGCGTCACGAAATACATCCAGCGTCGCTTGGCCTGCTGGTCGGGATCGGCCAACTGCCTGGCCTCGGCCAGCAGCTCCATTCGAGCCGTGTAGCTCAGCGGAGGCTCCATCCAGGCCGTGGCGACCGGGATTTGCATGAACAGGTAACTTTCTTCCGCCGTGCGAACTCGTTCAAACGTCTCCCTGGCGACGATTTCAAAGCCGTGGTTGTTAAGAAAGACCTCTATCGAGCGCAAATCCTGGACGCCGACGCCATATCGTTCCGACGCCAGTTGCTTGAAAAGAACGGCAACTTTCGGGCTGCGCGGAATGGCTTTGAAGATGAGGTAAGACTCCGGCACGTTAAAGACAAAACGTCCGCCGGGAGCCAGCACCCGCCGGATTTCGGCCAGCACCCCGGGCTTGTTGCGGAATTGCCAGAACACGGAGTTGCAAACCACGCGGTCAAGCGGCGGCTCGATCAAATCTGCGAACGCGGCCCCGTCGGCTTGTAGAAACGTAACCTGCTTCGAAGAGAGACGCTCCCGGGCAACGGCCAGCATAGAATCGGAGATGTCTACAGCATAGATGTGCCCGTTCGCTCCCAGAGCGTCTAGCGCAGCCTGGCTGGTAAGGCCGGTCCCGCACCCCAGGTCAAGGACGCGCATCCCCGGCTTAATGCCGGCCAGCTCCACCATAAACCGGCTAAGCTCTTGATACATCGCGCTTTTTTCGGTGAAGATTTTGTAGCGGCGGGCGGTTTCTTCTTCAAGCCAGGCCGTGCCTGGAGAGCCGTTGCTCATAGTCGTTATGACCGGATACGTCTCGGACCTTACGCGCTCTTGCCCACCATCTCCCGGATGGACTGGACGATTTCGGGGTTAGCGAGGGTGGTGACG